>NC_014961.1:985979-1314639 GCF_000186365.1 Desulfurococcus mucosus DSM 2162
CCTCTGGATGATACACTACTGCTCAGCATGCGGTGCAGTAGAGTTCCCTCCACTCGTAATGTCCCCGCTGGACTGGGAGAGATACGGCTACATGCCCACGCCGTCACCGAGGCAGAGCGACCTCTACATAGGGATGGGTTACCTGACGAAGAAGACTGTTAAACTCTTCCTCAACATGTACAGGCAGATGCCGGAGCCCAGGCTAGTGCTAGCTGGATGCAACTGCACGTCGACAGGCGGCCTCTACTGGGATAGCTACGCCACGTACAAGAGGCTCGACGACTTCGTTGAAGTAGAGGGCTGGGTCCCTGGATGCATGCCCATGCCCGACGACTACACTGCGATGATAGAGCATGTGAGGAGGGATATAGCGGGCCGCGGCTTCGAGAAATATGTTTCAAGGATAAAGCCCGATGCATTCAAGAAGATAGCTGAGCTAGAAGAACTCGAGAAGCAGTGGAGGCTCCAATACGAGGAGAAGATGCGGGCAGAGGCATCTAAGCCGCTTAACTACGACTTCAAGGAGACTTATCCAGCGTGCTACGAGGAGGACAGGGAGCTCAAGATATGTAGAACCACGGTGTCACCCGCGAGGCTCAGAGAGGTTCTAGTGGAGTTGAAGAACAAGGGCTACATACTCCTCGTAAACATAGACACCGTTGACTACCCTGAGAAAGGAGTCATAGAAGTATACTACATAGTTGAAAACCCCTCAGACGCCTCACAGACATGGGTTAAAACATACGTGGGGAGAGCCGCGCCTGAAATAGACTCAGTGAGCGACATCTACCCGATCGCCAAGTACATTGAGAGAGAGGTCTACGAGTTCATGGGCATAGTCTTCAGGAACCACCCGGAGCTGAAGAAATGGATCCTCGAGGGCAACTGGGAGGGCCCGCCTCCGCTCCGTAAAGACGTGGATACAGCTGGCTTCGTCGTGAAAACCATGTATGGAGGGTACAGGTATGGCAGGTAGAGGAAGGCTCACAGAGATATATTTCGGCCCACAGCACCCGGGTGCACCTGGCAACATAGGGTTCAAGCTACTCCTAGATGGAGAAAGAGTAGTGAAGGCTGAAGCCATCCCAGGCTTCCTCCACCGTGGCTTCGAGAAGATGATGGAGAACAGGACATGGGAGATGAACGTAGTACTCAGCTACAGGTTCTGCGTCGAGGACCCAGACCCCCTTGAAATAGCGTACTCCATGGCCCTTGAGAAAATCCACAGGGTCGACATACCTGAGAACGCCAAGTACCTTAGAATGATACAGGCAGAGTTCTCAAGGATAGCCTCCCACCTGTTCTGGAGCCACTTCATTGGTGGAAGCGTTGGACTAAGGACACCAGCATACTGGGCTGTTGCAGCCCGTGAGGAGATCCTCAAGTGGTTCGCCAGGCTCTCAGGTCACAGAGTATACCACAACATAAGTGTGCCAGGCGGCGTCAGATACCCGTTACCCGACTCCTTCGTCGAGGACACGCTTAGAGTAGCCGACTTCGTCGAGGAGCGGGTGAGAGACGTCGAGGCCGCCCTCCTGGGGAACAAGGTGTTCAAGGACAGGACGAAGGGGCTTGGAAAACTGACGGCGAGGGAGGCCCTTGAACTAGGTGCAACAGGCCCGGTTCTAAGAGCCACAGGGCTCCCCTACGACCTCCGGAGGGCTAACCCGTACCTGAACTACGGGAAGGTGGGCTTCGACATACCGACGGGCTCCGCCGGCGACTCATATGATAGAAGCATGGTGAGGTTCCGCGAGATCTACGAGAGCCTCAGGATAATACGTGAGAGCGTTAAAAGGATCGATCCCGAAGCCCCTCTGAGAGTGAAGCTCCCCCTCACAGCACCACCCGGTGAAGGGGTTGCCAGGGTTGAAACAGCTAGGGGCGAATACATGATTCACATTGTGAGCACCGGTGGCAGGAAGCCCTATAGGGTTAGGTTGAGAAGCATGTCGATGCCGCTGCTAACCACGGTCATAGAGTACATTGTGAGCCGTGAAGAGGTCACAATAGCGGATTTCCCAGTGCTCCTCGCCTCCATGGACCCCTGCACCCCGGATCTAGACAGGTGATGAGGAGTGGTCGCGGCATCAATCTATAAATCCCTAAGGTACCTCTTAAAGAGACCCTACACTAGGCAGGTTCCAAGGGTGGACACCCCGTTCAAGACCCCTGTTACAAGGGGTGGACACGTGCTCGACATGGCTAAGTGCACTGGGTGCTCGATGTGCCAGCAGGTGTGCCCAGCGAACTCCATAGACATGGTGGTTGTTGAAGGCGAATACCCGCAGAACCCGCGTAAAAGATTCCCCAGGATAGACTTGAACAAGTGCACCTTCTGCGGCCTATGCGTGGAGTACTGCCCGTTCAACGCGCTCTCCATGACCACTGCAACAGGCTACGAGCTCTTCACAACGGATAAGTCGACGCTGCTGAAGCAGCCCATGGATCTGAAGCCGCTTGCCAAGGTGACTATTACAAGAAGTCATTTCGCAGCCCCATACGTGAAGCCATATCTGCCTAGGAGTGGAGGCGGGGAGGTGGCCTAGGGTGGTTGACTACGGGCTCCTCGAGTCAGCGATACCGTTTATCACGGGCCTCTTCACAGCCGCCATGATACTGTACTCGCTGAGAGTACTATCCTCGAAGACCCTGCCGGACGCGGTGCTGGCGGTGGATGCTTTAAGCGTAGACCTAGTCGTGCTTTTAGTCCTCATAGCCCTCTACTATAAATCCCCAATGCTCCTCATAGGTGTAGTACCCTTGGCAGCATGGATCCTCCTGCTCGACGTGATCATTGCGAGATACATGTATAAGCATAGGGAGAGGGGTGGTGGGAGATGATGGATACAATAATATTCTACCTCGGCCTCACGTTAACGATCACCGGCGGCGTACTCGATATCATAGCTTCAATAGGCTTCTTCAGGCTGAAAGACTTCTACATGAGGCTCCATGCAGCTACAATAGGCAGCATTGGTGGAGGCTTCTACCCCTTGATAGGGCTGGCGTTGATAGTGCTCTCCCTCGACGTCGACATATATTTTAAAGCATATTTCTCAGGAGTCTGCCTAATAGCTGCTGCACTCATAGCCCTTGGAACCCCGGCCGGCTCCCATATCCTTGCCAGGGCAGCCTATCACAGCGGGGAGCCGGAGCCCATCACCGGGGTAGACAAGCTCAGGGAGGATAAGGGTGATGGGAGATGATACTGATCGCAGCCATAAGTGCAACACTAGCACTGCTTGCAACAATAGCTGTTTTCAGGGAGAGGGATGTCGCCAAGGCAATAGTGTACTCGGGAATAGAGTCGGCTTTCTACGCGATACTCCTCTCATACCTCCTGGCTCCAGACCTACTCATAGCGTACATAGCCATAGGGCTCGGCGTGAACAGCCTCCTACTCATATACGTGTTGAGCAAGGGTGATAGATATGAGGAGTAGGAGCATGCACCTCTATCTCTCAATACTGGTCTCACTCACCCTAGCAGTATTAATAGCACTACTACTAGAGTACACGGGGCTAGCCAGCTTCAAAGCACAGGAGCTCACCGGGCTCGCACAGATATACCTGGCGCACGTAGCCTACCCTGGCTCCCCGTGGACATCGATGAGCACTGAGGTGGTAACCAGCGTCATATGGGATCAAAGAGGCTTCGACACATACTTCGAGACAAGCGTGCTTTTCCTAGCCATAGCGGCCTCACTACTCGTACTGGAGAAAACCGGCTCAGCCACAAGGCTCAGCGACGCCGGCGGCGAGGTCACAGTGATAGTTAGAACAGTGGTTAAACCAGTAGTATTGATAGTGGCCGTGGTCAGCGTGTCGGTCGCACTCCACGGGCACCTCACGCCTGGAGGCGGATTCCAGGGTGGAAGCATATTCGTCATCGCACCCCTACTAGTCCTCCTAGCCCTAGGCATCAGCCCACTGTATAAAGCAGGGTTCACACCGCGGAAACTCCTAGGGGTGAGAGCCCTGGCAGTCACCCTGATATTCGTGCTCGGAGTAATCCCACTAGCCTACAGTATTGTAAGCGGTGGAAAGGCATACCTCTTCCAGAACCTCGCTAAGCCGTACTCGCAGTTCTCGTTCCCAGCCCTCGTGGAGACACCCATGGGACCCCTGCTGTTATCGGGCACGCTTTTCTGGCTCAACTTCTTCGAGTTCCTCGCCGTCTCCTCAGGGTTCACTCTCGCATTAATCTACTTGACAAGGGAGTTCGAGGGAGGTGACGCCGAGTGAGCCTCGACGCATACATCTGGTACTACATAATGGTGACAGTAGTGTTCACCATAGCATACTCGCTCTACGGTGTTGCAACCAGGCCCCATATAGTCAAGAAGCTAGTGTTCATAACCATACTGTCAGACGCCGTCTACGTGCTCCTAGTCTTCATGGGGTACAGGCTCACGGCTTCAACACCCCCGGTCTACCCCGGTGGAACACTGCTAAACCCGCAGCTACCGTGGAACCCTAGTGAGGTAGTATCCTTCATAGCGAGGAGCGTTGACCCAGTGCCACAGGTACTCATAGTGACAGCCATAGTGATAGGCCTAGCCCAGTTGATATTCCTCTCCGCGATAGCGTTGAGGATAGTTAAGGCAACCGGGACATTCAACGTAAACCGCCTGGAGGTGGCTGAGGATGAATAAGGCTTCACTCGCAGTGGCCATACTTCTCTCCGCGGTCACATACCTCGTGTACACAGGGGTATTCGACATCCTTGAAGCCATGATAGCTGTTACGGCAGGCACCCTGGTGGCATACGTCTTCAAGCTGGAGCTAGTCAGCGATGCAGGCAAGCTTACACCGAGAAGAATGCTGCTAGGCCTCTACTACTTGTTCAAGTACTTCACAGTCATAGAGGCTAAGGCGCATTGGGGCGTGGTGAAGGTGATACTTTCCCCAAGCCCCCTTCCAACGCCAGCCATAGTCAGGGTCCCATTCAGGGTTTCAAGCGACTACGGTGTCACATTCGTAGCCAACAGTATAACCAACACGCCTGGAACAATAGTGGTCGACCTGGATCAGGAGAGAAAAGTATACTATGTGCACTGGCTGACCCCTACGGATGTAAGCGATGAAGGCGCTTACCGTGAAGTCTCAGCTGAGTTCGAGAAATACTTGAAGGAGGTCTTCGGGTAAGAGGTGGGTTAAATGGATGCATACGTGTTCACAATACTACTACTCTCCCAGACTGTTTTAGCCGGGCTCACAGTCTACCTCGTATTCTACGTACTGTTCCAGAGACTAGTGGCAGATAAGATACCTGCTCAACGCGACGAGGTCTCAGAGCTCCCGGTCATGGGTGGATTCATCGTTGAGAAGCCTGAATCACCGTCCATTACAAGGGTTGCAGTCGACATATTGAGGAGGGCTTGGAGGAGCAGCGTGGTCCTTGAAAGAGGCGTTGCATCATACCTCAGCGACTGGTACTTCATAAGTGTAGTCTTCCTGATAGCGTTAATCCTAATACTGCTTGCAGCGGGGTGGTAGCAGTGGTGAACCCACTTACACTGGTATTCCAGTCACTCATATATCCTGGCCTCTTCTTCATGATAGTATTAATCATTCTGACACAGTGGCTCGCCAGAAAGGTGACTGCGAGGATACAGTTCAGGAGGGGGCCGGTGTACGCTGGCGTGGCCGGGGTCCTCCAGCCGCTGGCCGATCTCCTGAAACTAGTGGTGAAGAAGGATCTCGTCAACAAGTATAGTCTCAAGGCAAGCCCCCTGATAGTGATATCCCTTGCAATAGGTGCACTAGTAGTGATACCCTCAGCCACACCCCTAGCCATTCAACCGCTTCACGCCGAATACGATGCGATCGTAGTCCTCTACCTACTCCTACTAATACCCTTCGGGCTAGCATACCTGGCTGCAGCGCATCCAAACCCGTATACGGCTATAGGTGTTGGACGCTACATAGCACTACTCTTATCCAGTGAGCCAGCGTACGCGTTGACAATACTGGTCCCCGTTATACTGGCATCCAGGCACTATGGTGCAGGCTACTCGCTCTACTATACTTCACTGGTCTCACACATGCTCTGGGCGATTAGCCCGTTGAAAACAGTCTCCATGGCACTGGCCACGGCGGCAGGCTTCCTCGGCTTGATGAGCATGCTGATGGTTAAGCCGTTTGACACGCCTGAGGCCGAGTCAGAGCTGTACTGGGGCATGTTCACGGAGCTCGGGGGGCCTAGGCTGGCACTAGGCTTCTTCGCGAAGTTCGCTGAGAGAATAGTTTACCCCTTAATATACACACTGCTATTCCTCGGGGGAGCATGGCCCTTCACCGTTGGAGACTGGCTGCCAGCATCCATAATCATACTGGCTAAAACAATCGCCGTGTTCACGGTGCTCACAGTGATAGATGCAGCGCTGCCGAGGTATAAGCCTGAGCAAGCCGTCAGATTCCTGTGGAAGTACCTCTACCCTGCATCCATAATTTCGCTTACACTAGCCCTTATATGACGCCACGGCGCCTAAGGCGGGTTCCTGAAAAACCATGAGAGATCCGCCGGCCGCCTCCTCCTAACTCCTCCATCAATCAATCCATGAGCTATCAGGGGTAACGCTATGGTTGCATCGACATAGACCACTTTCTTCTTGGCTCTCGGCGACACCTTACCCCAGCTCACAGCTTCCTCCAGTGTAGCCCCGCTCAACCCTCCCCACTGGGGTGCATCCGTGGTGAACTGGACCACGTACTCGAGGCTCTTATAGTAGTCGTGCCTCCCCTCCTCATACTCCCCTATCAGTGTCTGAGCAACGGTCACCAGGTTCACGTAGTCCTTGGGGACGCCTCCACCGATATATATCGCAGAGAGCTTCCCAGCCCTCCTACCTATCTCGACAAGCTGGTGGAAATCCCTCACCATGTCAAGTACCACTCTGTGCCCCCTCCTATACGCTAAAACAGCTGCCATACCGTACCCGCTGTCAACGAGAGCCGGGGAGAAGACCGGGACCCCTGCCCTATATGCTGCTGCAACAATGCTGTCGACACCCCTCTCATTCAGATACCTGCCGAACTCGTGGAGGAACTCAGCCGTACTATATGGTCTCCCAGCAGGCAGCGACTCAATGAACTCCTGTATAAGCCTCTCCATCTTCCTATAGTCCTCTTCACTGGCCACGGTGTCGTAGAACCTGTCATACTTGTACTTGAGGAGCTCCTCATCATTGACGCATGGATGAGTCTTATAGTACTTGAAGCCCATGGCCTCATATATGTCCTCACTTATTATCGCACCCGTTGAAACCACGACGTCCACATACCTCTCCTCAATAAGCCACTTGATTATCCTCCACATGCCTGCAGTACTCATTGAGCCAGCCAACCCGAGGAACACGAGGTTATCCTCATCGCTGAACATATCTATGAGAACCCGGTAAGCCTCCCCTAGACTCCTCCCCTGGAACGCTGTATCCCCCATCTCGAGGAGGAGCTCGTGCAGCCCTCTGCGCTTAACATCCATGCTCCTGACTTCACCCATTATGAAGCCGGGTTCACCCATGCTTCAACCCCGAGATAATACAACTCCGCCATGAAATAAAAACACTTAGCTAGGAGCACGCAGGGGAGTGCCGCCGCCGGGACTTGAACCCGGGGCAACCGGATCTCCCCTGGGCAGACCTCGGTACGGACCCGTGGACCCCGTATGAGTCCGGCGCTCTGACCAGGCTGAGCTACGGCGGCACCAATCCATATTATTCATTACTGGGAGGCTTATAAGCTTGTAGACACAGCGCCCCCAGCTCCACGTGCATCAACCTAGACGTGGAAACACTTATAATCCTCTCCAACCACTTAAGAGATAACGGTCGCAAGGGCCCGTCGCCTAGCCAGGATAGGGCGCCGGCCTCCTAAGCCGGAGGCCCGGGGTTCGAATCCCCGCGGGCCCGTAGCCCTCCATAATCCCAGTCCTCCACGCCGATGCCCACCCAGGGCTCCAGGAGGATGAAATGCGTGGTCAACGTGTTCGATGCAACTGCATGGTGGAGAGCCGGGGGCGGGATTCGAACCCGCGGATAAACGGGTCTCCGTGAACCCCTTTGCAGTGGGTGTGCCCTGCAGCCCGCCGCCTTAGACCGCTCGGCCACCCCGGCTTCACTAATTAGATAGTGCTTTACTCCTTATAAATTGAAAAATAGTTGGGGTAACTGGCGCTAGCCCGCTACCAGCCTTATAAGCACTGTGAACGGTAAGAGTAGCAGTGATGAAGCCAGGATGAGTACTATACCGATCCTAGCCATCTCATAGTTCTTGAAGTAGCCGTATGAGTACGCTATCGCGTTAGGCGGCGTGTTAGCTGGCAGCAGGAACGCGTAGCAGGAGGCGATTCCGGCGACCACGCCGGCGATAACGGGGTCAACGCCCGTTGCCTTAGCGACACCTATGGCCACGGGCACCATGGTCGAAGACGTAGCGGTGATACTGCTGAACACCGTTATGCTGAGCCCCGATACCACGGAGATTACTAGTAGCACACCGTACTCTGGGAGCCCCGAGGTATGGGCTGCCACAGCTCTCGCGATGACGTCTACAACCCCTGTATCCCTTAAACCAGCACCTAGTGCTAGGCCACCGGCTATCAGGAAGAGTACTCCCCAGTCAGCCTTCTCGGAGATATCGCTCCAGGACAGCACGCCTATCACCGGGAAGGAGAACAATGCTATGGCGAGCAGCGACACTATGTAGGTCCAGCCTGAGACCCACCTGGAGAACACTGGGTCAAGCAGCCAGAGCAAGGCGACTAGACTGAAGAGGATGAGGGTCTTCCTCTGCACCCTGTTTAAACCCCCCATGCTCCTCAACTCTCTTTCAACCACCTCCCTGCTGCCGGCAATCACCTCGTGCTCAGGCCTATAGAAGAGCATGAGCAGCCACCATGCTACAACCACTAGTAGAAGCGAAACCGGGACACCCCAGGACATCCATGTTGCGAAACCTATGTCCACGCCGGTTGCCTCCCTAATATTCCTTATCGTGATTGGAACCGGCGGTGTCCCAACAGGTGTCCCTATGCCACCTATGGTTGCAGCGTAGGCGACCCCGATCATCATCGCCTTCCCGAGGTTACCCCCCGTTCTCTCCGCGTTCACCAGCTTCAACACTCCGAAGGCTATCGGCGCCATCAAGGCTGCTGCAGCCGTGTTGGGTATCCACATGGAGAGAATGGCTGTCGACAGCATTAACCCTAATACCAGTCTACTCGACTTCTCACCCATGATGGACAGCACCTTGATACCTATGTACTTGTCGATGCCGTGTACTCCTAGAGCCAGCGATATCACTAGCCCAGCTAATACAAGGATATTCACATCTGAAGCAATATATGACACCGCCTTCGCCAATGGGAAGACCCCGTAGAGTGCCTGTGCAAGCATTATCATCACCCCTGTCAACGGCATGGGAACACACTCCGTTGCCCAGTACACGACGGCCATTATCGTGATCCCTATCATCGCCATGGATTTCGATGTGAGACCCTCTGGAGGAGGCAGCATGGCTACAGCGTGCATTACCAGCAGTGTCGCGAAGGCTACAGCGGCTTTAACCCTGTTATTCAAAACCGGATACACCTCCCTGAGTCAAGTAGTATTGAATCCATTATGCTGTAGTGAGTTAATCCTTAAAAACAGTTATCCGGATGCTTCAAGGAGGCCTACTACCTAGGAGTCCGTACCGGTTGACTGCTCTACCTACCAGTATGTTTCCCCATGGTTTAAGCGGTGAAATATATATAAGCCTGTAACAGCCGATCTATATTTGACCAATAAGTATGAGTGGTTTAACTAAAGTGGTGATGGGTTACATGGCTGGTACTGAGAGGAGAAGGGTTCAGAAAACCGGGTCGTCGTCATTTATCATAACTCTTCCAAAGGAGTGGGTGGACTCAGTCGGGTTGAAGAGCGGCGACTACGTGAACGTCGAGAAGTACGGTGACAAACTAGTGATAATACCCCCGTCGACGGAGATGACGCAGATGAAGGCCTCCATAAAGGTGAGCCCCGAGATCTCGGTTGACCAGGTATTCAGGATGCTCCTCGCCATGTATCTCTCAGGCTACAACACTATAACAATAACATTCGACCCGGGGACCCCGGATCTAGCGAAGTTCATCAGCGACGTCAAGAACACGGCGAGGATAAAGCTCGCAGGCGTCGAGGTCGTCGAGGAGTCCTTCAACAGCGTTACATTCAAGATACTATTAAACATAAAGGAGCTCCCCTTGATAAGCGCCATGAGGAGACTCCACTTAATAGTCAACAACATGATGGAAGACGTGAAGACACTGCTGAGAACCATGGATGAGAACGTCGCATACGCGATAATACAGAGGGATGACGAGGCGGATAGATTCCACCACATGATCGTAAGGGAGCTCAGCATGGCCCTCCTCGATGTAAGAGTGCAGCACGAGCTAGGGATAACGAACGTTGTTGAAGCATTAAGCTACAGGATCATAGCGAGGAACCTTGAGAGGATAGCCGACCACAACGTCAACATAGCTAGAAGAGTGCTCGCCATGAAGAAGACAAGCGGCTCCGACATAGTCTACAAGCTCGTGGTGAAGGCATCAGACCTCTTCAACAAGGCTATGGGCGCTCTCTACAGCCTCAGCAGGAGGGACGCCGAGGAGGTGATACAGAGCTCCCGTGCACTCGTAGATGAAATAGAGAAAACCATATACGAGGAGATAATAAACTCAACACTACCCGACAACGAGAAGGCGGGGCTCACCCTTATATGTGACAGCATAAGGAGGATAGCCAGGTACTCGAACGGCATAGCGGAATCCGTGCTCAACATAAAGGCGGCTAAGAATCCATCGGTCGAAGTAAAATAGTAGCACTGAACACCGTGTTAACGGTTTTAAACCCCTATACTCCTAGAGCTCAAGTGATGTGACCCCGGTGCCCATGCAACACCCCCGCGTAACGGGGCGGAATGAACATGGGTCGGGTCACTCCCGGCCGCACTCTAATCCTCCACCGGGATCCCCCATGACACAGGTTTATTAGCACCTTTACTCAACTAAGTGATCAAAACACCGGGGCTACGTGGAGATGAATAGGTATGGCTGAGGAGAAGCTCCAGGAGTTGATGAAGAAGTATCTGGGCGTCAGCGTGCCAAGGCTCTTCGCAGGCGTGTTAATGCTGGTCTTCGGGCTCCTAATACTGGTGCTACCAGAGTTATTGAATCTCTTAATCGCAGCCTACCTTATAATCGAGGGGCTACTAGTCATAATCGACGAGTACGTTAAAAGTAGGATTACATCAACAGTCGCGCAGAAGCCTTAATCCGTGAAAAATTTTTTGAGCCGGCTTCCTCTAAGCCGTGTGCTTAGACGTGTTCACTCCTCTCACAAGTATGTAGGGCGCCCTCGTCGGGTAGCTTACCTCCCACCACTTGACATCATACCTCTCCCTTGTCAACCCGTCTATGTTCCTCAACACTTTTCCAAGCCTATCCGCTATCCTTATCTTCCTGACCGCTGCCTTAATCCCACCGTTCTCGATGAGGAATAATGCATCCCTCGTTATAGTGGAGAACTCTCCCTCCACGTAGTTCTGGAACCTGGTATACCAGTTGTTGTTTACAAGTATACCTCTCCTCACTTCACCGATGAGCTCATCCATCCCGTAGTCACCGGGTTCAACGATCAGGTTCCATGGCTCAGGCGATATCCATCCCGCATTCCCCGTGGTCACAGTGTTGAACTTGGCCGCTGTCTTAGAGTTGTGCAGTATGTTGGCTAACACTCCCCTCTCTATTATTGGCTTAACCGATGTCCTGGCTCCCTCCATGTCGAATCCCCTGCTACCCGGTAGCTCTGGTTCATGTGGATTATCTATCAGTGTCAGCTTCTCGGAGGCCACCTTGTCGCCAGGCTTGTTCCCCATGAACATCGACATCCCTGTCATTATGCTGAAGCCTGAAGCCATGTATGATATGTAGTCGAGCAGGTTTCCGAAGACCATGGGGGAGAGCACTAGGTCGTAGACACCGGGCTCTATGTCCTGCCTACTCCTGGAGTCAACAGCGTATCTAGCGGCTATCCTAGCCATCTCGACGAGCTTGTCTCTTCTAAGCCTTGTGGAGCACGTGCTCCACTGACCGCTCCCCTCTTCTCCTGCGAAGGCCCTCAGATAGGACTCCATGGAGGTGTACTCGTGGGTTCCTTCAAACCCCTTGGAGGACGCTAGGTACTCCTTCTCATGTTTAAGGTCGATCATGCCGGCCACGTAGTCTACTTTCTCCTCGTGTGCAGCCGTGATAACCTCCTCGGCTAGGCTTGATGGATCCTCAATGTACCTGATTACCTCGCTGTCCACCAGGTTGCCGACCCCTACGGGTTCACCGGGCTCTGGGAGGGGAGCGTAGAGCTCGGACTCCCTGAGCTTGCCTGCCAGGGAGAGCAGCTGGCTCAGCGTGTAGCTCGTCCTCGCCGGGTCAAGCCCCTTGACTTCTGCAACCATTATCCTTCTATCTTTCACAAGGTATAGGCCTACATCCAGGCTCCGCCAGTGCTGCACCACGCTTGGCTCGCTGTTAGCTATCTTAGCCATTGTTCTAGTCGACTCAACTACTCTGACCACCGCCTCCTGGAAACCCTTGTCCAGGGCCTCCCTGAGTATTCTTAGATGCATGTCCACTCCAGCTCACCCCGCTGTGCTCCTAAGCCTTATTCCTTTGAGCTTGACGTTGGGTCCCCCGAACCATACGGGTACACCCTGCGCGGGCTCACCTTTACCGCATGTACCGGCATAGAACTCCAGGTTCCTGTCGACTGCGTCTATACTACTGTAGAAGGATCTCGTGGTCACCTCGAGCACAGGGTTCCTCACATACTCCTTGAGCTCCCCGTTCTCAACAATGTATGCCTCCAGCCCAACGTATCTCTGACTCCATCGTTCATCATCAATATTCCACTCCATGTAGGATTTAATGTACACGCCTCTCCTCACTGATTCAAGCAGTTCCTCGAACCTCATGTCACCGGGCTTCAGGTAGGTGTTAGCCATTCTAACTATGGGCTCGCTCGCATAGTCCATGGCTCTCGCCGCTCCATTACTCCGCACACCGTAGAAGGGTGCCGTGAACCTGTTCTGGAGGTGCTCGTGTATCAAGCCCTCCTTGTAGAGGTATCTTGGTCCCGCGGGGACGGCTTCGTCATCGTAGAGGTAGAACCCGTAGCTCCCGGGTATAGTGGGGTCGTCTATCACTGTGGCGTGCTCGCTCCCTATCCTCACACCAGTCATCCCTGGCTTTATGAAGCTTTTACCGGCCTGGGCTGCTTCACGCCCAAGGATCCTGTCTGCTTCGCTTGGGTGTCCACATGACTCGTGCACTATTAACCCGACTATCTCGCTCCCCACGATGACGTCAACGGGGTCGGTTGGGGGTGGAACCGCCTTGAACAATATCTCCTCGTACCTTGCAAGCTCCACCGGTAGCTTCTCGTGGAGCCGCCACTTATCTAACAACTCCACCCCGCCGCTGCCCCCCAGTTGCTCCCATCTCTGCAGGCTCCCCTTCACCGGTGAGGAGACGACGACATTATAGTACATGGTTATCCTCGGTATCCTTGACTCGACGTATCCTCCATCACTGTTTACTATTATTTTCTCCTCAACCCACTCATTATACGTCACAGTCAACACGGGGACACGGGCCTCCCTCGTCGAGCCCTGAACACTCCTCCACAACCCGGTCAAGTACTCAACCTTCTCGTCAACCGGGAGCGAGTCAAACGGCTTCGCAGGCTCCACAGAGTACCTCGCCCTCCCAAGCCTCGAGTCATCAAGCCTCAGAGGCCTCCTCATAAGCCTCGACGCAGCCCGGGCAAGCCCCACAGCCCTCTCAACAGCCCTCCTCACACCATCCCTACTCAACTCAGGCGTCGCAGCAAAGCCAAGCGCACCATTCACCAAGACCCTCACACCTATACCGCTACGGCTGACAACGCCTGAACCAACCACACCGCCATTCCTCGTATAGATATTCAGCCCGCTGACACCGTGGAACCTGGCCTCACCATAAGACGCACCGAGCTCGCCCGCCAACCTCACAGCATACTCAACCAGATCCAGCACCACCAACCACCCACACATAGATTAAAACACCCGAAGCAATAAAAACCCAATGCCCCTCGCTGGTTTCTGGTCGAAGTGATCGCTTTATACAAACAGGTTGATCACCCGACTCTAGATCCCCCTCGTTGATACTGGTCGAAGTTGCTCCGCATACTCTTTCCAGTTAAAACCGTAAGATATTTAAGGCTGCGACCCAGGAAACATAACATGTAGAAGAACTTCGACAAATAACCTCAATGTAAAGAGGATTGAAAGAGTCTACCGAGGAACAATATGACACGGTTTATCGCATTAAACCTCAATGTAAAGAGGATTGAAAGTAAGAATAACTACTACGTGTCCCGTCGGGCATACGAGTAACCTCAATGTAAAGAGGATTGAAAGGAAGGCTATTAGCGATATGAACACGGCTAGATGTATTAACCTCAATGTAAAGAGGATTGAAAGTAGTAACCACCGGGTGTATTGCTAACCAGCGAATTAAAGTACCTCAATGTAAAGAGGATTGAAAGATGGTGTACACGGTTTTATAGTCTAGTGCACTGAGGTCGACCTCAATGTAAAGAGGATTGAAAGACTCAGTGTTGCTCGGTGGCTTCTACTATAATGGGAAACCTCAATGTAAAGAGGATTGAAAGATTATGCAAAAGAAACCCCCTAGGCTTCTACCCTTCTACACCTCAATGTAAAGAGGATTGAAAGCTAGCACCTGGCGAGACTAAGACTATAACGCTACCATTCACCTCAATGTAAAGAGGATTGAAAGCACGGTGAAGAAGAAGCCGCCGGGCAACGTCATCTGCTTAAACCTCAATGTAAAGAGGATTGAAAGATAGGCTCCTCCTGAGGCTCCTTCATGATGCGTAGGGGAGACCTCAATGTAAAGAGGATTGAAAGACTATTCTCGACAGGTCAAGGGTAAACTCCTTTCCACTCATACCTCAATGTAAAGAGGATTGAAAGTCTCCGCCACCGCGCTGAAAGCACCGTCAAAGGCTACAAGACCTCAATGTAAAGAGGATTGAAAGATGACGCCAAGTTAGTTAAATCAGCAGTTGTAATCTCGACCTCAATGTAAAGAGGATTGAAAGTAATACCCGAGGAGGCAAGGGAATACAGGGATATGTGTAACCTCAATGTAAAGAGGATTGAAAGGCCATTAACCTCTACTGCTGTCAATACCACTTCCTCATAAACCTCAATGTAAAGAGGATTGAAAGATTGTTGAATGGGTCATATACACTTTGCCGTCTAGTAACACACCTCAATGTAAAGAGGATTGAAAGATGACCCAATCACACTCAACATCATTGAGGCACTCTTCCTACCTCAATGTAAAGAGGATTGAAAGATACTCCTCGTGCTCCTTCTCGTATTTCTTGTGCTCCTACCTCAATGTAAAGAGGATTGAAAGCTTATTGTCCTTCAGCCACCTATACACTATTTCAACGCCACCTCAATGTAAAGAGGATTGAAAGTTTGGCTGGCGGTTCTGATACTCAGTCCATGATAAATCCACCTCAATGTAAAGAGGATTGAAAGACATCACCACTAGTGGGGTATGTTGTGCTTCCCATTTTACCTCAATGTAAAGAGGATTGAAAGACTCCCTGAGGGAGTCCCAGTTTATCCCCGGGGTTTCAACCTCAATGTAAAGAGGATTGAAAGAGCGAATACCCGGTGATCACGCCGGCGAACATGCTTGCAACCTCAATGTAAAGAGGATTGAAAGTAGAGGTGGTTGGGTATGAGCTACATGGTTGAAGTATGGACCTCAATGTAAAGAGGATTGAAAGCTGGGATTGATGTTGAAGTTGAGGCTTGCGAGGAGGCTGGACCTCAATGTAAAGAGGATTGAAAGTCAGAGCCCTCGGGGGCAAAGCCCTCGGGGGCTCGACCTACCTCAATGTAAAGAGGATTGAAAGCTCCATTCCCTTATACACTCCCACTCGATGTCATCATAGACCTCAATGTAAAGAGGATTGAAAGATTAGATCATATAATATTAGGTAAACCTAGCGTTTTAAACCTCAATGTAAAGAGGATTGAAAGTCATCACCTTGGTGAGTAATCTGAGTAACATCCCCGATGTACCTCAATGTAAAGAGGATTGAAAGCCTCACTCCCCTTCACCTCCCAGCGCGAGATACGCTAGACCTCAATGTAAAGAGGATTGAAAGACTCATCTTCCGTGGGAGGCGAGCCCCTAATGCCATAGGACCTCAATGTAAAGAGGATTGAAAGCGCATGCCGTTAATGTAGTCATCCTCAAGGGCCCGGACCTCAATGTAAAGAGGATTGAAAGAGCAAGTAAATAACGACGCTGCGGTGATAACCAATGCCAACACCTCAATGTAAAGAGGATTGAAAGGGGTCGGCCAGTATAATGTACTCCACGTCCCGCGGCATAGACCTCAATGTAAAGAGGATTGAAAGGGGAGCTCCGTGCGGAGCGAGTACTTCACAGCGTACTCCACCTCAATGTAAAGAGGATTGAAAGTTAACGTCAAGTGCATATACATAATTATCGTCATTTTCAACCTCAATGTAAAGAGGATTGAAAGGTAAACACCACTTTCCTGGATCTGCTGAAGAACGGCACACCTCAATGTAAAGAGGATTGAAAGCATTTACGCTTACAATGCTATCCCTGAAGGTTACATTAAACCTCAATGTAAAGAGGATTGAAAGTATTCGCTATGGCTGGAGGCATAGGTCTAGGTCTATTCCACCTCAATGTAAAGAGGATTGAAAGGATTAGTGTAGTTGCCCATGAGGTCAGCACCGGGGATTGCACCTCAATGTAAAGAGGATTGAAAGTATAATCCGCCAACCGATATGGAACGGGCTCCAGATACAACCTCAATGTAAAGAGGATTGAAAGACCTGAGATGTTAACGGGACGAGGCTTATAACCACGGCTAAACCTCAATGTAAAGAGGATTGAAAGTTGCACCTCTGTAGGGTTTCCCGTGCCTCGGCGAGGATTGACCTCAATGTAAAGAGGATTGAAAGTAGAGAGGTTTATGGTCTCAATTAGTCAAAAAGTCGAGAACCTCAATGTAAAGAGGATTGAAAGGCATATATCTCAGAGAAGAAGCCCAAGTCCGATACACTTGACCTCAATGTAAAGAGGATTGAAAGCCCTTCTTCTCCACTAGTATTAGGTAGCCGTGCTTGTAACCTCAATGTAAAGAGGATTGAAAGCTTGTAGGAATGTTGCTTGATGCGGGCCCGCCGGGATTTGAACCCGGGGCATCCGGCTCCGAAGGCCGGCGCCCTTTCCTGGCTGGGCGACGGGCCCTGTTTCATGGTCTTGTTATTTCTTCTTGGATGCTATATATCCTTGTCTAGCTGTGTTCTTTGAGTATTTGTCTGCTAGGTGTAGTGGTAGTGGTAGTTTGAGCCCTGGTTTCATGAGGTGTTTGACTACTGTGACGGCGTCTTCGAGCCTGATTAGGTAGCCTATGCTGACGTATAGCTTGACTCCTTTCACTGGTTCCAGTATTTCGCCGGCTGTTACTCCGTGTGCTGTGATGAGTCTCCTGCCGTTCACGGTTTTCTCCTCGCCGTAGAGGGGGTTCTTGGCGACGCCTATGGTGGGTTTCCCGAGGACTAGCCCTATGTGGGTTGCTATGCCGAGTGCCCTGGGGTGGGTTAACCCGTGTCCGTCGACGAGTATTATGTCGGGGTTTTCCGGCAGCTTCCTCAGGGCTTTAATATATACTGGTGCCTCCCTGAACGCGAGGAGCCCGGGTACGTAGGGGATCGGCGGCTCACGTACATGGCACGTGTACGCTAACTGCGTGCTGGAGGCGTAGTCCACGAGGACGGCGCACCCTGCTTGAACCCCGCCCCCGTATGCCGCGTCAACCCCTGCGACCAGCCTAACCCTGGATGGATCGAGCCCTGGGAAGGATGCAGCCTCCTCGAGCACCCTCCTGGATAATGCTTCCTGAAGCCTTACAGCCCGCCTGTAGTCGAAGAGGCTCATTAATACACGCCTTAATTAGCTGTCCACGCAATAATATACCTAGCCGCCAACACCGTAATAAGCATGGTGGTTCACATGGCTTTCAAGCAGGGGGAACTAGCCAGAGTCCTCGAAACACTGCTAGACGAGGGCGTCAAGTTCACAGTTATAGGGGACACAGTGGTGCAGTTAGCCCTTGGCAGGGAGACACTGGAGGGCGACCTAGACTTATTCACATACGAGCCAAGCCCCCTCCTCGAAGCAGGCTTCTACCGCGAGCTAGCTGCTAGACATGGATGGGAGGCATCCACAACGGAGCTCGGCACGGTTAAACTAATAGTGCCCTTAAGCGAGGACTACCTCAACGTGGAGCTCTACGAGAACTACATGGACATAGAGATCCCCGAGGAGATACTTGGAAAAGCGGAGCCCGTGAGAGTCAACAGTGTTGAAGCCCCAATGATACCCGTGGAAGCATACCTTGTCCTCAAAGCCAGGCAGGGAGTCGGCTTAGACAAGCTGGCCGAGTACGTTAAACAGTTGAGGAAAACAATCGATGTAAGGCTCGTAGACGAGCTCGCCGCACAATACCCTGAGGACGAGTATGAAACCATAGTGAGCAGGTTGAGGAGCATAGGGCTCGACATCTAGCAGGGGAATATTTTTAAATCACTCAAGCAATGTAGATGGGAGGTAGGCGTGGAGAGGTGCTTAGAGAGTGCCCGTGAACAACCCTGAGCTCCAGAAAATAGTCTTCAACAGGGTGCTCAACAAAACAGTGTGTAGAAGGTGCGGTGCACTCAACCCGCCGGGTGCAACCAAGTGCAGGAGATGTAAGGCGAAGGGGACCCTGCGCCCTAAGAAAGCCGTGAGGACGGCTACGAAGGCGGCTTAAAGCCGCTTCAACCACTTGTTTTACCCATCCTCCTGAGCAGGCTGTCGTAGGCTGCCAGTACAGCTAACCCGACTACGACACCATAGTAGTAGTAGAGGACCCTGTACTTAACCACGGTCGATGGATCCAGGAGCAGTGATAAACCATACTCGGCTGCACCGCTCCCACCCGGTGTTGGAAGCGAGCTGAAAGACTGCATCAGGAAGTATGCTTCAACAGCCCTGGCAGCCAGGGGCAGGGCGGCTGAACCCGTGAAGGGGACTACTGCGAGACCCCATATAGTGTGGTATACAAGGGTTAAAGCCCATGCAGCAGCCTTCACCCTTAAAGGGATACTGGAGGAGACGGAGCTATAGCTCCTCGCGAACTCCAAGTACCTGGCGTATAAAGCGTTAAACCGGCTCCTCAAGAACCCCGGCACCCATCGAGGCAGGCTTGAACCATCCCCCACGCTCCTCCCGGTCTTAGACACCTTGAAGGACGCGTAGAGCCATGACGTAGACATGAACACGGCTACGAGTAGAACCGGGGTGCTCAACGGGAGGGCCTGGATGCTGAGGAATACTCCCGCAAGGTTCACAGCTATGACATCGTAGTAGACCTCATATATGACGAGCGCGTATGATTCAGCCATGCCTAACCCAGTCCTCCTGGACACATAGTACGCCCTAGCCGGTTCACCACCGATCGATGAGGGAGTGATATTCGCGACTAGGCCGCCTATAAGCCTGATCGCCACCGCATCGAGTAAGGGTAGGCGAACCCTCCCCCCATAGGACTCCAGGAGGAGCTTCAACCTGACTGCTGAGACAACCCAGCCGAGGGTTATAAGGGCGGCTGAGAAAGCGGTGTCGGCTGAAAGGAGGCCGGGTAGTGCTCCAAGGGATGATGTAACTACACTGTAAACCAGGATGACGACTGTGGCCAAGGCTACTGCGGCAACCATGCCGGCGCTGAGACTAATGGATCTCACCGAGTGCACCCCGCACACGGCTCCTAGGCTGAGGCACCGGGCTCCCTTGAAGAATATCTCCCCGCAAAGGGTATATAATGGGGGAGGCGGCTTAACCGCTGCCACGTATATATTTAAACCCCCAAGTATATATGCGTTAACCCGGTGTGAGGGATGAGTCTTTAGCTATAGTGAGGATCAACTCGAATCCCTTAGGGTGGATAAGCAGAGACTCAGGGAGATACTGAAGGAGTTGAAGAAGTGGAAGGCGCATGCAACAATACTGCTCAGCCTCTACATACCTCCGGGGAGGCCGATCAGCGACGTCCTCAACCTGCTGCGGCAGGAGCTCTCAGTAGCAGACAACATAAAGCTCAAGAAGACGAGGAACGCTGTGGAGAGAGCGCTCTCAGTAGCCATTGAGAGGGTCAGCAAGATCCCGAAGGTACCGGACAAGGGCCTAGTCCTGTTCACGGGTGAAAACCCTGACACAGGTGAATCCATAACGGTGATGCTGATCCCGCCGGAGGACGTCCCAGTCTTCTTCTACAGGACTGATAAAGTATTCCACACGGAGTTCCTGGAGGACATGGTGAGCGAGTCCAACATGGTCGGCCTCCTCATAGTGGAACGGGATGCAGCCACCATAGGCTTGTTGAAGGGGAACAGGCTCCAAGTAGTTGAGGAGCTCGAAGACTACATACCCGGTAAACACCAGAAGGGAGGGCAGAGCCAGAGGAGATACGACAGGATCATAGAGCAGATGGTGGAGGACTTCTACAAGAGGGTTGGAGAACACGTGAACAAGGCTTTCCTACCCCTCCTCGAGCAAGGCAAGTTGAAGGCCATACTCGTCGGGGGGCCAGCGTACGCTAAGTATGATTTCATGGAGAAGGACTACATGGATTACAGGTTGAAGAAGATAGTGCTCCCAGAGTTCATTGATGTAGCCTACCAGGGGGAGCCCGGCCTCCGTGAAATGATATTGAAGGCTGGCGACGCGTTGAAGGAGCAGGAGTACGCTGAAACACTTAAAGCACTCGAGGAGTTCAAGTACCACCTAGCCAAGGATGACGGCATGATAGTCTACGGGGATGAAGAGGTCCGCAACGCGCTTGAAATGGGGCTGGTGGAAACACTGCTCATAGGGGAATCCAGAGAGGATGTAGAGGAGTGGCTTGACCTAGCTAGGAAACGCGGTGCTAAACCACTCGTCCTCAGCGACGACATACCTGAGGGGGAGTGGTTCACTAAGACCTTCAACGGCTTAGCCGGGATACTCAGGACACGGATAACGTGGTAGCAGCCTCTGAAACAGATATAAGTCTCCGGGGCACAATATATTACATAGGTGCCCCTGCATGATGGATCCATCCTACAGGAGGGAACTCCTCTCCCTAATAGTGAACGCCGGGCTCGAAGAAGACTTCATAGAGTGGCTGAGAACCCAGGGGGTTAAACACCTCTACGGGCAGCTCGACAATATACCGGAGGAACTATTACTCGCATACATCAGGGAGAAGAAGCTCGAGGATGCAGGCGAAGACATTGAGGCATCGAGCCCCGAGGCACCTGAGGAACCGGATGGAGGAGTCTACGTGAGGAGTAAGCGGAGGTAACCGTGGACACACAGCTGGACCCACTTGTTTCAAGGCATAGGCCTCCTCGCCGAGGACGGCTGGATGGGCCCGCGGGGACTTGAACCCCGGGCCTCCGCCGTGTGAGGGCGGCGTCCTACCAGGCTAGACGACGGGCCCCATGAACACTGATTAAAGCCTAGGGCTTTAAAAGCCTTAGCCGCTGCAGTATTAGGCTTATTACCCGGCACACTCTTTCAGTGAGCATGGTGCTCGACATGTGCAGGCTCCTAGCGGCTTGGCTGAGAGACGGGATGATTGACTCCTTGAACGACGTACTCCACGCTTTCGCGGAGAGCAGCAGGTTCGACCCCTACCTTGAGAAAGTCAGCTCCGGGAAGAGCAGGGAGCATGATGATGGATGGGGTGTAGCGGCAGTCGGCTACGGCGGTAACCCCAGCGTGGTCTACCAGAGGATGCTTGAACCCATATACTCGGAGAACAGTCTCAGAATCCTCGACCTCGTTGCAAGGAGACTCAGGAGGTATAGCGAGGTCTACGTGCTCATCCACGCCCGTAAATCCTCTAGGAACGAGCCCTACGGGCAAGACTACACACACCCCTTCATGAGGCTCATGGATAATGGTGCACTATGGTTCGCCCACAACGGGGGAGCCGACAAGGAGGCATTGGCAAGAGTACTCGGCGTCTACCCGTGGGTCAGGGTTGACTCAGAGCTCCTGGGCTACTTCATCATGGGGCTTATAGATGAATGCGTCAGCGGGGGCGGAGGCCTCGATGAATGCGTCGGGAAAGCCTACGCCGAGGGGTTAAGGTTCATACCGGGTGCATCAGGCTATAACACGGGGTTACTGGCATTGGTCTCGAAGACCGCCTCACTCTACGTGTCACATAAGGTTCTAGGGAACCCGTCCCCCGAGCTGGCAGAGTACTATAGGATCATATCGTATGCGTCGAGGGAAGCCGTGTTAGCTGGGTCAATAACTATAAGGGAGTACATGCCGGGGTCCCTGAGGAAGAGCCTCAACGAGGGATTACTGGAGCCAGGCGTCTACAGGATCGGGGCGGGAGGGCTTACACGAGTAGCCAGCCTATAGGATCCCGTTGAGGCGGTGAACCCGGTGGTACAGTGCAGTAGAGTGGTAAAAGTAGGCTTCATAGTCAACCCTATCGCCGGCATGGGCGGCAGGGTGGGCTTGAAGGGGACTGATGGAGAAGCATATAAGACTGCACTGGAGAGAGGGGCTGAACCTGTTTCCCCGCGGAGGGCAGTAGAGTTCCTCAACCACGTGTCATCAAAGTGCTTTGAAATATACTCGGCACCAGGCATCATGGGGGCTGACGAGGTCTCGGAGAGCGTTCACAGGGATAGGCTTGCAATGATAGTGGGCTCCACGCGTAAAGGAGCCTCCACCACGAGGGAGGACACGGTTAGGATCGCCGGCGAGATGAAGAGGCTGGTAGACATCCTGGTATTCGTGGGCGGCGACGGCACTGCACGCGACATCCATGAAGCCGTTGATGGTGAACTACCAGTGCTCGGGGTGCCAAGCGGGGTTAAAATGTATAGTAGCGTGTTCGCGGTCAACCCCCGTGCAGCGGCCGAGCTACTGGTGAGGTTCATAAACGGTGAAACAGTGATCGAGGAGCGGGAGGTAGTGGACGTCGACGAGCATGCCTTCAGGCTGGACAGGGTTTCCCTGAGGATCTACGGGTACGTGAAGACCCCTGTATACCATGGGCTACTGCAGTCGAGTAAAAGCGTGTACGCAGGGATGGATGAGGAGCTCAACAAGGAGGCCATAGCAGAGTACATAGTTGAAACCATGGAGCATGGAACACCCTACATCCTTGGACCGGGCTCAACGGTTAAAGCAGTGTGCTCGAAGCTAGGGGTCTCCTGCACCCTCCTCGGCGTAGACGTCGTGCTCAACGGTGGAGTAGTCGTCAAGGATGCATGGGAGAAGCACCTCCTAGAGATCCTTGACACATATGGCACAGCTAAACTAGTTGTCACACCCATAGGGGGTCAAGGCTTCCTCTTCGGGAGGGGAAACCAGCAGCTCTCCCCAAGGGTTCTCTCACTGATCGGGCGTAGCAACGTGATCGTCGTGGCCACGGAGTCCAAGATAAGGCAGCTCAAGGAGCTCCTCATAGACACAGGCGACCCAGCCGTGGATAAGATGCTTGAAGGCTACTACAAGGTCGTGGTTGGCTACGGGAGATACCGGGTTGTGAAAGCAGTCTCCTACGTGTAACACCACCCCTTAAGCGTTGAAACAGTAATTAAGCCCCGGGTACACATGATAACACAGTGGTCTAAATGAGTGTGCTCGAGAACCTTGCAAGGGAGGCTGTGGAGACGGCGAGGGACCCTGGGAGGTTCGCCGACCTCATAGCTGGATCCATAAGCCTTCTGGGTTCAGACGGCGCCTCCTTCAAGGTTCACAGGCCAGGCGTAGTTGAGTTCACGGATGCCTCGGGCATCACGTTCATAGGCGACATCCACGGCGACTTCTACTCGTTGATCGCGGTGCTCGAAAACACTCTCCCAAGGATAGCAGGCGGCGGCACAGTAGTATTCCTCGGCGACTACGCTGACAGAGGGTATGCTCAACTCGAGTCACTCGCACTCGTCCTATTGTTGAAGAAGTATTACCCGGAGAGAGTCGTCTTGCTCAGAGGGAACCATGAACCCCCTGAATGGCTTAAACCATACCCCCACGACCTGCCAAGCGTGCTGGCTGAAAGGTTCAGCGGGGACGCAGCCCGATTATATGGGTTGCTCACAAGGTTCTTCAACCACCTCCCGTTGATAGGGTTTAGGAGGGGAGGCTTCATAGCGGTTCACGGCGGCCCACCCTTAAAGTCTATTAGGAGCAGTAGGCTTGAAGAAGCCTTCGAGATAGGGTCCCCTGAGTTCTCAGCTGAAACCCTGGAGTCAGTGCTCTGGAGTGATCCAACGGAGCTGGGGGTTGAAGCAGTTCCATCGCCCCGGGGAGCAGGCTACCTGTATGGACCCGGCTTCACGGCTAAGGCGTTGAGCCTCGTGGACGGCGGCTTCATAGTGAGGGGGCATGAGTATGTCGACGGCTACAAGGAGATGCACGGCGGCCGCGTGATCACAGTGTTCTCAGCCCCCTTAGTCTACGAGCTCAGGTATGCTGGTATAGTGGTTTACAGTGAGAGAGGCGGGGAGCGCAGCGTTGAGAAAGTACTGGTGGAGCCTAAGCGTCCAGGGTAGTCGCTGAAATATTTAATACGTGTTTAACACCATAACTAGGCATTGAGCCGGAGAGCGTGGGAGGAGTGCCGAGGAGAAGCAGTACGGAGGCAGCCAAGATAGTTGAAGAGGTTGTCGGCGACATAATAGATGAACTCGTGGAGAAATACTATAGTGACAAGGTGGACGAATACGTTGAATACGAGGAGCTACTCGCCAAGATAGCGGATGAAATCACCAGGGTGGTCTTCAAGGGGAAGGCCACCGTGGACGATATCGAAGCATACCTCTACAGGCTGCGCGAGAAGAAAGGCTACGCGAAACTCATCCTCAGCTACCTGATAGGCAGGGCCCTCGAGCTCAGGGAAGAGGTAGAAGGCTACATGCCTGTCTCAGACAACACGAGAACCTAGACTAGAGGTGTCAACCATACCCCGTGGCAAGCGGAGGACGCGTGCACAGGAGAAGGAAGAGTCCACCGGTAAGCAGGCCACGGGCACAGGGGTGAAGCCCAAGAAAACCAGGTCGGGCTTCGATGTTGAACGAGTCGTCGAGGAAGTCCTAGACCAGGTTTACATGCAGCTCGGGCTCGGGGAACTGGATCTCGGCGAGGAGACCGCTAGAACCATAGCCAGGGAGATCGCTGAAATGGTGGTGTCGAGTTACGCTAGTAAGCCTTCACCCGACTCCATTCTAAGGAAGATACAGCGTAGCAGGGAGCAGGTGAACGAGTATATAGCTGGAAGGATCCTTGAAATGATTGAGAAACCGGGGCCATTAACCCTGGAGTTCCTCGTGTCAAACGGGGGCCGGGCAATCCTAAGGGAAGTAGGGAGGATTTACAAGCTTCTCTCAGAGTATAATAGGCTGGACCTCGTAGACGCGCTTCAAAACCTCTGGAACAAGTATGGGGGTAAAGGCATGGTGAGGTGCCCTAAGTGCGGCTTCAACAGCGTTTCCCCGGACTACACATGCATCGTGTGCGGGAGCCCTGTTCCCGAGAAGCATGTGAGGGAGGAGTTAGGGTTCGCGGAGAAATTCAAGCAGTATGTTAAGGCAGCCAGCATAGCTGAGCTGAGAGAGGTGCTTGATGCAGGCTTCCTCCTAGCCGACGCCTACGGCGTCTACAATCCTAGGAGCATGAGTATACGTGGCAGGAAAACCCCTCTCTACCCCATATACTTGAAGCGCAGCGAGGTAGGCTTCATAATCGAGGAGATCAACAGCAGGGATATCAGGGTGTAGGATCCACGGGGCTACACACGTAGATTCACATTGAGCCCCCTGAAGACGCTTCTCACACCCCTCCTTAAAGCCTGCAGGTTCAAGTCGACGGTGCTCAGGCTCCCATAGTGCTCGAAGACCCTTTCACCCATATAGTAGACTTCGACGCACGGCGCCCTCCTCCAGGACTCCGGGAGCCAGGAGTGCTCAGCCACGTTGACCCTGCAGAACAGTATACGGGGGTCAGCGCCCTCCTCCAGGTTCTTCAAGGCTGCTGAGAGATTCTCTGAGTCCCTGTCCCCGGGCACATAGTATTCTATGAAGACCACCTCGTTCCCCTTCACAGCCCTAATGAACTCCTCCCTTGAACGCAGCTCGTACATCCCGTCCACAACCATCGGGCTCACTACTAATGCAGGTTAAGGATTGAAGAGCCTTATATGTGTTCAAGGAGGAATGCTTCCAGCGGGCTGGGGGAACATGGCCGGGACCCCAGTCACCCACTGCTGGCTGAGGACGCAACGGGAGCCGGCTGCGCCGCCACAGTGTGACGCTGCCTCCTCCAGGTTAACACTGCTATCACGACGGCAACCACCACTACTGCTACAGCGATAGCAGCCGGCACAGAGTGCTGGGTGAGGAAGCTGGTCAACGCGTTGAGAGGCGATGGTTTAACAAATTGGATGCTTGAATCCACCACGGAGATGCTTACAGATGCAACTATGGGGGTCTCCAACTTTATCTCAGCCGACTTTAACACGCCGTTAACGTATGTCGCCCTCCCCTCAACACCTGTAAGGTCTACATCACCGGTGAAGGAGGGGTTTGTGAAGAAACCTCCTCTCCCAGGCGGGTTTTCCTCCACATTCACAGGCGTCGCAGATGAAAACGAGAGCCCGAGGATCAGCCACCCGTAGACGGAGCCGCATACCTTCTCATCGCCCTCAGTCTTTTCAATACCAGCCGTGTACTTGACATACGGGTAGTCGGCGTTCTTGACTTCAACATATATTGTGAACCCGCACTCACCACTTGGTGTTTTAAACTGGAAGCTGTAACGGATCCAGTCGCCGGCTTTATAGGGTAGTTGCTGCATCACCCCTATAGGGGATAGTGTTACCGCTATAAGGATTATTAGTGCGACAGCGTTGAATGGTTGCATAACGCACCACGGGTATGAGTATCACTATAATTGTTTAAAAACGTGCCGTGTGCAGCAGGGTGTTTGCGGAGAGACTGCTTCAATGATGATCATTTAATCGGTTATGATAGAAAGATTTATATAGAAGCCCTCTCATGAGATACGATTGGTTCTATTGTACTGCGGGTGAAGAATTATGGCGCTGTATGGTATACCTGTATTGGTGATGAAGGAGGGCACCCGTAGAACAGTCGGTAGAGATGCTTTAAGAGCAAACATAGCTGCAGCGAGAGCGCTTGCAGAGGTGTTGAGGACAAGCCTAGGGCCCAGGGGACTAGACAAGATGCTTGTCGACAGCTTCGGGGATGTCACAGTAACCAATGATGGTGCCACAATAGTTAAGGAGATGGAGGTCCAGCACCCGGCTGCAAAGCTGCTCGTCGAGGTGGCTAAAGCCCAGGACGCTGAGGTAGGCGACGGCACAACCAGCGCCGTGGTACTAGCCGGCACACTCCTGGCTAAGGCCGAGGAGCTCCTGGATCAAAACATTCACCCAAGCATCATAATCGAGGGATACACCAAGGCCATGAAGGAGGCGTTGAAAGCACTCGACGAGATAGCGGTCAAAGTCAACCCGAAGGATAAGGATGTGCTCAGAAGGATAGTTAACACAACGATTTCAAGCAAGTACATTGGGGGAGACGTGATATCCAAGAAGATCACTGAGATAGCCATCGATGCAGCCCTAGCCGTGGCTGAGCCAAAGCCTGATGGAACATACGACTTCAGGGTCGACGACGTCAAGATAGAGAAGAAGAAGGGAGGCAACGTCCTAGACACGCAGCTGGTCTACGGCATAGTCCTCGACAAGGAGGTAGTGCACCCAGGCATGCCGAGAAGGGTTGAGAACGCTAAGATAGCGTTGCTCGACGCAGCCCTTGAAATCGAGAAGCCGGAGATAACGGCCAAGATAAATATCACGAGCCCCGAGCTCATAAAGGCGTTCCTCGACAAGGAGGCCGAGATGCTGAAGGAAATGGTTGACAAGATAGCGAGCGTTGGGGCAAACGTGGTGGTCTGCCAGAAGGGTATCGATGAGGTTGCACAGCACTTCCTCGCGAAGAAAGGCATACTCGCAGTGAGGAGAGCTAAGAGAAGCGACCTAGAGAAGCTTGAGAGGGCGACAGGCGGGAGAATAGTCAGCAGTGTGAGAGACCTGAAGCCCGAGGACCTCGGCTACGCTGCACTAGTAGAGGAGAGAAGAGTCGGCAACGACAAGATGGTGTTCATAGAGGGATGCAAGAACCCCAAGGCTGTGACAATACTGGTCCGCGGAGCAAGCGACATGGTCATGGATGAAATAGAGAGGAGCATAAAGGACGCCTTAAACGTGCTCAGGAACGTGATGAGGTCGCCTAAGATAGTCCCAGGCGGCGGTGCAGTGGAAATAGAGCTCGCAATGAGGCTGAGGGAATACGCTAAGAAGATAGGTGGGAAAGAACAGCTAGCGATAGAGGCATTTGCATCCGCATTAGAGGAGATACCCCTCATACTCGCCGAGACAAGCGGCAGGGAGCCCCTTGACACACTCATGAAGCTGAGGCAGCTCCACAGTGAGGGCAAGAAGTATGCTGGCGTTAACGCTGTGACAGGCGAGATCATAGAGGACATGGCGGCGAGCAATGTGATTGAGCCGCTACTAGTGAAGGAGTCAATGATAAAGACGGCTGGTGAGGCAGCCGTTACAATACTGAAGATAGATGACGTCATAGCCGCCAGCCCGGTCAAAAAGGAGAAGGAGAAGGAAGGCAAGAAGGAAGGCGAGGAATCCAAGCCGCCGAGCTTCGACTAGGAGTCGATGCGTTTTTTAAAACACTATGCTGGAGGCCGCCGGCCTATTCTCCCCCACCGGTTATCATTTATTAATCCAGTGAACCCTTAACCTATAGTGTCTAAGCCCCAGAGGTGGTTACATGGCTTCAGAGATAACGAGGATTTACGAGGAGGTTTTCTCTAAGAGGATGACGAGGTTCGAGGTGGCTAGAGTAGTCGGTGCAAGGGCGCTTCAGCTCTCCATGGGGGCGCCCCCCGTGATAGATGTATCATCGCTACCGGTTAAAGACCCGGTTTACATCGCCATAAAGGAGGTGTTAACCGGCTTACTACCAATGTCTATAAGGAGGGTGCGTGATGGGAGAGGAGAACTCGTCCCAATCGGGAGACTACTTACACCAAGCGTTAGGAGAAGTCTTGAAGTGGTTCTCGAGAGCTGGGATATCAGTCGTAGAGTCTAGGGAGTTCACGGTACAGGGTAAACGGGTAGTAGACCTCGTACTCGTAAACCCTGTTGACGAAGAGTTGTTTAACGAGCTCTACACTTATCTCTCAGGGAGAGGTATACAGCTAATACAGTTGAAGACTGAGAAACCCGTCGTCAGGTTAATCGAGGCCGATGCAGGGCGCAGCAGGTTCAAGCTGGCTTTAACCATGGCGTCCCTTATCACGATAGGGTTAACCGGGTACGGGCTCTCGGAGTCATTCCTTAGCCTAGGGGGTCGTGTAGCAGATACAGTGGCTTTGGCCGTCAACACGCTTGCATACACGTTGATATTCGCACTGGTCCTCCTAACCCATGAATTCGGCCACATTTACATCAGCAGGAGGTCGGGGGTCAGGATAGATGGGCCCATACTGCTCCCAGCTCCCCCGATACAGCTCGGGTTCCTTGGGACATTCGGCGCAGTAATATACATGAGGACCCTGCCGCCCTCGCGAAGAGAGCTGGCTAAGCTGGGTGTTTCGGGACCCCTGACAGGCTTCATCGCGGCGACAATAGTTGGTGTTGTAGGCCTATACATGTCCCCGGTTATACCTGTTGAGCAGGCAGCTGAGATGATGGGTAAAGGAGAGTTGACGCCTACACCGGTCTCCAGCCTCATGTTACAGGTGATCACGTTGCTGAGGCCTGGCAACGGCGGCGTGATAGTCATGCACCCCCTCCTCTTCATAGCGTACATAATGTACCTGATCACATTCCTGAATCTGCTTCCAATAGGGCAGCTCGACGGGGGGCATGTTGTGAGATCCTTCACGAACAGTGAGACCCATAGGAGGCTTGGATCCCTCACCGTAATGATGCTGCTAGCGGTCGGCACGCTACTCTTCCTCCTCGGCAGCAGTGCTTACTCGTTCTACCTGAGTCTAGGAGCCGTTGCAGCCCTACTCTACCTCGTGGTTGCCAGGGGGCGGCATCCCGGGTACGCTAACCAGTATGATGAATCGGATTGCAGGCTGTGCCTCGCACTATACCTGCTACTAGTGGTGTTGACAACCCCCATTCCACTATGGTAGTGGCTTGGTGAGCGGGGTAGAGCCGTGGATGAGCCGTGGTGTAAGGATATGGGATCTCAAGGGCAGGGTCCTCGTTATAGCTGAGAAACCTAAGGCGGCTAGGAAGATAGCTGAAGCGTTATCGCCTGGATACGTTACGAGGAGGATTGGCTCAATACCGGTCTACGAGATCAACGCCTATGGCTCCATGATACTTGTGGCGAGCTCTGTTGGACACCTCTACGAGTTGAACACCGGTGTGAAAGGATACCCGGTTTACAGCTATGAGTGGGTTCCCTCACACCTGGTGAACCCGGGTAAGAGGCATGCGAGAGAATACCTCGAGGTGTTGAAGAAGCTTTGCCGCGGCGTAGACTACTATGTTAACGCATGCGACTACGATATAGAGGGCAGCGTCATAGGATACCTGATAATAAAGTTCAACGGCGACGAGGAGAAGGCGCTCAGAGCCAAGTTCTCCAGCCTGACACGCGAGGAGCTGAGGCAGGCATTCAACAACCTGGCGAAACTAGACTACGAGATGATAGAGGCAGGCCTCTGCAGGCACGAGCTCGACTGGCTATGGGGGATAAACGTTAGCAGGGCCCTCATGAAGGCGGTTGAGGATGCAACCGGCAGGAGGATCGTCCTCAGCGCTGGAAGAGTTCAAACACCCACGTTGAAATACGTGGTTGAGAAAACCGTGGAGAGAAACCTCTTCATACCTCTACCCCAGTACAGGGTGACGGTTACAGCGGAGAGGAACGGCGAGGAAGTGGTTCTCGAGTACGCTGGAAACCCGGTTGAGAAACATGGAGAAGCCAGGAGCATTGTTGAAAGAGTTAGGAGGCAGGGCTACCTCATCGTGGAGGAGGTTGAAGGGAAAACCTACGTGTTGAAGCCGCCGCCCCCATTCAACCTCGGCGACCTCCAGGAGGAGGCGGCCAGGATATACGGGTTCAGTCCAGCCAAGACTCAGGCTATAGCTGAGCAACTATACCTCGACGCATTGATAAGCTACCCGAGAACCAATAGTCAGAAGCTCCCTCCAACCCTGAACTACAGGGGGATCCTTGATAATCTCGCCTCAATAGGGAAGTACAGTGGATTAGTGGCCAGCCTGCTCTCCGAGACCCGCGGCGTCTTGAAGCCTGTTGAAGGGGAGAAGGAGGACCCGGCTCACCCAGCAATATATCCCACTGGTATGAAACCAGGCGGGCTCACAGATGAGCAGTGGGCTGTCTACGATTTAATAGTGAGGAGGTTCCTAGCAGTCTTCGCGCAGCCGGCTAGGCTGACACATTATACTGTTAAAGCCGTGACGCCGAGCCGTGACGCAGTATTCAAGGCGAGCTGGCAGAGGGTTGAGGAGCAGGGGTGGATGAAGTACTATGGCTTCCACACCTATAAGTCGAGCAGGGCACCGGGGCTTGTGAAAGGGGATAAGCTGGGAGTCGTGAAGGTATCAATGAGGGAGTCATATACGAAGCCGCCTAAGAGGCTGTCAAAGATAGATGTGTTAAGGTGGATGGAGAGCGTTGAGATAGGTACCGAGGCTACTAGAGCCCAGATAATAGAGAAGCTCTTCGAGAGGAAGTACCTGTTCCTTGAATCGAAAGGCATAGGTGTCTCAGACCTCGGCTTCGGCGTCGTGGAGGTTGTAGAGAGGTTTTTCCCAGACCTCCTCAGCATAGAGTTAACCAGGAGGTTCGAGAAAGAAATGGATGCTATAAGACGGGGGTTGAGGAGCAGGGGGCAGGTGCTGGAGGAAGCCAAGCGCATCCTCACAGCTATGCTCGGCGAGTTCGATGAGAACAGGGTTGAAGCCGGGAGGCAGCTCGCTGTGAGACTGGGTGTCGCCGAGCCTAGCCGAGGCAAGTGTCGCATCAGCTCGTGTAAGCGTGAAGCCGTTGAGGAGGGGCTCTGCAGGCATCATGCGAGTGCAGCCCGCCTCATCCACGAGTACTATGTTGAATGGTCTAGGAGAAAGGAGATAGGGTTCGATGAATACGTTGAGAAACTGAGGAAGTCTAGGAACACGGGTAAGTGGATCAAGGAGGTCATAGAGGCAGGCGTGGTCAAGGCTCCTAGGTTCCCCTGAAGAAGAGTGATATGTAGCCTAGGTAAGGGATCTTGAATACGTAGCCGTTGAAGCCTACGACCCTGCCGAGAACCCTTTCATATGGTACGCCTAAACCATCCTCGAAATATATTAAGTCGGGTACACTATTATTGTCGCCCTTTGTAACATAGTAATACCTGCCGTCCCTGACCTCAACATCTATAACTCTATGTATTATGAGCCTGTCCCCGGCACTATATATCACTATATCGCCCGGTTTAATGGAGTCGGGCGGCGTCTTCTCCAATAATACTACATCGCCCTCCCTTAGAGTGGGCAGCATGCTGTAGCCCTTCACGACGGCTAGGAGAGAACCCCCGTTGAGGAGCATTGGGAGCACTAGTAGCACTATAAACGCTAGGGCTAGGGTGGTTGCCAGTAGGCTCGGCAGATACCTCCTGACTCCTCCATACGCCGCCTGCCCACTACTCATCTCCTACTCCTCTTCCAGGACGTCGTCGAGATCTATCACTATTTCCTTAGGTGGCCTAGCCTCCTCACCGCTCTCGAAAACCTTCCTACCGCCCTCGCCCTCAACCTCCAGCGACCTACCACCCACCTTCAACTTGCTGACAGGCCCCCTCCACCTGTGGCCACAGCTCCTACACCTCATAACCCCCATCACGGTCACAGTGATCCTCCCCTGGGAGTCGGGGAAGGGGGAGACCAGTTGCCACGTCTTCTCAACATCCACCTCGCTACTACCGCACCTCGGGCACTTCACCTGGCGACTACTCATGGACCGCCACCCAGTTGCCACAGTGTTAGCAGCAATGCTATGACTAGCGGTAGAGGTACTAAAATAATTTTCCTCCCTATTCGAGGGGCTAGGGTGCAGATGGCGAGTGCTAGGGGAACTGGGAATGCAAGCAGGGGTTGCTTAGCGTGGAGCGCCCCGAGAACAGTAGCCGTGGAGAGCACTGATACGGGGAAGAGGAGGTAGAGGTACGGGTTCTTCACTCTGTCAAGGATCCTGAGTGTGAGAAGCGACCAGGCTGTATACGATGCCAGGAGGCTTACTGAGAGCATTAACCATAATAACTCCCCCATGGCAATATATCACCCAGGGTGCATGGCGAATGTACCTGGACATATATGATGACGCGTACATAATAAAAGATGTCAAGGCAAGAACAGTGCTGGACAGCAGGGGGAACCCGACAGTTCAAGTCAGGGTTGTGACAGAGGGGCTTGGCGTAGGCGTGGCGAACGCGCCTAGCGGGGCTTCCACGGGCAGGCATGAGGCAGTCGAGCTAAGGGATGGGGGAAGAGACTTCAAGGGTAAAGGGGTTTCAAGAGCCGTTGAAAACGTGAACAAGCTGATAGCCCCGGCCCTAGTAGGGTTGAGTTCCAGGCGTCAATACGAGGTGGACTCGAAGCTTATAGAGATAGATGGAACCCCGAACAAGGCTAGACTCGGAGGCAACGCTATTGTAGCCACGAGCCTGGCGGTCGCGAAAGCCGCGTCATCAACCATGGGTGTCCCCTTCTACTACTACCTGGGTGGTAGGGCAGCCGACACTCTCCCAGTCCCCTTGCTCAACATAATAAACGGCGGTGTACACGCTGGGAACAAGCTTGACTTCCAGGAGTTCATGATTGTGCCAGCAGGGTTCAGCAGCTTCCACGATGCTTTGAAGGCAGCTGTGGAGGTCTACCATGAGTTGAAGACCATTATAAAGAACAAGTATGGGCCTACAGCGGTGAACGTTGGCGATGAAGGCGGCTATGCTCCACCCCTTGAGAAGGTGCGCGACGCATTAGACTTGCTTGTAGAGGCGATAAAGGGAGCCGGCTACGAGCCCGGTGGACAGATAGCTATAGCCATTGACGCGGCGAGCTCCCAGTTCTACAGGGAGGATAAGGGAGCATACATTGTTGAGGGCAGGGAGATGACCAGGGATGACATGCTGCTCCTCTACGAGAAACTCGTGGAGGACTACCCGGTGGTGAGCATAGAGGACCCGTTGCACGAGGAGGACTTCGAGGGGTTCGCGGAGATGCGTAGGAGGCTTGGAGGCAGGATACTCATAGTCGGCGACGACTTATTCACAACCAACCCGGCTAGGTTATCCAAGGGGATTGAGACCGGTGCCGGTAACGCGGTACTGGTGAAGGTGAACCAGGTGGGCACGCTCTCGGAGACCATTGACGTCGTCAAGATGGCGCATGAAAACGGGTATCGAGCGATAATCAGCCATAGGAGCGGTGAAACCGAGGACACCAGCATAGCTGACATAGTCGTCGGGCTGTCCACGGGGCTCATAAAGACGGGTGCTCCTGCGAGAGGTGAGAGGACGGCGAAGTACAATAGGTTGCTTGAAATAGCTGAGGAACTGGAGAAGCCCAGGTACCCTGGCTTCAAGGTCTTCCCGAGAAAACCATGATTTTTCTACTTATGGGATTACTAGGCCTATAATCATCAACGCTATAGCAGTTATCACCGTTAGCTTCAGGAACTGACTTACAGTGAGATTAGGTAGCTCCTTCAAAGCCCTGATCAATAGTGTCAGAGCCATTGAGAACCCGATCACAAGCAGGATCACGAAGCCTGCGAGGAATAGCCACGTGCCCACACCACTCACCTTGCCCAGTGCACTTACCAATGCATTCACGGCTGCACCAATCTTCTCAACCACCATGCTGGGTCCCGCTGAGACTATGTCCTCATCGAAGGCATTTAAATCCTTGGACTAATAGTTTCAAGCATGGATGATGATGGTTAAAAGCGTGTAGCCGGCTTGGCGATGACATGCACCAGGCTTCTGATCACGCGTCTAAGGCTCTATCACTGTCCCCTCCTCGACCTCTCCCTTCACGATGGCGTCTGCTAAGCCCTTCTGATCGAAGCCGGAGACTATGATTACTTTCACCCCGATCCTCCTCGAGAGCGCGCTCATCGATTTAACTTTACCATATATGCTTCCAGTAGCATCACGACCCTCCTCCCTGCTGAGCAGCTCGAGGACCTCCTCCATATTACCACTGTTTATCCTCCTTATCAGCTCAGGGTTTTCACAGGTATATGGGTTACACGTGTAGACTCCCTTCACATCCGTGACGAGCACTATCCGCAACGGCTTAATGCTCTCGGCGAGTAGTTCGAAGACTTTCTCGGTTGAGACCACCGAGTAGCCTCTCTCGGAGGGAATGCACTCGCCATAGACAACCGGTATCAACCCAAGGGAAAGATAGTTGTAGACGGGGTCCGGGAAAACCCGGTATCCGCCGCCGGGGCTAGCTGAGACTATTGCGCTTGTCTGGAGGCTTGACGCCGGTACTCCGAGAGCCACCAGGTGGTCGACCACCATTCTGTTGAGGAGCCTCGTGGATTGATGACACTTCACAACGCACTGCACTGGGTCGTTAACACAGTATTTTTTAACAGCGTAGTGGGCGAAGCTCCCGCCGCCGTTGCCCAGGATTAACCCCACCTCTCCATGCACTTGCTTCAACACGGCTGCAACAGCGTCGAGAGCATCCTTCCTCAGCGTGACCGGCTTCTCCTTAACTGTTATAAAGCTCCCGCCGAGTTTAACGTAGACCACGCCTCGTAAAGCATGGTTCAAGCCGGGCACGGCCTCCACCGGTGAACCAGTGATCACTGGAAAACATTATATTGCTTAACCCTGGATCAATGGTGAACCAGATGTGTCGCAGCTCAGTGGTGGCAATGCGCAGGTTGCTTAACCGGGTACCGTCAACCGTGAGACGTGAGTGGAGGATAATACTGGCTAACGCGCTGGCACTCCTACTAGCGGTTTCAGGGTGGAACTACTACGATGTAAGATACTTTATAAACTACTGGTTCGACTACTTCAAGGAGGGCAGGCCACTGGATATTTACAGTGGGCCCCCCATGGCGAAGGTCGCGTACCCGCCTCTCGCCGTTTACATATTCATAGTACCGCACCTCATCGCCACAAGCCTCCCTTACAGCAGTATCGCACTGGTCAGGTTGATTGATAAAGCCCCCTTGATAGCGGCGTTCAACATGGTGTACCTGATCCTTAGGAGAAGGTATGGGCATACAGCCGGCAACCTGTGGCTTCTAAACTATATGGTGTACGGGGTGATCGCCGACTACCAGTTCGACCTAGTGGCAGTTGTATTCCTGCTCATGGGCTTCATCTATTTAACCGAGAGGAAATACACGGCGGCATCAGTCATGATCACGCTTTCAGCACTGGTAAAGCAGTTGCTAGCAGTCTTCATGGTTTTCCCCCTCATAGAGTTGTTCAAGGCAAGGGATTACAGGGGGATGGCTAGAGTACTACTCGTATCCCTTGGTGTTGCATCGGTATTCATAGCTCCCTTCATGCTCCGCAACCCGTATGGTTTCATAGGGAAGGTGCTCTTATTCCATGGGGAACGCTACCCGCAGAACTATAGTCTATGGGCGCTCCCAGTGCATCTCAGCTGGTATAATATAGCGTCACTCCCCTCCTGGCTGACATGGGTATGGATCATGCCTTTCACGCTCGCTCTCTTAATCCTCTACTTATACTTCTACCGTGATACACCGGTAGGGCACGACTCGCTCCTGGGATACTTCGCCTTGGCATCCCTCCTCATGCTAGTGTTAAACAAGGTTGGGAACCCCAACTACTACCTTTGGGCATCAGTATTCCTCGCAATATACATCGCCAGGAACATTCATAGGACACCCCGTAGACTCATATCCCTCTACATATTCATACCCCTGCTAATAGGGTTGATAGCAGGGTTCCTCATAGAGTTCACTGCCGCGGTAGTGGGCGACGACATATTAATGGTGGAGGACTCCAACTGGGTTTCAGCGGAGCAACTCATAGCATGGAGCACCGGCATAGACTCAATCCTCTATAAGTTGATCATCTATGCCAGGAGCTCCCCAGCGTTCTTCACATTCTTCTCAGTGCTCAACAGTGCAAGAGGAGTCACAGCAACGGTTGCAACACTACTCTACAACTCGTATCTAATCTACACGGCGGTGAGAATAGCTAGGGACATATCACGGCATAAAAATCGGTGAAGATATGGATGCCTAGATGTAGCTCCAGACTCCTTTACCCCTGTAGTTATATATGATGGTTTTATATGCCGTGACATACTCAACCGAGTACCCTATTCCCTCCCGGCCTATGCCTGAATCCTTTCTACCTCCATAGGGATAGTACCCTATCCCGTGGCGGGGCATGTCATTTATGTAGATGGCGCCGAACTCGAGTAGCCTAACAAGCCTACGGATATCCTCTATATCATGGCCGAAGACAGCGGCATCCAACCCGTATCTCCTACCGTTTGCGAGCTCCACTGCTTCATCGAGACTCCTGTAGCTGGTTATCAACGCGACTGGTGCGAACACCTCCTCCTGGTAGAGCTTCACATCCTTGATCCTCTTGTTATCCTCGAACCCTATGAGGGTTGGCTCCACATAGTTCCCGCCTAGCCTTCTTCCACCGTAGAGTATTCTTCCACCCTTCTTCACAGCGTCTTCAACAGCCTCCATCATAGTGTCAACAGCTGCTTCATCTATCAGGGGCCCCATGTCGACATCCTCCCTCCGGGGATCACCGACGCGAACCCTTGAGAGCCTCTCCACGATTCTCCCGGCGAGCTCATGGTAGGCGTCTGCGCTGACTAGAATCAGCCTTATCGCGTCGCATCTCTGGCCAGCGTAACTATATATCCCCGTTGAAATCTTCTCTGCTGCATCCTCCAAATCGGCGTCGGGCAGCACGATCGCTGGGTCCCCTCCACCCAGCTCCATGATGAACTGCTTGATGCCTGCTGATCCAAGTATCCTCCTGCCGGTCTCACTGCTCCCTGTGAAACTCACAACTGAGATCCTTCTATCAGCAACCAGCCTCCCGCTCTCCCTACCGGGCACCATGGCGACAGCGAGTCCATCCCGCGGGAACCCAGCCTCCTCCAGCAACCTGGCCAGCAATAGAACTGGCAGTGGGTCGGCTGAGGGTGGCTTAACGACTACAGCATTACCGCTCACGAAACTATAGGCTATCTTAGACACAGTGTCGAAGAGCGGGTAGTTGAAGGGTATTATCGCTAATACAACTCCATACGGCTCCCGTCGCACAACCGCCTCGGTTTCAATGGTTGTTGAATCCCAGTCGCCCGGCATGTACTCTCCGAAAATCTTTCTCGCATCGAACACTGATGCCTTCACCCTCTCAATTGACGCGTTGACCTCGCCCTCAGCCTGCTTCCTTGTCTTACCCGAGTTAAGGATCAACGCGTTAACCATATCCCTTCTATGCTCCTCCAACAGCTCAGCTAGTCTTCCAAGTATTTCAAGCCTCCTCCAGCCGGGAGTATTCCTCACAGACCACCTGCCCTCTACGTAGATGGATTCAAGTGCTGAGTCAACAAGCTCCCACGGCGTCTTAGAGACCCTTGCTACCAGGGATCCATCTATTGGTGTGGCGACATCCAAGTATTCGCCTGTATCAATCCACTTGCCGGCTAGGTAGGCTTTGAAGAAGGGCACGTTGTCCTCTACTCTGAGTATATCCTTGAAGAGCCTTGATTCGAGCTCCAACACGGGTTGCACCCGGGGTCACTAATGTTGAAGAGTGCTATTTAATATTTTGATGAAACCTTATAATAATACACTGTGCAGCTCGACCAGTATCTTTTCATTGATTTTTCAATACATGCTTAGCCTCCGTAGAGGAGGCCTGGTGATAAGGTTAATAACCCCCATCAACTTTAAAATAATGAAAGCCTCAGACAACATGGTAGAGCGGGATACAGTCGTGTCCAGGCAGCAGAAGAAACACAGCTGGAACCCATACACCAGTGACGTGCAGAGGTTCAGCATATATCCAAGGATACAGGCACCCCAGGAGGACTCATTAAAACCCGGCAGGATTCTAACAGTCGAGATAGGGGATGTCGACAAGCATGGAAACGGCGTGGTCAACTACAAGGGGACGAGGATAATAGTGTACAATGCGAGCCTCGGGTCGAAGGTGAGGATCAGGATCACAAGGGTAAACGGTGACACCGCTTACGGAGAGATCCTGGAGACGCTGAGTGAAGCTGATGAAAGATACCAGTAACATATTCGTTGAAATAGCATTGGAGATAGGGGTTGAAGCAGCAGACAAGTTGGAGTCAGGTGAGCCCCTAGAGGGATCGCTCGCCTGGAGGGTCATGGATCTACTTGCAAGCAGACACAGGCACACGGTGATTTATGAGGATGAAGAAGTAGATGGTGGCGTGGAGTGCTACGTGATCGCAATGGAGATCGACGGTGGCTACGTGTTCTACCTAGCTAAGAAAGGGGATTCCTCGCTCTGCTGGATGAGCAGTAGTGGGAGTGAAGTGTCAAAAAACATAAGGAGACTGGAGGCCCTTCTAGACGAGTGCACCGGGTAGAACCCTCTATTTTTTATAGCCTATCCTCCTAAGGAACTCTTTCCTCTCCTCCCTGTCCGCCGCGCCTTCAACACCCAGGGGTGGATATCCGTCGACGACGCCTATAATTGTCCTCCCCTGGTTTGTCTCGGCGACCAGTACCTGTACAGGGTTCCCTGTTGCAACGTAGAGTGAAACCACTTCCTGCACGTTCTTCAACTGGTTCAAGATGTTTATTGGATAGGCGTTCCTTATGTAGAGGATGAAAGTATGGCCTGACCCTATCTTTAAGGCCGCATTGACCGCCGCGTTAACCAGCTCTTCATCGTTTCCCTCATACCTTACAAGCCTTTTCCCGCTTGCCTCGTTGAACGCTAACCCGAATCTTACCCCGGGGACGCTTGTTACGAGGACCTCGTATATGTCCTCAACGGTCTTTATGAAGTGGCTCCGCCCTATGATAATGTTGGCGCCCTCAGGGATCTCTACGTCTACCACATGTATCGAGACGCTCATTCCCTGACACCCCGTGTAAGACTATGGGGGCCCCGGGATAAATCCCTGGCTTCAATGCTTCAACCGGTCTAAGCCGTGGAGGAGGGAGTGTATGTCGATTAAGCACTCCTTTTTAACACGGTTGCCTTGAAACACCACTCCCTCCACCTCCAGTAGCCGCCTTTTAACCCCCACCCCGCCGGGCGTGTAGCCGCCTAACCCTCCATTACTGTACACGACGCGGTGGCATGGAACCAGGATGGGATCCCTATTGAGTGAGAGGCATCGTGCAACTATCCTTGGATGCACGCCGAGAACCCTGGCTATGCTGGAGTACGTTGTGGCTGAGCCTACAGGTATGATCATGGTAAGCATGTACACGGCTTCACATATATCAGTCATTAAAGCACCATGTGCAAGGAGCCTACCTTCCCTGCTCTCAACCACTATCAACGCTTACACCCGGCGGCACTCACACATCGATCACTCGGGTCCTTAGGTTATTAAGTCCAAGGCCTCTACCTATCCATTGATGAGGGGGTCAACAGTGTTGGACTTCCACATAGTAGTCGTCAGCGATAGGATCGCGGGTGGAGAATCCATTGATGTAAGCGGTGAGAAAGCCGTGGAATACCTTGCCAGCAGGGGATTCAAGGTTTCAGGGAAAACGGTGGTCGGCAACAGTTACAGGGACATAGTCAGGGTGCTACGTGAATCAAAGAGCAGGGTCATTCTCTTCATCGGTGGCACGGGACCCAGCCCCAGGGATATAACAGTAGACGTCCTCGAGTCGCTCGCGTGGAGAGAGCTCCCAGGCTTCGGGGAAGCCTTCAGAAGGCTCTCCAGCAGCACCATAGGTCATAGGGCAATTCTCTCACGTGCAGGACTCTACATCCTGCCTGATGGGAGGATAACCGTGGCGCTCCCGGGTTCGACTCAGGCCCTTGAAGTAGGCTTAAGTATACTGGTCGACATAGTGGGGCACCTGGCTGAGGAAGTAGACAGGTTCGAGGGCCCCCACAGGTGACTCACAGTATGGCCGGGTGCATGGCGGTAAGCTTCGATGTATGGGGCACGCTCGTAGATCTCGATAAGACTCTTGACCACCTCTCAGAGGTGGCTTCAAGGAGGCTTGGGCTCACCGGGGAGGAGGCACGTAGAGCTGTATACGGGTCTCATGACGATGCACGGAGGCTTAGGAGGCTCACGCCAAACCTGCATCCAGCCGAATTAATTTCACGTGCAAAGGAGATGCTTGCAGCACGCTTATCAACTGAGACACGTGTAGTCGACTCAATACTGTTCGAGGCCTTTACAACGGTTAAACCCGAGGCAATACTATACCCTGACGTGGAGCCCGCACTAAGCGAGCTCGAGGAAGCCGGCTGCTACATGGGTGTAATAGGGAACGTGCTCTTCTGGCCCAGCAGCTACACTGTCACAGTACTAGAGAGGATCGGCCTCTCCAGGTATTTTAAGACACTGGTTTTCTCGGATACAGTGGGCTACAGTAAGCCCGACAGAGGTATATTCCTAGAGTTCGCGGAGGCCTCAGGATTCGAGCCAGGCAGAATAATACACGTAGGGGACAACACACTAGAGGATGTTGGAGGAGCCCTTTCCTCAGGGTTCATCGGCGTATTGATAAACAGGAGAACCCGTAGAAACATGTATATCGAGGAACTGAAGGCAGCAGTAATCAACGACATGAGAGAACTACCAAAACTCTACCACGAGATATCACGCACAACATGCACATGAAACACAACGATACAGCCAATCCCGACACCACACCCTAAATCAACCAGTCCTCAAGCCTCCAAAGCAGTACAACACGCAAACCCCGTACCCCCGTCGCGGGAAACCCTGAACACCCCTCGTTGTTTTTGGTCGAAGTGATCGCTTTATACAAACAGGTTGATCACCCGATTCTGGATCCCTCCCGTTGATACTGGTCGAAGTTGCTCCGCATACTCTTTCCAGTTAAAACCGTAAGATATTTAAGGCTGCGACCCAGGAAACATAACATGTAGAAGAACTTCGACAAATGCCTCAATGTAAAGAGGATTGAAAGATCCGGGCCGAAGTAATCGACATATTGGCCCGTAAAATGGGGCCTCAATGTAAAGAGGATTGAAAGGTTCACATTTGCGAACACTATTCATACCCATAGACAATGTGCCTCAATGTAAAGAGGATTGAAAGACCTCTATCCTTATCCACTTTTCATAAATGGGCCGGTTTCGCCTCAATGTAAAGAGGATTGAAAGTCGCACTGATTATCGAGGAGGGCTTACTCCTATGGTTCAAGCCTCAATGTAAAGAGGATTGAAAGATATCCCCGGCGGTCGCCCCACGGTATATGAAGCCCTCGGGCCTCAATGTAAAGAGGATTGAAAGTCCCAGCTGGAGTAGTCATCCAGATGCGGTTTAACCATGCCTCAATGTAAAGAGGATTGAAAGTTATAGCTAACGCAATACGCTCGCGTCTTTCTTCCACTAGGCCTCAATGTAAAGAGGATTGAAAGCGAATTAAGACGCCTAACCCTCCCCAGAGCCTGAGGGCCTCAATGTAAAGAGGATTGAAAGCCAACGAGCTAGGCTGGTACGGCATCCATTACAGGGAGAGCCTCAATGTAAAGAGGATTGAAAGCTCTAAGTATGACCTCCTCGGTAGCCCTCTCAATACATGGGCCTCAATGTAAAGAGGATTGAAAGGTGTAATGCACCATTAAAGCCTGCGTGGTCTTTATGATGCCTCAATGTAAAGAGGATTGAAAGACCCAATTGAGGTTTTCACCGCTCACATATCCCTGAAGCCTCAATGTAAAGAGGATTGAAAGCTCGGGTTAGTGTAATTGATGCTGGTTACCTGCTGCAGCGGCCTCAATGTAAAGAGGATTGAAAGAGAGGATCCCGAGCTACCTGAAGGCGAGAAGATAATCCTAGGCCTCAATGTAAAGAGGATTGAAAGTTTCTTCAGCTCAAAGCCTATATCGTGGTCTAGCACATAGCCTCAATGTAAAGAGGATTGAAAGATACTATCGCATTACTCCAGAAGCTATTTGACACGACTGGGCCTCAATGTAAAGAGGATTGAAAGCTATTGCTACTCCACACGCCTCCCCGCTAGTGAACCACGGCCTCAATGTAAAGAGGATTGAAAGTAAATTGTTTAAAATGATTATCACTCAACCTCATGGACGCCTCAATGTAAAGAGGATTGAAAGGTGGGTACGTATATGGTGCTACCATTAGTAAGGTATATGCCTCAATGTAAAGAGGATTGAAAGTTGCACAGGCGTTTTCCTGCTGCTGTTCTAGTTATGGCGCCTCAATGTAAAGAGGATTGAAAGATTTTCTGCCTTATCTAGGCTGGCCCGGCTCATTAAACCAGCCTCAATGTAAAGAGGATTGAAAGCTGAGGAGATCCCCGCAGAGTCGTGAGTCAAGGGCTTTTATGCCTCAATGTAAAGAGGATTGAAAGTTCAGCTGCTGATCAATTCTGCCCGCCCACTTCAATATTGGGCCTCAATGTAAAGAGGATTGAAAGATATTGGCGCCAGACTTATTATATTGAACCTCGTTTAAAGCCTCAATGTAAAGAGGATTGAAAGGCTCTAACAAGTTGAGCCGGCTGATAGCCTTGCGGTAGCTGCCTCAATGTAAAGAGGATTGAAAGATGGATGACTGCTACTGGCAGTACGGCGACTATAGTAGGGCCTCAATGTAAAGAGGATTGAAAGTATAATTATATCGGGAGTGGTTTCGGGTATATATTTTAAGCCTCAATGTAAAGAGGATTGAAAGCTAGATCCCTGATCCTTATAGGATCCTAGACTCGTTAAGGCCTCAATGTAAAGAGGATTGAAAGTAGCTATGTCTTGCAGGGCTTTCTCCGCCTTGCTTAAGCCTATGCCTCAATGTAAAGAGGATTGAAAGAAAATGTCGGGCGGGGTATTTAAGCGTTGTGTTTTGTAGCCTCAATGTAAAGAGGATTGAAAGTTACGATCACCTTGCTTTTCTACTAGTATGAGGTACCCGGCCTCAATGTAAAGAGGATTGAAAGTGCTACCCTTTATCAGCAACGCTAGCTCACGGGCCCACAGCCTCAATGTAAAGAGGATTGAAAGACGAGCTGGAAGTATACCGTGGTATACCAGGCTCCCGTGAGCCTCAATGTAAAGAGGATTGAAAGTGGAGACCGTTACCAAGATCAATAGTAGAACTGAGATAGGCCTCAATGTAAAGAGGATTGAAAGGTAACTTATTTTCATTTTCCAGAAGTGGTATTCTACCATGCCTCAATGTAAAGAGGATTGAAAGTATGGGGTTACAAAAGCTATATGGGATTAAACTGCTGGAGCCTCAATGTAAAGAGGATTGAAAGTGTAGTCAACCCTTGCAACAGGCACAGCCGTGTACACGGTGCCTCAATGTAAAGAGGATTGAAAGCTACCATAGGGGTAGCTTATAAACAGCTGTGTAGTGTACGCCTCAATGTAAAGAGGATTGAAAGCCAGCTTTTACATATATTTTAAGGTAATGGTATCCGTCGCCTCAATGTAAAGAGGATTGAAAGAAAACATACATATATAGTCAGCAGGCGATATATATAGCCTCAATGTAAAGAGGATTGAAAGATACTCTCCCTCACAACCGGGACGGGATCCACCATGCAGCCTCAATGTAAAGAGGATTGAAAGACGTAGGAAGGTATTCCAGGATTCCTTTCCCTTATATCTTTGCCTCAATGTAAAGAGGATTGAAAGTTAAATTTAAAGGCCTCCAACACTACCGCGTCGCCCGCCAGCCTCAATGTAAAGAGGATTGAAAGGTCAGCAACGAGGAGCTTCTGCAGCTACTACGCAACTACGAGGCCTCAATGTAAAGAGGATTGAAAGTTACTGCCGCCACCTTCTTGCCGTCATACTGCAGTGTGAGCCTCAATGTAAAGAGGATTGAAAGATAAGCCTAGTGAGAGAAGCTTCTTCTCACGCTCATGCCTCAATGTAAAGAGGATTGAAAGCCGTCCTGCTTACACCCGGCTTTGCAGGCCTCCCATATTGCCTCAATGTAAAGAGGATTGAAAGCTCACGAATGCCACCGGGTTCAACCCGGCCACAGTGCTGGGCCTCAATGTAAAGAGGATTGAAAGCCACAGTTATAAAGTGGGGCCTGGTGGCCCCGTTCGGCTAGCCTCAATGTAAAGAGGATTGAAAGATATATCCACTCCACTGATTTCACCAAGGGCTCAGGGCTCCGCCTCAATGTAAAGAGGATTGAAAGAGAACACGGGAAGCGATGGATGGGTTAGGGTAAGGGTTGCCTCAATGTAAAGAGGATTGAAAGACGGGTTCCTCCCCTGGCGGCGCCAGCTTAATCCACTCAGGCCTCAATGTAAAGAGGATTGAAAGTGTAAAAGTGCTAAAAGCTAAGTACAACAACTGTAAGGTAAGCCTCAATGTAAAGAGGATTGAAAGATAAAATAAGGCGCGCTAGGGGGCTGGCCGGGGGGCGGAGGCCTCAATGTAAAGAGGATTGAAAGATTGGGACAGATTTCAAGCCCTATGGTGCCCTCCAAATGCCTCAATGTAAAGAGGATTGAAAGCTTCACCGGTGGTGAGGTCAACTATATATGGGCTCGGGCCTCAATGTAAAGAGGATTGAAAGATTAGGTAGGATCCACGGCATCCTACCTAGTAGGGACCCCGGCCTCAATGTAAAGAGGATTGAAAGCTGTAACCGTGGTTGAAACATTACCGGCAAGGAGGGTAGGCCTCAATGTAAAGAGGATTGAAAGGTTTCATATGTCTCCCCTCAATTCTCTAATATGCATTTAGAGGCCTCAATGTAAAGAGGATTGAAAGAGTCTTTTACCGGGTTCAACTTGTTTCATTAATTCACGCAGCCTCAATGTAAAGAGGATTGAAAGACGGCAGCCTCCCGTAGAAAAAGCTGCAGTCTCCCCGTGGGCCTCAATGTAAAGAGGATTGAAAGTAAAGTAATCCAATACCTCCCGGGGATCTCCCTCTGTGGTGGCCTCAATGTAAAGAGGATTGAAAGATTGTCATAGGTAATAGAACTTGAGTGATTATCGGGATGCGCCTCAATGTAAAGGGGATTGAAAGGGTTTCGGAACAGCTGCCTCTAAACAAGATGTTGGATGAGTTGGAAATACGTGAATACGCTGTGGTAAAGGCATAAATACCTGGTTTGTCTTTTTATGGGTGGGGCATGTGAATATTATGAGGCTGGTGGCTCCTCTATTAGTAGTAGCCATCCTGGTATCGGGGCTGGTGGTCCTAGATTATACTGTACCCGCGGATATTAAGAGGGATGAGCATAGGGGTTTAACTACCAGGTATTATAGGGATTATTTTGAGCCAGCTATAAGAATACGTGTACCGGGCACGTCGTCAAGGGCTATCACCATATCCAGGGTTTACTTCTGGGCTCTTAACGGTAGCCTGATAGATCTCGGTAGGTATAGAAGTGTAGGCGGCGTCATAAAGATACCCAAGGGTAAGATTGTCGAGGTGTATGGGGAAGTAGCTGAATACGTGAAGAGAGAAGGGTTAGACCCTGATAGCGTCGGATTAGGATTAGTAATACTGAACTCTATACACATGGAAGACGGAGTATACACTAATATTATCATGCCACCACTGAGAATAGGGTTAGCCTCGAAACCAGAAGTATCAATCGAAGTAACATCTAGTCAGAAATCAATTAAGATAAGAGGTATAGAAGACGTAAGGAAAGATGTTGCAAGTAGTCTTGGAGTTGAACCTGAAAAGGTAGTAGTTGAATTAGCAAGTGAAACCGCTTTCACCCGGTTCATTAATTTGTTAAATACTGGGAGAGTTGAAGAGTACTGCTACTATACAGGAGGCCCTAATTATGGTAGGGTGATATGTTATGAATGGAGACTTGATAAAACATATGGAAGCTTCAGTAATGTGGACATACCATTAGCCATGGGTATTATTCGATGGCTAGATAGGGTTAGAGAACCCGAGTTCAATGTTGTTCTAATGGCATCAGAACAATTTGCTATATCAGTTGGTATAGCTCCAACATTTGGTATCGGGAGTAATTATGGTGGCGCATCATATGAGGTGCCGGGTTTATCATGGGCAGCTTATAGTCAGCGAAGTGCCAATCTCAATCTTGGAAAGAGATTTATATACGGGGCTGATTATAATTCTCCAAGCATACTTTATGTTGGATTTAAAGGTAATGCTACAATCGGGTTATTTAAGGAGTACCTCTGCGTATACCCGGATCTAGGCACCCCTACATGTAGTTATCTAGGTGTAGATGCTAATGCAACTATAGCGAGGCCCTTCAAGCTCAACTTAGATAATAGTATAGGTGTGATCGGCGCAGCACCTTTACCTAATACTGAACACTACTTGGTTAAAACATATCAGATATTAAAGGACAACAATTGGTTTGGATCCTGGAAGTACATCACTGGACCCGTCGATTTAAGAATTAACAGTACCATCATTTCCGCTGAACTGAATACTATTCCACTGCTTTCAGGCAGTATAAGCGTTGGGGCTGTATTGTTCGCTCTAGTAGGAGGACCTATACCGGCATGGGCTACCGCACTTCTATGTGTAAGTATAGGTATAACTGCGAGTAGGATGGATCAGCGATTCATGTTTATAGGTGTATCATTCGTTGTTAATAGTGGTAAGTTAGTTGCATATAGATACATTAATTCGCCATACTTCTACAAGTACCAGGATGGTAGTTACAAGATTGGAGGAGTATATGTTGAAACCTGGTAGAAACAATCCCTTTTCCGCTTTGTCTTTCAATCCGCTTTCAAACGGATCCCTTATAGCTAAAAGATGCATCTACACATATCTCCACCAACCACTCTCCAATACAAGCATCTACCCATACCTTAACTCTCAACCCACCGCTACCCCGGCTTCCCAACACATACATCTCATAATCCATAGCAGTGTAGGATCACACTTAGTCATCGATCAGTTGAAGTGAAGAAGCCTGTTAAAAACAATATGAAAGCAGTGTTTTTCTATGCAGGATAACTATTAGGAGCCCTACACACGTGGATAAGCAATACCTAGATGTCTCCCCGCCTCAATGCAGAGAGGATTGGGGGCTGTGAGTTGTGTTGAGGGGAGTGCGGCGGCCGGGATTTGAACCCGGGATTTCCGGCGTGGCAGGCCGGCGTCCTAGTCCAGGCTAGACGACCGCCGCATCACGTATTTTCTAGGTGGGGGTGGGTTTTAAAGTGTTTTCGTTTGGGGTTTGTGTGAGTGCCGCCGCCGGGATTTGAACCCGGGTCACGGGCTCGAAAGGCCCGCATACTTGACCGGGCTATACTACGGCGGCGTGTCCCGATGGGTTTTATTCCTGCTGGGTTTTTAATTCTTTACGGGCTGCTTCTACTTGGCTTGTGTTCCCGCTCTCTCGATGGCTGCCCTTATCCTTTTCAATGCCTCCTCCCTGTTCCTCCACCCTATTGTTTTAACCCATTTACCTGGCTCGAGCTCCTTGTAGTGTTCGAAGAAGTGCTTTATCCTCTGCTTCACTGGTTCAGGTATGTCGCCTATATCTCTTACACCACTGTACCTTGGGTCCACTTTGTCGGCTGGTACAGCTATTATCTTAGCGTCCCTCCCCTTCTCATCCTCGGTCTCCAGGACGCCGACCGGCCTAGCCTTTATCACTGAGCCTGGGACAAGGGGCTCGGATGAAACCACGAGGACGTCCACGGGGTCCCCATCCTCCTCAAGGGTACCGGGGATGAAGCCGTAGTTGAAGGGGTACACCATGGATGTGTAGAGAACCCTGTCAACGAAGAGTAAGCCTGTCTCCTTGTCAAGCTCGTATTTCACACCGCTGTTAACAGGGATCTCTATTACAACATATACTTCTTCAGGAGCCTTGGAGCCGGGGCCCAGCTTATCGTATACACCCATTGGTTAACACACCTCCAGTATTGGCGCACGACACTCTATGAGTGCAGCCAGGGGTAAAAAGCGTTACCTAGACTCCTCCACGCAGCCGGGAACCCGGCCGCCCTGCTAATAGGGGGCGGGCCGCAGGCCTAGAGCTTCAGCATTATCGCTACAGGTATACCCTCCCTGACGACCACTGTTATCCTGCTGGGGACCTCGACCGTTGTCCATGGCTCAAGCGACTTCTTAAGGTTCTGCAGCGTCAGTATCGTCGTGTTTATCTTCTCAATAGCCTCCTCAATAACCTTGAGCTCGGTTAATGGATCCGGGTTTATCAGTATCTTAGCGTCCTTCAAGTCTATCTCTCTACCGGACACCAGGACCTCGTCGCCCAGCAGGTTCTTGAACGTCTCCCTCAGCTTCTTAACCTGCTCGGCCCTCACCCGTGCATCCTCCAGCTTCTTAAGGTTCTCGGCCAGCTGCTGCTTGAGGGATGTTATAGTGTCATCTATCATCTTGACTACGTCCCTGAATGAGGAAACCTCCTTTATCATCACGCTCAAATCGCTCCACCTAGGTTTACTATTTAGAGAGGAGAGAATAAATAAATTTTTCCCTCAAAAGTACCTTGGAGGACTAACGCTTAAGCAGCCTCCCCAGGAGCACTGGGACCTGGGAAGGGGTCTCGGCTACAGGTATCCCGGCTTCCTCAAGGCTCCTCCGCTTAGACGCGTAGTCCCCCATCCCCATGGATATTATTGCCCCTGCATGCCCCATCCTCTTACCGGGCGGCGCAGTCCTCCCAGCCACATAGGCTACAACAGGCTTCCTCTCAGCCAGCCCAGCGTAGAATCCCGCGAACCTCTCCTCCGCGTCCCCGCCTATCTCACCCACGACGACGAGTGCATCCGTACCGCTGTCCGCGAAGAAGAGCTTGGCGGCGTCTATGAAGTCGAGGCCTGTGACAGGGTCGCCGCCGAGGCCGAGCACTGTTGAAACCCCGTAGCCGTGCTTCGAGAGCTCACGAGCTATCTCATACGTGAGGGTCCCACTCCTCGAGACTATCCCGACCCTGCCGGGTTTAAACACGTGGGCCGGCATTATGCCGAGCTTCGCCTCGCCAACCGTCATTACACCGGGTGTATTAGGCCCCACGACGACCACGCCGCGGCTCCTTGCGTAGTTGACGAATCTGAGCTCGTCGTGCAGGGGGATGCCCTCGGTGATCACGACCACTGTTCTCACACCGTTGTCAACGGCCTCGTAGACAGCGTCACCTGCGAATCTTGCCGGGACGAAGACGATGCTGGCGTCAACCGCTCCCTGCTCCCTCACGGCTTCCCATATAGAGTTGTATACTGGGACACCGTGAACATAGCTGCCTCCCTTACCGGGCGACGTGCCCGCCACGATCCTGGTACCGTACTCCAGCATGAGCTTCGTGTGGAAGCTCCCCTCCCTCCCGGTAACCCCTTGAACCACTACTCTAGTGGCTGAGTCAACGAGGACGCCCATCTAACCCACCTCCCTCGCTAGTTGAACCACTTTTAAAACCGCTTCATCCATCTCCGTGTAAGCGTTTATCCCGTGCTCCCTGAGTATCCTCCTCCCCTCCTCCTCATTGGTGCCAAGCATCCTGACCACGACTGGCTTAGCCACCCCGGCCTCCTTCAAGGCTTCAACGACTCCTGCTGCAACCTCATCGCATCTCGTTATACCTCCAAATATGTTGACGAGGACTGCTTTAACCCTTGGATGAGTGAGCACTATTTTAGCAGCCTCCCTAACCCTTTCACGGGTTGCCCCACCCCCTATATCCAGGAAGTTAGCCGGCCTCCCACCGTAGTGGAGGATGGCGTCCATCGTGGCCATGGTCAACCCGGCTCCATTACTTATCACCCCTATATCGCCGTCCAGCTCCACGTAGTTGAACTCCAACTGCTTGGCAAGCCGCTCATAGCTGGATGCATCCCTCCCGTAGAGGGGCTGTAGATCCGGGTGCCTGTACAAGCTGTTATCGTCCACGATCACCTTGGCATCCAGGGCTGTAAGCCCCCCGCTACACGTGTATGCAAGCGGGTTGAACTCAACGAGCTCGGCATCGTAGTCAACCATAATCCTGTACATGGCTCTCATAACGTTCTCGAGAACCCCTAGTTTATCCCATGGAAGCCCGAGGAAGCCCAGCGCCTGCCTAGCCATGTAGCTGCTGAACCCGTTGAAGGGGTCTACAGGGATCCTAAGTACCTTATCCGGGTGCCTCCTCGCAAGCTCCTCTATCTCCACCCCGCCCATCCCTGAGACAAGGTAGACCAGCCTCCTCGACGCCCTGTCAACGGTGAGGGAGACGTAGAGCTCGCGGGAGATGCAGACAGCCTCCTCGACAAGGAGTTTCCCAACCCTCTCACCCCTTATACTCGTGGAGAACAGCTCGCCGGCCTTAGCCACCGCTTCCTCAAGGCTCCCAGCCTTCTTCACGCCGCCGGCTAAACCCCTACCGCCTACAAGCACCTGCGCCTTTAAAACCACCACTTGGGAGCCAAGCCTCCTATACGCCTCCGCAACCTCCTCAACACTCGAGGCAAGGAGCCCCCTGGGGACGTCGACACCATACCTCCTAGCTATCTCCTTACCCTCATACTCGTAGAGCTTCATGTAGAACCCCTGTTAAAGGTATCGGTGGGGAAGCATTTTAAACGATTACTGATGTAAAGGGGGAAACCCTTTAGGGCGGGAGGAGGTTAGTGATCCAGGTGGGTTGATGCAATGTAGTTGGCGAGTATAGCTAGGTATATGTTGGCCTCCACGGGATCCGTGTTAACAACCAGCTCCCTGACCACTATCCCGGTGGATGAAAACCTGTGCTTCAACTCCCTTAAATAATACTCCTCTACCCCGGTGCCCGCAACCAGGGCGTCGCCGGGGCCCCTCAGCATCTCCGGGTGCTCGTACCTTGCGTCAACACCCCTACGCCTCAACGCTTCAACAAGGTAGAGTGAGGAGGATTCGAGAAGCCTCCCAGAGGTCACGGTGAGCGACCTGTGTGAAAGCATCCAGGAGACAGCGTCACCGTAGGCTTCGATAAGCCCCTCTACAACCGGTGTGAAACCCTCCCGGCTGTGTCCAAGTATCCTCGCACCCCTCTTAGCGAGCCTGCCCCCGTAGAGCTCCGCCAGCGCATGGTACACGGCGATAGACATCGCGAGCGATGAGTCGAGCTCGCCCTGCGAAGCCGTGTAAAGCAACCCGTATCCCTCGAGCACCTCAGCCTCCCTCCCACCACTAGGCTTCCCCGTGAACGCTGCATACGGGTGGCCCATGACCCTGGCCACCTGTAGCATGTTGAGGAAGCTGGCTGAAGGGGCTGGAGCGTAGGCGACGATAGGTGTTGGATCCCTGTATGCAAGGATGTAGAGGGCTGTGGAGGATGCGTCGAGGAGGAGGATCGACTTCTCCTCATCCATGGTGACCGTGTGCCAGAACATGCAGGAGGCCGGCAGGTAGCCGTGGCCGCTGTACGCTACTATGAGCCTCGTGGACTGGGAGCTGCTTAGAAAACCCACTAGGCTCCTCGAGAGGCGCCTAGCATCCTCCTCTAGGCTCGTGAGCTTCGACACATATTTCTTCACATCAAAGCCGTCTCCAGGCTCCTGCAGCAACTGCACTCCTCTCTACACGGCTCACTCGGCAGCAACCCTATTATGTCTGGGAGGAGTTTTTGAATCTTCTCAGTGTTCCTCCTCATGGTTGCGACAACCTCCTCGGCTGTAACGGGTTTCTCAGCCCATACATCGTAATCCGTAACCATGGCTATGGTTGCATAGCAGAGCTGTGCCTCGCAGGCGAGGTTCACCTCGGGGACAAGCGTCATCCCAACGATGTCGGCCTTGAAGACATCCCTCCAAACCCTGCTCTCAGCCCTCGTGCTGAACCTGGGTCCCTCTATACATATATAGGTGCCCTTGCCATGCACCCTTATATCGCTGTGCCTGCCGGCTGCCTCCAGTATCTTCTTCCTCAAGCACTCGCAGAACGGGTCGGCGACGCTCACGTGTGCAACGCTCCCTCCCTCGAAGAATGTGAAGGCCCTGACCCCTTTAGTCATGTCTATGAATTGATCCGGGACAACGAAGTCCCCGGGCCTGTAGTCCTCCCTCAGGCTCCCCACTGCTGAAACAGCTATAACCCATTTCACGCCAATACTCTTCAAAGCCCATATGTTAGCCCTGTAGTTCACCCTGTGAGGCGGTATCCTATGCCCCCTCCCATGCCTGGGTAGGAAGGCTATCGTCCTCCCGTTCAACTCGCCTACTATAATGTTGTCGCTGGGGGCACCGTAAGGCGTGTAAACCTTGTACTCCCTTACATTGGCTAACCCTGGTAGACTATATACCCCGCTCCCCCCTATAACGGCTACTTCTGCTTTAACCGGTGGCTCCACTAGCATAGCCTACACCCTTAACACGTATCTATCCCTAGCCGCATCATAGTCAACCACTCCTTTCTCCACGAGGACCCGGAGGGCCTCCCTGTAGTAGGCTTCACCAACATCTATCCCATACCACTCCCTGAACCCCTCGACAACCTCGCTGAAGCCCCATTCACGCCTCCCAGTCTCCCTGTAGGCTTCACTCATCATTCTCTTAATGAACTGGTAGGTGTCCTCGAGCCTCGTCCAAGGATACTGGAACCAGACCCACTCCTTGACCTCGAGGTAGTAGTAGTCGGGCCTGTACTTGGCTACAGGGCTTATCCACTGTAATGCAGCAGTCTTAACCTCCCTGGGACCCCAGTTATCCCTCACGTAATCCCTCGCCAGCCTCAACGTCTCCCCTGTGTCAACTATGTCGTCGACCACGAGTACGTTGAGGCCAGACGCGTCAAGCCTATACGGATACTTAAGGATGGCGCGCTCCCCCGCCTTAGCCGCCTCAGTCCAATGCTGGCTCTGAATACTTGCAAGGTTCTCGACGCCGAGGAAGTCGCATACAAGCCTAGCGGGGACGAAGCCGCCCCTGGATACAGCGACAACTAGGTCGGGCCTGAACCCGCTTTCCCTCACCAGTCTAGCGAGATTCCTCGACCAGTCGACTACCTCATCCCATGTAACTAAATGTGTTTTAACCCGGGGCATGCCTATCACATTGTATCAATAATACGCGTGGACTTAAAAAGTTGGAAGCCTAACTCCTCCCGGCGAGCAGGAGCCTGCCGCTGACGGTGAAAGCCCTCCCACCCGCATGCATCAGTATCCTGGCCTTACCGAGATTCCACCCGTACCTACCGTAGAGATCCCTGTTGACCCGTACAGCCTTCACGCCTGCAATAAACAACGTGGACTCCCCCACGGGGACCCTGTTCTCCACCACGCATTCAAGTATGCCGAGGGCTCCTTCGACACCGGGCACCGATACATGCCTGGAAGGATAGGGCTTCAACCCCAGCAACCCCCATTTATCCACCTCCCTCCCGCTGACGCTGCCGGCTTTGAAAGCCGTCTCCAAGTGCTCCTCACCCAGCACGTTAACCGTGAACTCCCCTGTCTCCGAGACATACTCATGCGTCAAGCTCCCCCTCCATATGGAGACCGCTATCAGGAATGGTTCATCACTAATCGGGGAAACCCATGACGCCGACATCACGTTAAGCCTTCCCCCACGGCTCCTTGAAACAACCAGGTACACGGGTCTCGGGTGGAGCACATGGTAGTCGCCTGGATCAACTTCAACGTACACCGCTCCCCACCACTAGGGGTATCCGTCATGGAAAACATTAAAACCCCGGCACACCATTAACTCAGACCCGTGTGCGGGGGTGCCCGAGCTTGGCCAAAGGGGCCGGGTTGAGGACCCGGTGGCGTAGGCCTGCGTGGGTTCAAATCCCACCCCCCGCACTCTCCTAGCAGGCTGGCCCGCTGCCCCCACCCTTGCTAATGCTTTAAAATACCTTGGAGGCCTCTATCTAGCTTGTCGAGGAGGATCCCTGTGAGCAGGGTGCTGTACTCGGGGAAAGCCAGGTATCTAGCGGGACTAGGCGTCTTCGCAGGGTCGGCGACGGCTACATATAGCTCGACCCCTACCGGTGTCGCAGCAGGACTAGTACTCCTGGCTGCCTCAATGCTCTACTTCTACATGTATATCGAGCGATACGGTAGCAGGAGGGAGGCATTGAGCCTCCTATACTTGCTCACCCCTGTCGTCGCCGCCGGCTCACTGCTCGGCGCACTGCTCTCCGGCCCCTCCCCGGCCGCCGGTTTCACTGCAGCCGGGGTATCGGTTGCATCACTCATCCTAGTATTGATCGCTGGGAGGATGCAGGGCCCTTGAGGATAGCCGTCGTAGACTATAAGAAGGAGCCGAGGAAAGGATCCCTGGAGCTATTGGACTCCATATCCAGGCACGGGCATGAAGCCGTGTACCTGAAGACACCCATGCTTGACGCTACTGTATCGCGGAGCGGGGTCAAAGTATATTATTCCACGGAGGAGGTGAGGGTTGACGCAGCAATCCTCAGGGGACTCGGCTTCATAACAAGCCTAGAGGCACTTGTGAAGAGGATAGGCGTCCTCGAGGCACTCGCCTCCCTCATCCCCGTGGTCAACGATCCCTCGAGATCCCTGGTTGCAAGGGATAAGTGGAGGTGCCTACTACACCTCCACCTTAAAGGGCTCCCCGTGCCCGAGACCCTTGTAACAGAGAACCCGTTCACAGCCATGAGGTATGTCAGGGAGAAGCAGCTCGTGGTGTACAAGCCGCTGATGGGGAGCCTGGGCCTCGGCAGCACATTAATACACGACCCCGACCTAGCGTTCAACGTGACAAGGGGTTTAATGAACATTGGGCAGCCAAGCTACTACCAGGTGTTCCTTGATAAACCAGGCTACGACTACAGGGTCTTCGTGGTGGGCGGCAGGGTGATAGGGGCTATGAAACGCGTCAACCCCTACTCGTGGAAAACAAACGTGGCGCAGGGAGCCGGGGGAGTAGCCGTTAAGGAGAGCGAGGAGCCCGAGGTATACGAGCTCGGGTTGAAGGCTGTTGAAGCCCTTGGATTAGACTACGCGGGGGTCGACGTCGCATACGATAAGGCTACTGGAGGATACTATATCCTCGAGGTAAACGCCTTCCCGCAATGGGAGGGGTTGAGGAGCGCCACAGGGGTTAACCCGCCTGACCACATAGTTGAATACGTGGTTGAGAAAGCAAGGAAGTAGGTTTCCCTGGGAAAAAACCGTGGAAGGGTTTAGTGTTTCACACGGATCTTAACCACTGAGCTCTGGAACTCCTGCTGTATGTTCAGGTTGCTGAGCTTGCCCTGGAGCTCCTGGAGGGATAGCTGGAGCAGCTGCAGTCCCGTGGCGTTGGTCCTGGAGGCGACGTCCCTGACTATATCGTAGCAAAAGTCGTAGAGCTGCCTCCCGTGCAGCGGGAGCGACCTGCTGAGCTTCGCCAGCGCCGCCGCCATTATGCTGGCCACCTGCCTGTACTCGCGCTCCCTCCTCTCCTCCGCCCTCAACTGTATCTCCTTCCTGACCTCGCCGACGACGTCCCTTATCGACTTAACCTCGCCCTTCTCGATCCTCGCCTTCAGCTCGCTCCTCAGCTCAACGGGTAGCTTGTCGATCAAGCCGGGTGGCAGGAACGCTTTAGCCCTCACTATTCCGAGATCCCTGAGGAACTGGGCGAACACAGTCTTCACGAGCACGGAGTACGCTTTCACGTACATCCTGTAGCCTGCGACCGCGTGCCTGAAGCCCGCCGTCACGTTGCCCGCGGCGAGCAGCTGCTGGGCTGTCGCAGTAGCGTTATCGCCCCTCGCTATCCACGCCTCAGCCAGCGTGGTGTTGTATCCCTTCGACTCAGCGTAGCCCACGGCGTTCAGCAGTATCGACTTTAACTCGCTTGAAGCGCTGAGAACAGCGTTCACGGTGTCAGCCGTCACGGTGCCGTTCTCGCCGAGGCTCCCCTTCACCACTCTCGCGAGCACCGGGTGCGCGAACGCCGGCGCGTGGCCGTAGTGTATCGCTGCGACGACGGCGAAGACCGTGGCTTTCCTGGTAGCGTTATCCTTCAACTCCAGCGCCCTAGCCAGGAACCTGTCGCCCACGGTAAGGGTCACGTTCGCAGCGGTCACGTTGCGGCTTATCTCCCACTGGAATAGCTCGTAAGTCAGGTTCCTCACCGTGTAAGCCAGGTTCAACGCGTCCTCGAAGGACAGCACCGGGACAGTGATGTTAACCGTGCCTTCACCGGCCTCAACGACCTCGTCGCTGTCCCCGGCTACCGCGACCGGCACAACTAGCGATGCTGTTGGCAGCAGTAGAGCCACCAGGGCTATCAACCCGAGTATTCTTACATCCATTCACACCTCACCTCAAGCCACCTATATGGCGACCGTTAAAAATAAGGGCTAGACTGAAACAACACCTGTAACCGTTCCACCCGCTTGGAACAATCCCGCGTCCCATGATGCATTAATAAACCCGTTGAACCAGTATCCATTGAATCAGTGATGAGGAGCAAACCGGCGGAGAGGTGAAGAAGAGCTCTCATCCTGAGCACGCGGGGGCTCCAGCCCCTGTAGTTGAATGCGGCCGGTGTAGGTTGGATATAAGGAGGGAAGGGGATAACCTATCTCGGGGAGGCCGCGGAGCAGGCTGGTAGAGGAGGAGTGATGCTCGACTGGTTTAAAACACTCTTAACCTACAGGCCGGACGCCCTGACCGTGTGGAGCGACCCCGTGGTCGCTGAGAGGCTGTCATGGTACCACAGTGTCATGAGGGATGAGAAGCCGGCTAGATTCATGGTGGCTAGGAGGATCCCGGTTGACAGCGACCCCTATGCGGAGGAGTCCCTTGAAGAACTATGGAGAATGCATGACAGGGCTTCAAGAGAGCATGAGTCACTTCTAAGAGACGTCTCCGAGAGAGGGTTGGACGCGTGGAGGCTGGGGGAGCCCCGCTACAGCTACCTCGATGTGAAGATAGCGATCGCATACAGGTTGATCGATGGATGCATACTCTGCGAGAGGAGGTGTGGTGCGAGGAGAACCCAGGGGAAGCCAGGCGTCTGCCTAGTCGACAAGGAGTGCATAGTGCACAGCTACTTCCACCACATGGGGGAGGAGGCCCCGCTGGTTCCGAGTGGAACCGTCTTCTACGGGGGCTGCAACTTCAAGTGTGTCTACTGTCAGAACTGGGAGATAAGCCAGGTCCACGCCAGGAGCGGTGAAAGAGTTGCACCGGGGAGGCTTGCCATCATACAGAGGTGGCTCAGGCTCAACGGGGCCAGGAACATAAACCATGTGGGAGGCGAACCCACGCCACACCTCCCCTTCATACTTGAAAGCCTCAAACACCTCGATGTAAACGTGCCCCAGTTATGGAACAGCAATATGTATATGAGCTGGGAGTCCATGAGGCTCCTCATAGACATTGTTGACATATGGCTCCCAGACCTCAAATACGGGAGCAACGAGTGTGCTTGGAGGTTGAGCAAGGTTAGAAACTACTGGGAGGTTGCGACAAGGAACATTAAGGCTGCACACGACTCAGGAGACATTATTATAAGGCACCTCGTGCTACCCGGCCACGTAGAGTGCTGCACCAGGAGGGTTCTCGAATGGATCGCGTCCAACACGCCGAGAGCACTCGTCAACATCATGGATCAATACAGGCCGGAACACCTTGTAGCACGATACCCCCGCCTCTACCAGGAGATAGCTAGGAGGCCTAGTACCGCAGAGTTAAAGGCGGCGTACGAGATAGCGGATAGCCTGGGCATAGAGTACCGTCAAGTATCGTGAGGTGAACACTGGTTGAGCCAGTCAGCCGGGGTATCAGAGTACTATTTCAGCGAGCACTACAGGGTCTTAGTCATCGAGGAGGGAGACCACTACACTGTGTCGGTAGACGTATACAGGGATGAATGGGTCTTCACAGGGCACATGGAGAAATGCATCGGGGACACATGCCTCCTAGTAAAGGAGCTTGAACCCGGATCCACGGCGGCCCTCGTCGACACAGGGGTTGAAGGAGTGGTTAAGACGGTGGTCATAGGGGTCAGGGTGAAGGAAACCCGTGAAACAGTGAACGTTAAATGGATCATGGGGAGAAAGCCCTCCTACAGTGATGTGGAAGCCCTCTACAGGGCGTCATGGCGGCTAATAGGTTGCACCAGGGAGGGGTGCGCCGAGGGCGCTGAACCAGTATAGCGCAGCGGGCTGGAAAAGCTTATATGTATCGAAGCATCTCATACTGCTCATAGCACTAGGCGTTCACGCGGGCCACCGGCAACCCATGCCCCGTGAAGCAGGATGTGGAAAGGGGGTTACACGCCATGGAGCAACGCTTCGAGCCAAGGCTACGTGAGACAAGATGGGATCCTGGAAGAGAAAGGGAACTACTGGATAAATGGGAGGGGGAAGGCATCCACGAGTTCAAAGCAGACCCAGGGGACCCCAGGGAGATCATAGCGATCGACACGCCTCCCCCATACGCAAGCGGGAAGTGGCATGTAGGCGGCGCCGCCCACTACGCTCAAATAGACATGGTTGCAAGATACTTCAGGATGAAGGGATACAACGTACTCGTCCCCTTCTACGCTGATAGAAACGGGCTACCCGTAGAGGTACAGGTTGAGAAAGCCTACAAGGTGAACCCCCATAAGCTCTCCTCAACCCCGGAGGGCAGGGAGCACTTCCTCAAGCTCTGCAGAGAGTTCCTCGATAAGGCTGAGAGAGACATAGTATCCGTGTGGAGGAGGCTTGGATGCAGCTTCCAATACTGGAAGAATGGGACGGACAGCGAGGAGTACAGGAGGATCACGCAGGCAACCTTCATAGAGCTCTATAAGAAGGGCCTCATATACGAGGCTGAGAGACCCGTCAACTGGTGCCCCAGGTGCAGGACCTCACTAGCCGACGCGGAACTAGAGTATGTTGAAGAAGACACCTACCTATACTACATAAGGTTCCAGGTGAAGGAGACCGGGGAACACCTCGTGGTAGCCACCACGAGGCCCGAGCTACTGCGCTCCTGTAAGGCACTCGTCTACCATCCTGGTGATGAAAGATACTCGAAGTACAAGGGTATGCATGCAGTAAACCCGGTGTACGGCCACGAGATGCCCATACTCGAATACGAGGAAGTAGACCCGGGCTACGGCACCGGGCTAGTCATGGTGTGCAGCTACGGGGATCAAGCCGATGTAAAAATGTTCAGGGATCTAGGCCTCGAACCCCTCGTAATAGTCAGCAAGGACGGCTACCTCACGGAGGAAGCCGGGCCCATCGCCGGGTTGAAGCCCGAGGAGGCCAGGGTCAAGATAGCGGAGATCCTGGAGTCCAAGGGCCTACTGGTTAAGAAGGAGAGGATTAGGCACAGCATCCCGGTGTGCTGGAGGTGTAAGACCCCTATACAGATAGTGAACTCGAAGGAGTGGTTCCTGAAGCAGCTCGAGTTCAAGGACGCACTCTTAAAGCTAATCGAGCAAATAGACTTCAAGCCACCGTTACACAAGAGGAAGCTGGTCGACTGGGTGAACAGTGTTTCAACAGACTGGCCGATAAGCAAGGACAGGTACTATGCCACAGAGATACCCTTATGGAGGTGCAGTAGATGCGGCTCCATACTCCTACCGGAGCCAGGTAGGTATTACAGGCCGTGGAGGGATCCAGCGCCATGGGATAAGTGCCCTGTCTGCGGTGCACCCAGGGAGAGCCTAGTGGGTGAGTCAAAGGTCTTCGACACATGGTTTGACAGCAGTATAAGCGTCCTATACGTAACCCACTACATGAGGAACCCGGCGCTCTTCGAGAAGGCCTTCAAGCACACCCTGAGACCCCAGGGGCAGGACATTATTAGGACATGGCTCTACTACTCGCTTCTAAGAGTATACCAGTTGACGGGTAAACCAGCCTTCAAATGGGTTAGGATAACCGGGATGGGGCTCGATGAGAAAGGGGAAGCCATGCATAAGTCGAAAGGGAACGTGATAGATCCAGACCCATTCATAGAGAAGTATGGTGCAGATGCATTCAGGTACTGGGCGGCGGCAAGCGCGAAGCTAGGCTACGACTACAGGTTCTCGGAGCAAACCCTGAGGACAGGCCTACTCTTCGCGACGAAACTCTGGAACATAGCCAGGTACATATCCAGCTTCCCCGAGCCAGTGGACTACGAGCTCAGAGAGATCGATAAGGCGACGCTAGCGTACCTGGGCAGAGTGCTTGAGAAAGTGGATAAAGCATACAGTGAGCTAGACGTCTACGAGCCAGTGAACGAGCTATACCAGTTCACATGGAACTACTTCGCATCCCACTACATTGAGCTAACAAAGTCAAGGGCGTACAACAGGGAGGGCAAGTACAGTGAGCTAGAGCAGAAGGCCGCATGGTACACATTACACTACACTCTTAAAGCAGTGCTCAGAGCACTCGCACCCATCATGCCTTTCATAACGGACGCCATATACAGGGAGCTCTACGGGAGAAGCGTCCACACCGAGAGATTCCCCGAGCCCCTTGAAGAACACCTTAAACAACCCCACGACCTAGTGGACAGGGTAATGAATGCTGACTCAGCGATATGGGGGTACAAGAAGAAGAAGGGGTTGAAGCTCAGCGACCCATTGAAAACCACGGTCTACCTGCCCAGGGCCCTCGAAGGCGTCCTAGAGGAGCTCAAGGACCTGCATAGACTGGAGAACACGGTGCTCTACGATGAGCCGCCGAGCAACGCCGTCGACATAGGTGGAGGAGTCTACATAGCTGGGGAGGCGGTTTAAACCCTTCTACACGCCCCTGGTCACTGTTTCTTCGAGCCGGCTAGTCTCCTAACCCTGTACTCTATGCTCCAGGAAAACCTCTCTATGTTCTCTCTCACGGAGAGGCTTCCAGGATGGGGTTTCACAAGCCCCTTTCTGATTGCTTCAAGCACGTCCACTATGCTTGACGCGTTGTCGAGCAATATATACGTGTAGGCTGAGCCTATGTGCTCCGGTACATGTGCATCACTGCTCGCTAAGCCGGGCTTACCCAGGAGGCGGGCTGCCTCCATAGCCTTCCTGTTCGCCCCCCTGGGTGCATGAGAGTTCCACACCTCTACAGCATCCCACCCTTTATACTCGTAGATTAACTCCCCGATCCCATGCCTCCACGTGTCGAAGGGGTGTGCAGGTGCAACCACGCAGTTAGACTCATGTGCCTTATCTATGAGCAGCTGTATCTCACGCGGCAAGTCAACCTCGCCCTCACAGTACACCAGTATGTCGCCGCCACTGCTCCTCAACTCTATCCCGGGCACCACAAGAACCCCCGGGGACCCAGTGCCCGCAGCCTCCCTTGAAAGCCTGTAGCCCTCTAACCCGCCTCTAAACGTGTCATGGTCGGTTATAGCGATGACGCCAACCCCCTTAAGGGCGGCATACCTGAGGATCTCCCGGGGACCCGCCCTCCCATCACTGTAGCTTGAGTGAACATGTAGGTCGGCTACGATCATCCCTGCCCACACCGTTTTAAGCCTGTATACATATGCCCGTATATAATGGTGTAGGAGTTGACGAGGATACTCCTCGATGAATCCAAGTGCACGCTGTGCATGCTGTGCGTCGAATACTGTCCAGCATTCGTCTTCACGCTGAGGGAGGGCAGGATAGTGGTTGAGGCGGAGAGATGCGTGGAGTGCTATGCCTGCGAACCCCTATGCCCTGCCGGCGCCGTAAAGGTGGTTGGGGAGGAGTAGGCCGCTAAGCATAGTATGGCTTCAACTCGCCTTTACAATACGGGCACTTATAGTGGAGGACCCTAGCGTCCGCACTGCAGAAGTAGGCCTTCAAACCCTGGCTAACGCATCTGGGACAGTAGTAGATGTTCTTAGCCTCGTAACCGCTGACGAAGTCAAGCGTTGTACCACATATAGCACACTTCTCCGTCGTCCACCCCTTATGCCCCGACTTGTTCACGCCTTTAAGCAAGCCTATCGTCATGTCTCAACACCCCTTAATGCTTAACAGTCCAAGGGGACTTTATAAAATTATTGGGGACACGCGGCTTGACCACGGTCTGCGCCTCATCAGACATACATAGCCCAAGACACCTGGAGCTCTTCAAGAAGGCACTAGAGGAGTCACGGTGCGATCCAGATGTCTTCGTGCTGGCAGGCGACGTCGTGGAACGCAACAACATAGCTGAATACGGACGCGTACTAAGCCTCCTGAAAACAAGGCACCCTGGAACACCCATAGTAGCCGTCTTCGGGAACGAGGAGTACCGTGGCTTTGAAAAAGAGTACATGGAGAAATACAGGGACGTAGTGTTCCTCAACGACTCCTACAGGATCCTGGAGGCCCGTGGAAGCCGGCTCGTAGTCGTCGGCCCAAGAGGGGCGCTCGATAAGCCGACTAAGTGGCAAGAGAAAAACCTCCCAGGGCTAGCCAGGTATTACAGTGAGCTACCGGCCAGGCTATCAGAGCTTTTAAGCGATGCATCGTCGACACACCTACCCATCCTGCTCGTCACGCACTACGGGGTGACCCATAGGAACCTTATCGGGGAGAACCCTGCCGTATACCCTTATCTCGCATCTGTGAGAATGGAGGAGGTCATAGCGAGACACAGCGGGTTGCTGAAGGCAGTGATACACGGGCACGCCCATAACGGGGCCGTTGAAAGCGTTGAAGTAGGCGGTGTCAAAGTATATAATGTCGCGTTGCCGGCGAGGGGGAGAATAGTTGAGGTGGAAGTATAGGCGGCTATCTGACCCCTTCAAGCGCCGCCAGCGAGGACAAGTTAACCACTTGCTCCACAAGCCCGTTGAAGACCAGGTTACTCTTCCTCAACGCCGTGTCAAGCTCGTAGAGTCTCCTAGCCCCGTTGAGGGTTGACATGAGTCCAAGCCTCCTGGCCTCCGACACCATCCCCCTGTACTGTTCACTCAGCCTCTCCTCCAGCATGTCGAGGTAGAGCATTAGTAGAGCGGTCTGCGAGCTCCTCGTCTTCCTATAGTACTCAACAAGCCTCCTCAACCCGTTTAAGAGGAGGCCCTCCCTTGGATCCAGGAGTATGAAGCCGGGCCAACGGGATCCAAGTGCACGGAAGACATCGGCTAGCGACGCCCCGCCCTGTATCAGGGATACCTGTGTTAAACCCGTTGAGGAGAGGTGCTCACTCATGTCATCCCTCCCCACGGACCTCAATGTATCCATGTAGTGTTTCACATCACTCCACTTCCCCGCCGCAAGGATCGAGTCCATCGACCTCTTAAACCTGCTTGGGTCGCTTAACACGCTTTCAACCCCGCTGTGGCTGAGCGCCATGGATGCGACGAGTACAGGGGTGTAGTACTCCGGGTGGACGGCGCCACACACCCTGTAAGCCTCCCTGTAGGCCTTAGCTAGGAGCCTCCCGAGCTCCACGCTTGTTAAAGCCTTCTCACCCCTCCTAACCCTCTCACCCTCCTCATAGGCTTCAACAATACCGTCGAGGGATGACACGATGTTGCATACTACTTCATCGAACAGCTTATCAGGCCTCAACCTGTGGAGGCCGCCCGGCTTCACGTAAGTGTTCAACCCGTTTAATGCACCGTAGACAAGTATCTTCGCTGCCTCAAGGCTCATGGAGTGAACCCTCGCTCCTTAAATTATGCTGGCTGAGGCTAATATTAATCAATGGATAAGGATGCACTAGTGGAGCCAGCGTTACACTCCTGCCTAAGCTCCTCGCCAAGCATGCTGAGCAAGAAGCGGGTTCTCTCGCTCAGGCATCTTGCAAGCCTCCTAGAGTACTCGAGCCGCATAAGTCCCTCAAGCCTCAGTATTTTCTCATCGAAGTGTTTAAGGGACTCCTCAAGGCTCCTCCCATGCCTCTCACCGTAGAGGAACACCCTTATGAAGCCTATCAAGCCAAGCGCATCCAGCTTATCAGCGTCGCTGAGAATCATGGAGAGGGTTGAACCAGATGCACCCGACCTGTTGAAGCTGAAGGAGTGCGCCTTAATCGCGTCGACCACGGCTTCAACCCTGTCCCTTGGGAGCCCCAGCTCCACGAGCAGCTCCTCAGCGGCGAGAGCCGAGTAGTAGGCGTGGGGCTCCCCGATCATCCTGCCGAGGTCGTGGAGGAACACTGCAAGCTTGAGGAGCTCCTCGTCGACTACCACTCCTCCCTCCCTAGCTATCTTGAGCGAGTAGCCCAGTACTCTTTCAACATGAGGCCACCCGTGTTCAAGGGAAGTGTCGTAGAGGGCCCTACATATTTTCTCAACGAGCCCCACAGGCTCCATGGGCAACCACCCTTACGGGTTGAAACGCTTGCTGCACCTCGAAAACTCCCGTAGTATCTCATCAGGGATCTCTATATTAAACCGCTCCCGTAGCACTGCACGGGAACCCTGGGTATCGAAGCCCGTGTCCCTTAAAACCCCTACTATAAGCCATGTGAGGACATCGAGCTCCAGGCAGTCGAGGCCACTGCACTCGCACATCACTTGGAGAGCCTTGAGAGCCTCCCTCCTATTCCTCGACATAACTGCCTCGACGCAGTCCTCGAGGGACCCATAGCCCTCGGCGATACAGGATGAGCAGAGGAGCAGGGAGTTCCTCAGGTCGAGTGGTGGGGGAACCCCTTTTGCAACAGGCTTGAGCCCGGATGCCTCGCAAAGGTACCAGTACATCTTCACAGCGAACGCAACGGTCTTCGAGTAGCCGCCCCCGTAGAGCCCTGTGAGCTCGTCGTAGAGGCCTCTTAAATCCCCACAGTACACGAGTCCATCCGTATTGAGCCTCCTGGAGAGGCTTGAGGCGAAGAATGCTGAAAGCCTCCTCTTCTTCTGCTCGAGGAGCCTTGTGTTCAAGCCTGTGGAGGACATGAATGCGAGCAGTTCCTCAGGCGTAACACTCCTAGAGGCGTCCCTGAAGTACTCGGAGAACCTGTACCAGTATTCCTCCCCACGCGTGTTAAGCTGGTAGCTGACAAGGCTGTTAGCTATGACTAGTACAGCAGCCTCCCCGGCGCCCCTGGCCTCCAAGAGGTTTACGACAGCCTTGAACTGCGGGTCCCCGTGCTTCAGTAACGTGATTACATGCCCAGCCAGCCCGACAGCCTCGCCAACCCTGCACGCCCTGTCATAGTTGAAAACCAGCATTAACACCCCCTGCACGGCTATTCTTAATAATGAGGGCCAGCATTAAGAGTCATCGATCCAGGGTTGGAATGGTGCATCGCGTTGAAGTACGTGTTGATCACTGTGAGAGACGACGAGGTTTCAAGCTTCGAGGCAGCGGAAAAACTGCTCGTCTACGATGTTGAGGAGGGACGGCCAGTTAAATCCCTTGGAAGACCCGTGACACCGGACCTCCTCGAGGACGTAGTCGAGGAGTACGATGCATGGGTGCTCTTCACCAGGGGGATTACAAGGGAGAACCGGGAGCCCGTTGAGGAGGCAGGCATTAAAATAGTTGAGACAAGGGCAGGCAGCGTAGTAGACGTCGTAAAGGAGTTTTTCACCTGGTGAAACCATGGTGGAGCACTACGCTATAGACGTTAACTCCCCAGGGGCGGAAGCCCTGGGAAACCTGGTTAAGAAGCTGGCTGACGCAGGGTGTAGGGAGGTTGAGACAGGCGTGGGCAAACCCAGGCTTTTCTACTGTGGCGAGGACTCCTTCACGTTGATCACATTAATCAAGGACTCACTACTAATAGACCTCGTCAACCCGCCGGGCAGGCTCCTCGACGAAGTACTCAGCACCCTACCACCCTCCCAGACGCTCATAAGGATCCTTGAAAGAGGCTTCGAAGCCCCGTCCCCCCGGGGCCCTGAGAGGCCGTGGGACGGGGGTTTTAAACGGGGGAGAACCCCGCCTTCCTACTGAAGTTCATGACCATTATGGAGAGTATCCTGCCCTGCTTCACCCTGAAAGCCGTGTCCCCGTCCTCGCCGAGTATTTCTTCATCGGCCTCCTGCTCTTCATCAGTGAAGTATATGTAGAGTATGTCGCTCTGCTGATCGTACTCGAAGACTATTTTCTCCGGGTTCTCCACGTAGTACCTCCTGCCCTCCAAGACCACGCCACCTTCACAGTGGTGATGCCACGACATCCGCGAAGTCTAAGGGTAGGGGCATGTTTTTAGACTTGTATTCATCGTACTTCTTCTCCAGGAACGACTTGAAGACCGGGCATATATCGAACTTGCCGTCCCTCTCACACTTAGTCCCCATTAGCAGGAAGCACATCTTCGTCCTCTTATCGTAGTAGGGGCATATCTTATGGTACTGTTTAGCGCTCCTCATAATCCTGTTTATCCAGCGCTGCTTCTCGTCAGCAGGCTTCTTCTCCTGCTTCTCCATCAAGGCCTCATCAAGCTCCTTATCGGATATCCTGGTGTCAGCCATGTCGACCACCCTCCTAGTGGAGACATGTGTTTAATCTCTAATAAGTCTGTCTGCAAGCCGCACCCAATGAACCCACCGTGCACGCCATGGTACAGCATAATAACCGTTAACCACAGGGATCCAGGAGTGATGGAGGGGCGCTGGGAGTGAGGGATCTACTGGTCAAGCCCTACGGTAGCCTCGCCGACGCCTTGGTTGAAGGGTTGAGGAGGCCTCCGCGACGCATGTATCTACGGGTGAACACATTGAGGATCACCCCGGTTAGGCTGGTCGAGCTCTTAAGGAGCCGGGGAGTACAGGCATACATGGATGAACACGTTGAGGAAGCAGTCTACGTGGAGGTGGAGGGCCCCTTCCCCCTTGAATGCAATGCTGAAAACCGCGTGGTCGTCGATGAGAAAACAGCTGTATCCCTAATGCTCGGCGCAAACCTCTACCGTCCAGGAGTGGTTAAGTCAAGCTCCTTCAGGAAGGGGGATAGGCTTCTCGCTGTGACCAGGCATGGGACCCCGGTTGCATGCCTGGAGGCGACAGTATCCTCGAGAAGCCTCCACAGGGCTGAGAAAGGCTTGGTGGCGTACAATACGTCCTCACCGTTCAGGGCTCCCCGGCTAAGTGAGCTCGACATCTACTCGCAGGGGCTCTTCTACCCGCAGGGATACCCGAGCATTGGGACATCGAGGATCCTGGGGCCGGAGCCCGGTGAGCTAGTAGTAGACATGAATGCCTCGCCCGGGGGTAAGACAAGCCATATAGTCCAGTTGACAAGGGGTAGGGCACTGGTCGTGGCCTTCGACAGGAGCCCCGGGAAGGTTGAGAAGCTTAAAGAGACGCTTACAAACCTGGGTTTGAATCTAAATGTGATCGCCGTCCCCTACGACTCACGGTATGCGCATTTAGACTTCAAGCTAGCCGGTAAAGCGGACAGGGTTCTCGTCGACCCACCATGCAGTAACCTCGGCGTCAGACCCAGGCTCGTAGACGACAGGGGCGTCAGGGATGTAGCCAGCCTCTCAAGCTACCAGAGGCAGTTCCTTAAGGCGGCTGCCAGGGTGGTGAAGCCTGGTGGCTACATTGTTTACTCGACGTGCACGCTTACCCTTGAGGAAAACGAGGAGAACATAGTGTACGCTGTCGAAGAGCTTGGATTGGAGAGCGTGGAGCTTGAATCCAGCCCGCCGTTCTCGGAGAAGACCTCTTACAGGGGGGTCGTGGGCTACAGGTATACCCCGCTAAGCGGCGACATGCCGGGGCACTTCATCGCATTGCTGAGGAAGCCCGCCTCCTAGTCAAGGGGGTCCCGCAGAGAGGACACGTCTTCTCACCCGGCTTAGCTGGAACATACCCGCATGTAGGGCAATACTCCAAGTACTCTCTCCCAGTCCTGATACCCCTGGTTCTCAGGGGCTTGAATGATACCCCTAGGTGTAGGAGCAGGTTTTGGAGACTGTAGTCGTCTGTCACAACGATGACCTTGCCTCTCCCACTGAGCATTACGGCGAGTGACGCGATGCTTAAATCGGTCTCCGAGAGCCTTGAAACCTCACCTATCCTCCTAGCCTCCTCGAGGACCCTGGAGTAGGATGACTCATCGGGGTCAAGCACCTCGAGGAGGCCTGCTTCAAGCGCATCTGTCAAAGCCGCCTTGTTCTCCTCGTCCACCACCTCGCCTGCCGCCAGCCTCGTAGTGTAGACCCTGTAGAGGTGGTGTGGCAGGAGCCTATAGTACTTGGCTAGTAAGCCCCCTGTATCCAGGATGACTATTATGCTAGTATACAACTCTCCTCTTACCCAGGACTATTTTTATCAGGTCGCGGCCACTGCTGAATCTAACGAGCTTCAAGAAGCCTACACCACCTGTTATCCTTACAGGCTCCCTCCTGTCAAGCAGCCTCATTTTCTCACCGTCCACGTAGAGCACCGTGTAACCCCTTGAAGCCGCCTCGACAACGCTCACATAGGCCGGCAGCGTTATCGAGGGTATGCCGAGCTGCATCGGGTTCAAGTGCGTTAACACTAGTTCATCGCCCCAGCCGGCTACAAGGGGGCCTCTAGCAGATAGGTTATAGCCGGCTGAGCCAGGCGCCGTGCTCACGATGAAGCCGTCTCCCTCAAAGTCGTACCTCGAGTAGACGCCGGCTGAACGCACCGTCACCGTGAACCCTATCACCCTACCCATGTCCATGTTCAACACGGCTGCCTCGTTCAGGAAGTACACGCATCTATCCCTTACGCAAACCCTGCCCCTCGGGTAGAGTTGAACCATGAAATCCCCTTTCAACACTTTCTCAACGATCAAGGATGCCGATGGTATATCCTCGTCGTAGAACGTGTTACGTCTACCACACGGGTGTGGGAGTATCAGGGGGGTGGTGGACTCTCCCTGAAGCATCAGCGATATTCTTAGAATAGTCCCATCACCGCCGACGCTGAGCACCAGGTCCTTGTCGACCACGCTCCTCGTGCTCGCATCATCCACGGTGGAGACCTCTACGCTGACCCCTCTCCCCTTGAATAAGTCACTGTACTTCTTAGCTATATCCATGCACTCCCTGGTCGGCTTGTAGACCACGTAGACTGATGAAACAGGGTACATTGCTTATCAATCCGTGAACACTCTTAAGGCCTTCATTCATAATAATACCGTTGGCGAGGGATTTAAAGACACTGAGGAAACACGGCAATCCATGTGGTGAGGCAGGAGGAAAAGCCTTGCTGTGTGTGAGCGTTGAGAAACACTTGGCTGAGGCTGTGTTGAAGAGGTTGGGGAGTAGGTCCCTGGTGGACCCAGATCACCTTGTAACCAGGAGCGGGGACTCCATCCTGATACCTGTTAAGGACGCCCTGGGTGTTAACGAGGCGTTGAAAGAGGTGTCATTCAAGCTCGTTGAATGCAGCCCGCCCAGTAAGCAGAGGATGCGTGTTGAAAAAGTACCCTCCTACGACCTGATAGGGGGTGTAGCCATTGTCAGGGATAACGTGCTAGGCTACATGGGTGAAGCAGAGTTAATCCAGGTGTTGAGAAGCATACACCCAGGTCTCAGAGCCATATATGTCAAGGAGGAGACCGTCGACAAGTATAGGACACCGGTTCTCAGGCTGCTCTGGGGGGAGCCCGTTGAAGAGGTCCTGGTGAAGGAGTACGGGTTATCCTTCAAGGTCTCCCTTGGGAGAGCCTACTACAACCCGAGGCTGAGCGAGGAACACCACAGGGTTGCATCACTAGTGAGAGACGGGGAGGTAGTTGTAGACTTGTTCACGGGTATAGGTGGGTTCCCGGTACACATAGCATCCCTCAGAACCGCCCTTGTCATCGCCAACGACTTGAACCCCGAGGCCTATAGGCTTCTCTGCGAGAACATAGCGTTGAACCACAGGAGGTTGAAGGGCACCATCATACCTTTAAACCTTGATGCAAGGGAGGTCGAGGGATACGTAAAGGTGGCTGGGAGGGCTGACAGGGTGATCGCTAACCTGCCGAAGTGGAGCGTTGAGTTCACCGATGTCTACGACGCACTGTTAAGGCCCGGCGGGGTCCTCCACATATATGTGCTCTCATATGATGCTGAGTCATCTATCATGGAGCTGGAGGCCAGGCTACCCGGCTGGATCCACATGGGATCCAGGCTCGTCCTCGAGTATGCTCCGAGGGCCGGCATATATAGATTCGATCTCGCCAAGCCTGATCACGTATAGCCTCACCTCAAGGAGGGATCCAGGGTTTCTCAGAGCATTGACGAGGCCCCTATCGATATCCCTGGCAGCCTTGTTAGCCCTGATGCCCACGGTGGCTGGCTCCACGAAGAGGCTTCTCCGTATGATCAATTTAACAGGGTCGTCGACTACGAGCCTACTGCTACCCTGTGCAAGAATGAAGTCTGAGAAATCCCCCACCTTGAACACCACTATGAGGATTGAGTCATCCCTCCTCAAAGCCTCCTTGAAGGATCCCGAGAAATCCCTAGGGGACTTATCGGCTGCAACCCCTATTATGCAGTCACCTCTCTCGGTAAGATGCTCCTCCCTCGTCACCTCGATTGTTGATGCATGCGTAGCCCTGATGCTTGGATGCCCCCGTGCATGGATGACCTCCATTATCACGCTTAAACCCCACTTTAAACATAGAGTTCACTGTGTGTTTAAAAGAGGGTAGGTGTGGATGCAGGGGTTTGAGGAGCAGAGGAGGCTCGTCGTAGAGGGCTTACGCTCACTTGGATACATTAGGAGCGAGAAGACGGCGAGGGCGCTCCTCCGGGTCCCACGGGAAGCATTCCTCCCCCCGCAGCTGAGGGAGTACGCGTATTACGATACACCCCTCCCAATAGGGTATGGGCAGACCATCAGCGCCATACACATGGTTGCAATAATGACTGATGAACTCGACCCGGAGCCCGGTGACAAGGTCCTCGAGGTGGGAACAGGCTCCGGTTACCAGGCAGCCGTATTAGCCGAGATCGTTGCTAGAAGCGACCCCGGGAGGAAGGGGCATGTCTACAGCGTGGAGAGAATACCCGAGCTCGCCGAGTACGCGAGGACGCGTCTCAGGGAGGCTGGCTACGGCGACGATGTCACCGTGGTGGTCGGCGACGGGACCCTCGGCCTCCCCGGTGAAGCCCCGTTCAACAGGGTGATCGTCACGGCTGCAACCCCCGCTGTGCCACCACCGCTCATAGACCAGTTGGCTGATGGAGGGAGACTAGTGGCACCCGTGGGAGACCGGTTCTCACAGCGACTCGTAATAGTTGAGAAGAAAGGAGGCTCCATCACCAAGAGGTATGGGATGGAATGCGTATTCGTCCCGTTGATCGGTAGGTATGGGTGGCACCCTGACTCGGAGTAGCCTTTTAACCCTGCTTACCGGGCTTAGCGAACCACTTCGACAGCCCCTTCTGTTCGCCCCTTATGTTCTCCCTGAAGGCTTTAAGATACCTGTCGAGGGCTGCGTTGACTCTCTCAGCGCTGAAATCGTGTTCGCCGACAAGTATGCGTTTCACAGCCTCGGGATCCGGGTTACGCCATTCAAGCCTATAGTTGTCTGTCACCTGGGGTTGCAGGAAGTACTTTTTTATCGCTGCGACATCTACTTCAACAGGGGATTTCAAGAGGGGCTTCGGTATCTTCTCAACGCTCCCGTAGACCTTCACTAATTGAAGCGCCTTCTTGGGTCCAATGCCCTCGAAGCCGTCTGGGTTGTAATCCGTCCCCAGGAGGATGCCTATGTCCACCAGGTTCTCATAGGTTACGCCCAGCTTTGAAAGCAGTTTATCGAGCTCTATTACCTCGGGCTTCACCTCGACATACTCCTCTCTTCTCGGGAGCTTCCTACGGCCACTTATAGTGAGATTCCTCACTAGGCGGGGCGACCCGAAGAGGAGGCTATCGTAGTCCTGGGATGCAGAGGCGTAGGCGTCGCCCTTCCTAGCCATGTACGCTGCCTGCGCCTCGCCCTCAGCCGGGGCTTGAACCCACGGTATCCCCATGGCGTCGAGCAGGGCTTTTGCATCCCTCACCATTTCATCGGTGAGCCTAGCCGACATCATCGCATACCTTCTAGCTGACTCTAAGTCGCCGGCTTGCACTGCCTCCTCATACTTTCTCGCAGCCTCCTCCCTGACAACCCTTCTCCTCTCTATCTCCTTCGCCTTCAACTCGGGGGGTTTACCATCGAAGACGTATACGGGTTTAATCCCTGCCTCCACAATGTTTATCGTCCTGTAGAAGAGCCCGCTGAGGTGGCTGGTGATCCTGCCGCTTCCATCCATTAGGGGCGTCCCGTCGGGCTGCCTGATGGCGGCTAGGAACTGGTAGAGCGCGTTATAGCCGTCTATCGCGATAACCCTGCCCCGTAGGGTCCTCAGATCCTCTATAATGATCTTGGCGTCGTCTGGGATGAGTTCCCTTAGGTCGACGCCCATTTACTCCACCGATAGAGTGATCGGCTCATCCAATATTAAATATTTAATCAGGCCCATGCTCCTCCAACAATAGCCGCGTCAACTACCTCACGTACTCGTTAAACCGTGGAGATATCTTGATGAACAGCTCTCTTCCAACGGATTCAACCTGTATCAGCCCGGATAGCTCGAGCCTTATCAACGTATGGTATAGCTCCGACTTATTGAAGACGAGCTCATACTTCTTCTTCAAAGCATCCTCGAGATCGCTCTCAGGCATGCCCTCGGGCTTCGACACCAGGATCTCCAGGATAGCCCTGAAAAGCGGTGTTATCCTCCAGTATCCAGGCGTATACTTCGTCATGCGTCAACACCCCTACGTGTATATGCTTGGCTTCACCGTGTGCCTCGGCAGGGACTGCCTAGCCTTAGCCCCCCACTCAAGGTAGAATTTAACCAGGGCCTCATTTATGCTTGGTTTCACTAGCTCCAACGCCCCTATAAAATGCTTTCTCCCCACCCTCTCTATAAACGGGGACTCCCTTAACGCCAGCATAACGGCCTCCCTCACAACGGCCTCGAGATCCGCTCCACTATAGCCCTCAGTGCTCCTCGCCAACTCGGCGAGGTCTACATCCCTGTCCAGCGGCACACTCCTCGTGTGAACCCTGAGTATCTCGAGCCTTGCATTGTAGTCTGGCGGCGGCACATAGATCAACTTGTCGAAGCGTCCTGGACGCAGCAACGCTGGATCCAGGAGGTCAGGCCTATTGGTGGCTGCGAGCACCACTACGTTTTCAAGCTTCTGCACGCCATCCATCTCAGTCACTAGCTGTGTGACAACTCTCTCCGAGACCCCTGAATCCGTGTCTATCCCCCTCAGAGACGCTATTGCATCTATCTCGTCGAAGAACACGACTACTGGAGCATAGAGCCTGGCCTTCCTGAATATCTCTCTAACAGCTTTCTCGGATTCCCCAACCCACTTGCTCAACACCTCGGGACCCTTGACCGCTATGAAGTTAGCGCCGCTCTCAGTTGCAACAGCCTTCGCAAGCAGGGTTTTACCGCATCCAGGGGGACCGTAGAGTAGGACTCCCTTAGGCGGCTTTATACCGTACTTCTCATATATCTCAGGGTGCTTCAGGGGCAACTCCACGTTCTCCCTGAGGGATCTCTTAACTTCCTCTAAGCCGCCTATATCGCTCCACCTCACGTCGGGGACCTCCACGTGGATCTCGCGGAGCCCGCTCGGCACTATGCTCCTGTAGGCGAAGAGGAAGTCCTCGAATGTAACCTTTATCGATGAGAGCAGGTCATCGGGCGGGGGCCACTCACCAGGTGTGTCGAGACGTACCTGCCTCCTGATAGCGTGGAGAACGGCCTCCTTTACAAGGGCCGCTAGATCCGCACCAGTGTATCCATGGGTGATCTCAGCTATCTTGGCTAGGTCCACGTCGCGTGAGAGAACCCCTAGCTCGCTGAGCCTCCTCGTATGTATCTTGAGTATTTCAAGCCTCCCCTTCTTATCAGGCATCGGTATCTCTATCTCCCTGTCGAACCTGCCAGGCCTCCTCAACGCTGGGTCAAGCGCGTTAGGCCTGTTGGTTGCCGCTATCACTATCACATTGCCCCTGCTTTCAAGCCCATCCATCAGAGCCAGCAGCTGTGCGACAACCCTTCTCTCAACCTCCCCTATGACCTCATCCCTCTTAGGTGCTATTGCATCTATTTCATCAATGAATATTATGGCCGGGTTCTTCTTCGACTTCTTCCTGGCCAGCTTGAATATCTCGCGTAAACGTTGCTCGGATTCACCATAGTACTTGCTCATTATCTCCGGCCCATTGATCGTTATGAAGTACGCGTTAACCTCGTTTGCAAGCGCCTTAGCTAGGAGGGTTTTACCCGTGCCTGGTGGACCGTAGAGCAGTATCCCCTTAGGTGGGTCAACACCAAGCTTCCTGAAGACCTTCCGATACTTCAATGGAATCTCTATCATCTCCCTGATCTTGTCTATCACGTTTCCAAGCCCGCCGATATCGTCGAAGGTGACACGGGGGAACTCGCCCACAGGCTCCTCGAAGACGTAGACCTCGGTTTCATCCGTAATTATCGCGGGCCCCCTGGGTTTAACCGATACAACCCTGAATGGTACAGGTATGTCGACTATCGTTACATGGATCTCGTTGTCCTCCATCACTGGGTGCCCTATGAGCTTATTCCTAATGCTCTCTAAGACGTGGTCGTCGATCGATGCATGATAGTTTGTTGGAGCAAGCTTCACGACCCTGGCGTATCTGCGCTCAACCTTCTCCACGGTTACCGATGCACCTATCTCCGCCCTAGCATTAGCCCTGAGCAGGGGGTCCAGCCTCACAACACCCCTCCCCTTGTCCTGGGGACCCCCGGTGCCGGCGAGCGCTGCTGCCTCCGCCTCCCCCTCGATGACGAGGAGGTCGCCGTCCATTATCCCGTATTTCTCCATGACCTCGGGGTCTAGTCTAGCTATCCCCTTGCCGTAATCCCTTCTCTCAGCATCCAGAACCTTTAAAACAAGCCTCACCAATGTACTCCACCATTGGTTAACATACCTGGTTAAAGCGGGTGAAAACACCCGTGTAGGATCGAGTCTTAAAAACCGTAAAAAAGCTTTGCGTGGAGAGACTACTTGCCCGTTGAACCCAGCTCTTTAAGCCTCCTATCTATGTATGAGAGCTCCTCGTTGAGTGCTCTAATAGTGTTCTCTATCATCGCCTTCCTGTACTCAAGCCATGCCCTCTCAGAGTCCGCTGCCTGCGCACCCCAGTAGTAGCCGGGTGGAAACACGTATCCACCATACCACCTGTAGGAGCCGAAGAGAACCCATCCAGGCCTCTCCCACGGCGGCAGATGGCTGAAGGGGCCGTTACCCGGGTATGGTTTCCACCACCTGTTCCACCAGCCCATCTACATCACCTTTTTTGAAATTTCACAAAACATGTTTTTATACTTTTCCAAAAATAGATCGAGACAGGGTGTAGAGATGCCGGGGAGATGCTGGCGGAGAAGGTGGAGGGGCGTAGGGAGGCCTCCGAAACCGATCCACGTGGCCCTCCCCCCTGTCAAGAGAGTATTCAACCCTGAGCCGCCCGGCGTCGGCGAAGAGTATTTGACGCTTCCAGAGCTAGAGGCACTGCGACTAGTGGACCTTGAGGGCAGGAGCCTTGATGAGGCAGCCGCATCAATGAACATTAGTAGAGGCTACGTGTGGAGGCTTGTAACAGGGGCTAGGGCCAAGGTGGCTAGGGCGCTTATAGAAGGCATGAGGATAATTGTTGAACCCGGCGGCGAAGTAGAGGAGGTCGGCTAGCCGGTTACCGGGGACGCTTACTCCTGTAGTGTAGTGTCCCCGAGTATCTCCTTGGCCTTCAAGAGGAACCCGTAGAGGGCTTCAGCCAACTTCCTTCCCTTGCTCGTTAAACGGTACTCGTTGCCGCTCTTCCTTACAAGCCCGGCTTTCTCGAGGAGTATGAGGTTATAGTATATTGTGCCAGCCCCCAGCCCCGCCCTTATAAAGTCGACTTTACGCCTGGCGCCAAGATGCATTAGCACAAGCATCCTGGAGGGAGCCGTCAACAACCGGGTCCGTGCTACCTCATGCTCATCCAGCTGCATCCATTCCACCGTCAACGCTGCAGGAGCAACATGTCTATCATTAGACGCTTCATCGTAATAAAGTTTATTAGTCTTACAGCCCAATGTGTCTCCAACATAGGGCCCGTCGTCTAGCCTGGTTAGGACGCCGCCCTGACACGGCGGAGGCCCGGGGTTCAAGTCCCCGCGGGCCCATTAAAGAGCCCTGTGGGGTTCTATGCCAGAAGCTCCTCCGTCCTCGGATCGAAGAGGAGCGTCTTACTCCACTCGAACCTGAGCCTCACTGTTGACCCCATTTGAACCCTTGCATCACCCGGAACCACGGCTCTCACCACTTCGTCGCCTAGTTTAACTGTCACAATGCTCTCTGTACCAGTTGGCTCCACTACGAGGACCTCGCCTTCTACATCCCATGCCCCGTCGCCGAAGACTACTCCAACCTGCTGTGGACGGACAGCTAATACAACCTCTGAAACCCCCTTGGACTCAAGCATGCTGCCTATACCGGGGTCAACGGGTACCTTGAGCCCGGGTAGCTCGAGAACATATCTAGTCTTCGATGCCTCCACTATCCCAACACCCCTCTCAGCCTTAACCTCCTCGCTGAGCTTCTTGAGGGACGACTTGATGAAGTTTACTGGGGGAGTACCTATGAAGCCTGCTACAAACATGTTTGCCGGCCTATAGTAGAGATCCTCGGGTGTGCCAACCTGCTTCACCCTACCCTTATCCATCACAGCTATCCTATCCGCCATGGTCATGGCCTCAGCCTGATCATGCGTCACGTAGACCGTGGTTATGCCGAGTGTCTTCTGAAGCCTCTTCAGCTCAGCCCTCATCAACAACCTGAGCTTAGCGTCAAGGTTGCTTAAGGGCTCATCTAGAAGCCAGACCTTCGGCTTCCTCACTAAGGCCCTTGCCAATGCAACCCTCTGCTGCTGCCCGCCGGACAACTGGCCTGGCCGCCTGTCAAGCAAGTGGTCTATGCCGAGGAACCTAGCTGTCTCAACAACCATCCTCCTAATATCATCCCTGGTTAAACCAAGCTCCCTCCTCCTCACTTCGAGGGGGAAAGCTATGTTCTCGAATACAGTCATGTGAGGGTATAACGCGTAGTTCTGGAAGACCATTGCAACATCACGGTTCCTGGGGTGCAGCCTCGTTACATCCCTGTCACCTATGTATATGCTTCCCTCGTCAGGGTATTCGAGCCCCGCGATGAGCCTCAGAGTCGTTGTCTTACCGCAGCCAGAGGGGCCTAGGAGGGCGAAGAACTCGCCATCGTTTATTGAGAGGGTTACATGGTCTACTGCCACGATCCTACCATACTTCTTCACTACGTCAACCAACCTGACGCCGGGCAAGCCGTTACACCACTAACCAGTATGGGCTCATACTCTATATAAAGGTATTAATCAAATATAAAGGCATTGCATCTGCAAACCCTTATTTACCGATTGAAATAACCTAGTCAATATAGGTATCATAAAACACATTGAGCATCCGTGAAACACCGACCATAGGAGTTGGAGAGGTAGTGGGCCCGAGGGGATTCGAACCCCTGACCTACGGGTCACTCCCTCCAGATCCCAGTCATCCCTAACGGTCCCTCTGACCCATAGCGATCTGGAGCATCGGCCGCCCAACGGCGTCCGCCGCTCTGCCTGGCTGAGCTACGGGCCCACTACAAGTCATCAACCTATAGCTATGTACAGGGGGTGTTTAAATCTTTTCGCACCCGGGCTCGACTAATGCACCGGCCGATGCATCCTGGAACCATATTTAAAAGAGTTAAACAGTTATTTCTCCTAATAGCGGAGCATGAAACGGTGATGATGAGGCTTGAAGTACCCGCTCGACAGGATATGTGTGAAGAGTGGCGTGCTCTGCCAGAGCTGCCAGAGGAAGATAGAGTCAGGGCTAGTCGGCGAGGACGAGGTACCAGTCATGAAGGCCCTTATCGACCTAGAGGACGAGTTGAAATTCCTCAAGAAGGGCGAGTACGTTAAGTCGTACAGGATGAGCAGTCAACTCGTGGTGATGGTTAGAGACGGCTTCGAACAGGAGGAGATCAGCAGGCTTGAAGAGGAGCTTTCACGTAGACTGGATACAAGGGTTAAGGTGATTGTTGAAACAGGCGAGCAGAAGCGGTTGATAGAGCGGCTCCTGGCACCAGCGTCACTAATAGGCGTCAACCAAGTGTGGCTGCCTGGAGGCATTGAGGTGTTGAACATAAGGGTGTCGAGGAGGGATAGGAGGATCATTGAGAGGAGCAAGGAGGAATACGAGAAGCTGCTATCCCAGCTACTCGGAGTTGAGGCAAGAATAGTTTTTGAATAGCTCAATACAGGATCAGGTTCTCCTTAAACAACTCCCTTAAAACCACTGTAGCATATAGGCCGGGCCCTAACGAGAACACAAGCCTACACGAGCCCCCGCTGCATGAGACCCTGGTGTTTAAAGGCTTGAACAACCCCCTCCTGTGGAAGCATGGAAGGCGCTTGGCTTCAGCTGGATCAACATCCTCTGCTTTGAAGATATCACTATAGAGCTGTATTGCCCCACTACACCCCGGCATCGGGTATTCTTCGTCAAGCCCCTTATACCCCTTCTCCTCAACAACCTTGTTGAGGAGTAGGTTGTAGAGGTAGCCCGCGTACGCGTCGACGATTATCCCGTGGAGGGCTTCCACCACCATTGACAAGCCGCGGCCACTGTAACGGGTTTCAGCATACAGGTTCTCATAGTGTAGACCCACATAGTTTCTTCTAACCCTCTTCAACACTGCTTCAAAGTCCTCGAACGGGTAGACTGTTTCAAGCAGGTGTTTAGCGAAGAGATCCTCATAGTGCTTCAGGAAGAATTTGCCGAGCAAATGCGTATTATGCCGCCTTACACCAAACCTCTGGTAACCATAGTATGAGGGGAGCCCATGCATCTCGATTAAACCGGTGATCCTGATGAGAGACTCCTGCTGAGACCGGTTGACGCCATCTACGACTACTTCAAACTCGTTTCCCTTGAACAAGCCTGGATGAGGCTTAGACCTAGTGTACCCGGCGATCTCGTAGGACACCCCTTTCTCCTCCAGTGGAAACACCGTCTCATCCACCAGGAGTCTTTTAACATAGAAATACGAGGTGGTCGTGGCGTTCCTATCTTTTAAACCATGAAAATATATGTTGCCCACGGGTATGCCGAGCCTCCTTGAAAGCAACCTTAACGCTTCAAACGTGTCGACACCCCTCTTAACAACCCTTAGAACAATGTAGCCGTCCCTGCCCCGGGGTGCTTGATGCGTGAAGCCCTCTGCGTCAACTATCTCGCGCACCCTGAAGGTGTCTGGTGACACCCTGTACCAGCATCCCACCTTGAGATCCGTTAAACAATACTTCAACCCGGTTACATAGTCGAGTGGGTGAGGGTACAGGACTCTGCAGGGAGTCATACGGGGAACCTTCCACTATGGTTTAAAGCAGGCGTAGGTCGCCTGTCAACTTGTCGACCCTCTCATCCGGGGCGGGACCTATGGCTGCAGCCGTCACCGTCCCCGGAGGGAGCTCGGTTAACCCTGCATCCCTCACTATGGATGCTGGTAGACCCTGGGAGACGGCCTCCATATATCTTTTAACAAGCTCCTCCTCTCCCTCCAGCTTCACGACTATCTTCTTCTGCCCGCTCCTCCACCATTCTTCAAACCACTCCCTGTGTTTAAAGTATGCTTCGAAGGCCGCCATCACGGAGGCGTGTGCAACCTGTGCAGCGATCTTGCCTTTGCTCATCCCTAGATCGCTCCTAACCATTATGACCTGCTTCATATGTGGAGACACCGCTTGAAAACTAATGTTTTTAATCCCCGATGCGATAATCAATAGAGATGCCTTGCTTAAAAGGTGATCCATGTGGCGGGCTACACGCTTAAGCCGGCTGAGGTCGAGGTGAAGATAGGGGAGGCGGCAACACCACCGGTGTGCGATAGCTGCCACCGATTAATGGAGCCGGGAGAGTACGGTGTGGAATTCTACTGCCCTAACTGCGGGAAGGTTCTGATCAAGAGGTGTAAGAGCTGTAGGAAACTAGTTGTCGAGTACACGTGCCCCAACTGCGGGTTCAGGGGTCCCTGAGGTGGTCTCCATGGCGCAGGTACTCGTAATAGTCAAAGTGCTACCAGAGGATGTTGAAACCCCGCTGGAGGAGCTCAGGGAGAGGATAAGTGACTCCCTGCCGCAGGGATACGAGCTGAAGATGTGGGATGAGGAACCCATAGCCTTCGGCCTGAAGGCGCTTAGACTAGCCATAGTAATGCCCGAGGAGACCGAGGGCGGTACCGAGGCTCTCGAGAACCTTCTAAGCCAGGTGCAAGGGGTAAGCCAGGTAGAGGTAGAATACGTGAACAGGTTGAGCTAGTCTTTAACCTTTAAGCTTCCTCAACACCTCCTCACTCCTCGCCAGTATTATCAGGATGTTCCCCGGCTTCACCACGTCCGAGGGCTCGGGTACCTTGAACCGGAGCCCGTCGAACAACAGTATTATCTTCCCTTCATCCCCAAGGCTTATCTCGCCGATAGTGTTGCCGACCACCGGGTCGGCGTCACTTATAGCAGCCATCACTATCTTCTCCTCACCGATCTCGCCGAGCACTTTACCGCTGGATATGGATGTGAGGATCTGCGCTATAATGTTGGCTACTACAACGGGCTGCACTATTGGTATCCCTAGCCCGAGGCTTGAAACAAGCTCAGCTATCTTGGGTTCCGTGAACCTACCTATCCTCACTGGTACACCGAAGGTCTTCGCTATGGCGAGCACCATTAGGTTCACTTCATCACTATTGGTTAAGGCCAACACCGCTGTGATCTCCTTCATGTTTATCTCGTTGTAGAGCCCTACATCGGTTGCGTCCCCATCCAGCACCAGTATGTCGCCTATTCTCTCGAAGACCGCTCTCCTCCTGGGATCCTTGTCGACAACCACTACTTCATCCGCCTCCTCATGCACGTTGAAGATCGTGAAGAGATGCTCTGCTACCTTGCCACCACCGATCACGAGTATCCTGGGTCTAGCCATGGAGATCGCCTGCTCCTTACTCTAAACCTATCTATAAGTATATCATGACATCATAATATATAGCGTCAACACCTACACCCATTCACAGGCCCAGCATCCTGCTGGAAGCGTTTATTTAGATGCACCCTAATTCCAGTGATATGGGGTGACTCATGGAGCAACCTATTAGGGTAGAAAGCGTTGGATTGTTCACGGTAGTGATCATCACTATAATACTCATAAGGATAGCTGTTGCAAGACTACTTGACTCACTTGTCTCTCGTGGAACAATCTCGATAACGCTTAGAGACGCCGCGATAAGAGTGATCGATGTGACGCTGATAGTGATGGCTATCTCCGTCGCTGTCTTAGTGTTCATCCCACAGTACTGGGGCGTGCTCACAGTCTTCGTGATACTCGGCTTGATCGGCGTGTTCTTCCTCATATATCCGTTGTCATCCTACATGGCGCTCGCAGTAATACAGGTTGGAGTACCCGTCAGGGGCAAGTTCTTCGAGATACAGATACCAGGCTACCCGAGAACCATACAGGGGAAGATAACTAGCACTACGCCTTATCACACGGTCATCGAGGACGTATGGGGCAACCATTACTATATACCCAACATGCAGCTAGCCCGCTCCGTGCTCAAGCCGTCGACACCTAGGATCGCCCTGAGGATACTAGTGGAGCTACCTGAGAGAAATGGATCCCGGTTGATGGAAGTAGATAACACGGTGTCGAAGAGCATTGGGGATTACAGGCACCCCGGGTTCAAGGACAATAAGGGCTTAATCATGGTGGAAGCCTCCGATACACGTCTCCAGTACATCGCCGTATTCTACCCTATCTCAACATCTCTCAGGGAGGATGCTGTGAAGGACTTGATGAGAGAGGTGCTCTCACTGCTCTCCAGGGCCCTCGGTGATAAAGCCAGGAGTGTCAGCGTCTCCCTAGAGAACCATGCGGCTCTATAAGTACTAGATGCCACTATGGAAGCCTCCCTCTCAAGTCGAAGAAAGTTGCCTCTTCAACCAGCACCTCAACCCATTTACCATAGTCTAGTGTGCTCCCTGCACCTCCCCTTATCACCACCGGTATATAGTTGGTGAGCCTGCACACCCATGTACCAGTGTGCTCGGTGATGAAGCATCTTACACTGGTCCCCACGTATCTCGCCCTAACCCTCATGCCCACCTTCTCCACCACCCTTAGAGCCTTCAACACCCTCTCCTTCCTCACACTGGTGGGTAGCTGTTGCATTGCAGCTGAACAAGTCAACGGCCTCATACTGTAGCCGGCTAGATGCACTCTTTCGAATCCCGCCTCCTCTATGACCCTGAGGGTTTCAGCGAAGTCCTCCTCGCTCTCCATGGGGTGTCCCACTATGATGTCTGTGGCGATGCTTACCTCAGGTATGCTTGACTTAACCCTGTCCACCATTTCAAGGTATTCTTCCACAGTGTAGTTCCGCCTCATGAGCTTCAACACCCTGTTGCTCCCGGACTGCAATGGTATATGGAGGAACTTGTACACGTTTTCCGCGTCGGCGACCACTTTGACCAGGTCCTCCAGTATGTGGCGCAGGTGCTCCGGGTTGATCATGCCCACGCGGAGCATGTAGTTCCCTCTAACATTCTCCACGATTCTCCTGATGAGGTCGGGAAGCCTTCTAGCCCTGTATAAATCCATCCCATACGTACCTAGATCCATTCCTGTTAACTGCACCTCCACTGCGCCATCCCTAACCGCTTTCCCCACTGCTTTAACAACCGCGTCAATGCTGTGGCTAACGAGGACTCGCCGCGCATGCCTCGATATGCAGAAGCTACAGTTACTCAGACACCCTTCCTGTACCGGTATCGGTGCAACCCTGTTCTCAACGTAGACGCCTATCCTATCCCTCGCCCTCACCCCGTTGATCATTACTACCCTGCCAGGCGCCTCCAAAACCTCCACTACACGGGGGGAGTTCTGCGGTGAGAGAAGGCTTGCACCAGGCGCTATCCTTGACACCGTGTAGGGCTGTGCCCTAGCCATGCATCCAGCCACGATCAGCTTCTTGCCTGCCTCCATGGACAGCTTGTATAGCTCCCTAATCCTCTTAACCATATGGTACTCTGTGTCCAGTCTAACCGTGCATGTATTGATTATTATGGCGTCAGCGTCCCCGGGGTCGTTGACGAGGACATGGCCTTTTCCCGTGATGCTTTCACGCATCAATGCCTCATCACTCCTGTTCAACGCGCATCCATAGGTCTCAATGTATACCTTCAAAGCAGGCCACCGCACCTATCCCTACATATATATAGCCCTTTATACCATCCACTGATTCAAGGGTGTCCAAGTTGAGTAGGCAAGGGCTACCAGGCTACGAGAAGCTTTTAGAAAGAGCTTTCGAAAAGCTGGCCGGCAGGAGGGGTAGCGGCGAGGTCTTCGAGATGCCGCAGGCAAGCGTGCTGGTGATCGGTGGCAAGACGATAATCCAGAACTTCAGGCAGATAGCTAACATCTTGAACAGGGACGAGGAGTTATTGAAGAGGTACTTCATGAAGGAGTTAAACGTGCCCAGCTCCATCAACGAGGCCGGCCAACTAGAGTTGAAGGGTAAGTTCAACCCCTCAGCGGTGAACCAGCTACTGGTAAGGTTCGTTGAAAGATATGTTAAATGCAGCACCTGCGGCTCGGTTCACACGAGGCTAACCAAGAAGGGGAAGGTATTCGTCCTCAGATGCGACGCGTGTGGTGCGGAAACCACCCTACCAGCTTTCTAGGGTGCTATCCTGGTGGAGCAGACGTGAGGATATATGTGAAGAAACACTCAGTCGGCAACGAGCTGATTATTGCAGCATGCGATGAAAACATACTGGGCCTACGCCTAGTCGACGAAGAGAGGAAAGCCAACTTCTACGTCGACCCCTTCTTCTACAAGGGTGAACTCGTGGATCCGGAGGAGGCTGTGAACACGTTGAGCTCGGCAACCATGGGGAACATTGTGGGTGAAGTCATAGTGAAGCTGGCGATAGAGAGAGGCCTCGTACACCCGGAGGCCGTGCTATGGATAAAGGGAGTGCCCATAGCGATGTTCGTCAGGGTGTAGACAGCCATGGATTCAACCCGTTTCTGCGTGAGGTGCGGCAGGGAGACTAAACCAGAGGAGTTAATCAACGGCCTATGCATAGACTGCTACCTGAAGCACCACGGCGTGTTCAAGGAGAAGCCGAGGGTGAAAGTAGTCGTCTGCCCTAAGTGCGGCTCATGGTATTTCAAAGGAGTATGGCACCAGCCCCTTGATTTAAGGGAGGTTATCCGGAGGGAGCTACTCAGCGAGCTATACAGGTTCCTTTACAGCGAGATAAGAGTCCTCGAGGTCGACGTTGCCTCCGATATACGTAAGATCAGCGCCGGCGAACACGGGGTTGAAGCAGTATTCACCCTTGAAGTAGCCGGGAAACACGTGGCCAGGATCAGAGGCCTCGTAGCGGTGGAAACCGAGTACAAGGTATGCGATAAGTGCATGAGGAGAACCACGGGGTCGCATAAGGCGCTCGTACAGGTCAGGTTCGATCCACCTGAGGAGACGGGAGAACTCTACAGGGAGGTTAGCGCCCTCCTGCACTCCATGGGCCTGGAAAACAGCATAGTTGAAGTCGAGGAGAGAAGGGATGGAATGGATGTAAAGTTCGATGACGTCATCGCGGCTAGAAGGTATGTCGACGTATTGGCCAGGAAATACGGGGCGAGAACCTCGGAGTCCTTTAAATCGGTTAAATACGATTTCCAGGCGGGTAAGTGGAGCGGCGTAGTGACTATATCCGTGAGGATACCGGTGATCAAGGAAAACGACGTGGTCAAATACCGGGGGAGCATAGGCGTCGTGAAGCATGTCGGCGATGGAAGCCTGAAGATACTGCTCCTGGAGACGGGCGTCGAAGTAGAGGCACGTCTCTCAGACTACTGGAGCAACGTGTTGAGGAAGCCGCGTGAAGTATACGTGGACAGCAAGGTGTACACGGTGACAGCCGTGGATAAGACAACAGTGTACCTTTTAAACGAGGAGACAGGGGAGCTTAGGGAGCACCCGTTAACCCCCGGCAATTACGGGCTGAAGCCAGGGGATAGAGTTATAATATTAAGTGACGGTGAGAGAGAAGTAGTAGTGAAGAAAGAGTAGAGGTGGTGTATCTGAGCAGGGGACGAGACGAGAGAGAAGCCGGCCAGGGAAGCGAGATACCGTTACCTAACCCGGATGAGGGGACCATAATATGCGGTGTCATACGACACCTAGGCGGCGACTTCCTCGTGGCTAAATGCCTCGACGGAGTCGACAGGAAGATCAGGATCCCTGGTAAACTCAGGAGGAGGGTCTGGATATCCGAGGGAGACATAATCCTAGTAGGGCTCTGGGATTTCTCATCCGATAAAGGCGAGGTAGTATACAAGTACGGGAGAAACGAGGTCAACAAGCTGGTTGAGAAAGGCGTTGTCCCAAAGGAGTTCATCGACGCCTTAAGTGAACTGATATGAGCGACGACATCGATAGGCTTCTAGGGGGGAGAAACGAGCCCCGTAGAAAAGACAAGGATTTATTTGAAACCGTTGAAGAAGTCTTCGACACTGCAACCGTTATGACCATAGTGGAATTAACTAGGAGAAAGGTTATCAGGAAGCTGAGCGGGGTCATCAGCGCCGGCAAAGAGGCCAGAGTCTACCTTGCCTCAGGCTACAGGGGCGAGTACCTGGCGGTGAAAATCTATCTGACAAGCTCCGCTGAGTTCAGGAAGGGAATATATAAATACATAGCGGGAGACCCCCGCTTCGAGAACATCAGGGTCAGGGACACCAGGGATCTGATATACGCGTGGACGAGAAAGGAGTACAGGAACCTTAAGCGGATGCATGCAGCGGGAGTAAAGGTTCCCCGGCCCGTGGCCTTCATGAACAACGTGCTCGTCATGGAGTTCCTCGGGGAGAACGGGGTTAGATACCCTCTACTCGTTGAAGCCTACAGGGAGCTCGACGCTGAGGAGCTTAGGAATCTCTACCGGTTGATCCTGGAGGAGGTTGTCAAGATCTACTGTAAAGCCAGGCTCGTGCACGGCGATCTCTCAGAGTACAATGTAATGGTGACGCCTGGACCCGATGTAGCCATCATAGATGTCAGCCAAGCCGTGGATCTATCACACCCCAACGCCGATGAATTCCTAGCCAGGGATCTCAGGAACATAAACAGGTTTTTCAGGGAGGAAGCAGGTATAGATACCCTTAGCCTAGAGGAGTTACTGGAGGTCGTCAAGACGTGTCAAGCGATGAAAAGGGAAGATTCATCCCAGGCGTAACAAGACTATACGAGAAGCTTCCACTGGAAAGAGTAGGCGTCCTCATAGGCGACAACGGTAGAGTTAAGAAAGAGATAGAGGAGCGTACACGCACCACGCTAACCATAGACTCGGAGACAGGCAGCGTCATAGTGGAGCCAGCTTTCCCCGAGACATCCTCCCTGGAATTAATGAAGGCAAGGGACATCGTGAGAGCCATAGCATACGGCTTCAGCCCGGAGAGAGCCTTCAGGCTTCTTGATGAGGATCAAGTGCTGGTGGTCATCGATGTACGTCAGTACGTGGGCGATAAACCGAACCATATCAAGAGGGTTCTCGGAAGAGTGATAGGTGAGGAGGGGAGGGCGAGGAGGGTTCTCGAGGAGGCAACCGGCACCTATATATCTATATATGAACCCTACATAGCCATAATAGGTGACTACGAATCCGCCAACATAGCCCGCACAGCGGTTGAAATGTTGATCCAGGGTAGGACGCACTCCACGGTCTACAGGTATGTTGAGAGGGAAATGTTCTCTGTTAAAAGGCGTAGGATGCGTGAGCTCTGGTCGAAGGAGCCGGAGACCGGTGAAAAATAGCTTATTTGTGCTGCAAGCAGCCCTGACACTAGGCCACCAGCAGGTAGAGTGCTGCAGCTATCAGTATTGCTGAAACAGCCTTCTTCCACGTAAGCTCCTCGTGAAGTATGAGTACGGATAGAAGTATTATGAAGAGTATGCTGGACCTATCGATCATTGCAACAGATGAAGCATCGCCTTTCTGGAGAGCTATGAAGTAGAATATCCATGAGAGGCCGCCGGCGACACCACTGAGCACTATGAAGAGGTACTCTACCTGAGTAATCCCCTTAACGTGCTCGACTCCTCTAAAGTACAGCATTATGCCCACCGCGAAAAACATCATCACGATCGAACGGAGCGCTGTAGCTGTCACGGAGTCAACGCGTTGCAACCCCATCTTAGCTAGGATTGTTGCAAGTGCGGCAGCCAGCGCGTCAAGGAGTGCGTAGACAACCCATTGCTCCATCAAGCCCACCAGGAGCTTTAAGTATCTCTTGAACAGTATTAAAACCACCAGGTGCCACAACACCGATGAGGAGGGAACCCGGGTATAAGGGCTGATGCATGCTGAGAAGGCCCGCATAGCTGAGGAGAATAGTACCGGGTTTCAGCCCCTGAACGTCCTCAACACATCCCTGTGAGCCAGGTAGCCGGCTGCCACTATCAAGGGGAGATATTCTATTCTCCCAAGATACATTCCAGCTATTAGAGCCAGCTTCACGAGGAGCGGGGAGGACGCTGATGTTATACCCGTTGACAACCCGACACAGCTAGCAGCGGACGTTGACTCGAATAAGGCGTCTAGGAAGTCCACATGTGGCATCGCAACCTTTATCAGGGATGCAGCAAGGAGCACTATGAAGGCGTGTATCACTACTACGAGGAGCACGCCTGACACCTCATCCTCGTCGAGGTTCTTCCCATCCATGGAGACCTTGAGGCTGACTCTTTCACGGAGCAGTGTCGACGCCCCATATGTGCCCAGCTTCCTCAGGAGGACGACCAGCCTATACACCTTCACCCCGCCGGCCGTTGAGAAGGACATGCCACCTATGAACATTGCGAGCACGAGTATCTCCTTCACGCCTACTGGGAATCCGCCGACGACGCCTATGTTGAACCCCGTGGTCGTCATGGCTGAAACCGTGTTGAAGACTCCGAGCACTATGGATGATGCACCAGCACCGTTCACCGTGAAGACCAGTACTGAGAGCAGGGAGAGGGAGGCAAGCCCTGCGAAATAGTATTTGACCTCGTCGCTTCTAAACGCCTCTCTCGCCCTGAAGTCTAATAGCAGGCTTAGATTAAGAAAGTTCATGCCTCCGAGCACCATGACCAGTATTGTTGGAAATATACTGAGCGGAGCATACCTGTAGATCGCCTCATAGTTGGCGTCGTAGTTACTCATACCGCCCGTGGCCACCGCCGTCATAGTGTGTATTACTGCATCATAGAGGCTTACACCAGAGTAGTAGAGTAAAACCACACCCATCAATGTGACAAGTATATAGACCTCCGTTATCCTTCTCGCAGTACGCCTCAGGGTATACATCACTCTCACAGGCCTCTCTACACCGTAGAGCGTGTAGCCGAACCTCCAGAAGAAGGGTATCATCACCATTGCGAACACGACGAAGCCTAGTTCACCGCTCCACTGCATGAGGGCCCGCCACCAGTTAATACTCTTCTTCAAGTGATCCAGGCCGCTTAGAACCGTGAGACCTGTACCCGTGAAGCCTGAAACGCTTTCAAAGAACGCGTCGATGAAGGGAACACCGATCTCCATGTGCAATGGGATCGCGGCTAGAACCGGTATGATCAGCCATGAAACAGTTGAGACGAAGTACGCCTCAGTGAAACCCATCTCCCCAACGCCTCCCAGCCTCACCAGGGCCTCTACACCGGCGATACCGGTCAACACGTAGAGTATGGAGAGCGTGAGGAAACTCCATGAAACAGGCTCGCCAGCCAGCAGGTCAACCAATGGGACACTCAGCATCATGAAGCCCAGCACTGCGATAAGACCGAAAAGGCCGGTTATCAGTGACGCCACCCTCATACATGGGCACCAGGCTAAGCAGGTTGCAACCGGTAGGGTACCATACTGGAGACCACGGAGCGGGCCCGCGGGGATTCGAACCCCGGGCCTCCGGCTTAGAAGGCCGGCGCCCTATCCTGGCTAGGCGACGGGCCCACTCCAACCACAATCATAATCCAGGCAAGGGAATTATATATCTGACACCCAGGTGACGCTTTCCTTCCCGTAGGATTGACCCAGTGATAGAGGAAAAACCAGTGTTTCACAGGCGTCATTGCGTGCATAGCGTGTTCTCTAGCTCGCTTATTACGTCTTCCCTGCTCAGTGCACTGGTTTTCCTCAGTGCTACATGATCCGGCTTGCCGCCTCCCTTAGCCCCCTTAGCTGAGAGCCTTGCAGCCGTCTTCCTGAGGTCTATGTTCTTCTCCGATGCCTTCTCCGGCTTCACAGCTATCTCCAGTGTTTCCCCTGCATCTATAACTGTGAGGATCCCTTGTTTGAGTGAGAGTTCTTCGAGTACTTGTCTAAGCAGCTTCTCGTCGCGTACCGGTAGCTCCACATATGTTACATCTACACCGCAGATACTGGTTTTCCCGGCTACCCCTTGGGATACCAGGGTATCGGCCAGGCGGGCTCTGTACTCTTCAAGCAGCTTGCTGACCTCAGCGTGCTCCCTGCTCATCTTTCTCACGGCTGAAGCCAGGTCTCCCTGCCTCGCCCCCATGACTGCTAGGGCCTCATCTATTTCTCCTTCAAGTGACCGTATGTGGTCTACGAGCCTGGTCGACGCTATGAACTCCAACCTTACTACCCCATCCTGTATTCTCTCAGCATTAACTATCTTCACACCACCGATCTCAGAGGTATTATGGACGTGTGTACCGAAGCATGCCTGGGCATCCCATCCCGGTATCTCAACTATCCTCAGGATCGGTGAGTACACTGCCCCACCCTGGTATATCCGTAGCCCATACTTCGATTCAGCCTCGAACTTACCCATCTCGTGGAAGCGTAGGTTGATCCTATCCTCTATGAGCTTATTCGCGAGATCCTCTATCCTCCGCAACTCCTCCGGCGTCAACGACTTGTGATGAGTTATGTCCAGCCTAGCTTTCTCAACAGTTTTCTCAGCGCCAGCCTGCCACACGTGGTCGCCGAGCACTCTTCGCGCTGCAGCCAGCACCACATGGGTCGCTGTATGATGCTTCATCAACCTATACCTCCTATACCAGTCTATTGAGACGTTGACAACCGTGCCCTCTGCAATCTCAACTGGCTCCTTCAACACATGGATTATTACATTCCCTACCTTCCCCACGTATTCCACCGCGTAGCGCCTGCCGGCAACCTCTATGAAGCCTGTGTCGTGGTCCTGTCCACCAGCCCATGGATACATTACCGTCCTATCGAGAACCAGGTACCTGTCCCTGACGCCTAGGACGCGTGCCTCCACACTGGTTAAGTATGGATCCATGTGGAATACTCTCACAGTCCCAGGGAAGCGGGAAGCCCACTCAACCACATCGCTTGGGAATTCATGCTCCTTCTCCTTGACTAGAACCCCGGGTGAGGAATGTCTCTGAGCTATCTTGGAGTAGAAGTCGCCTGGTATCGAGACCTCTACACCATGCTCCCTCGCCCTTTCAGCAACGAATTCAGGCGGTATGCCATGGGAGTCGTATATTGTGATCAAGTCGTCTAAACCCAGGCTCTTCCTCTTCTTCAACAGCTTGTCAACTATGTCTATGCCGCGGCTCACCGCGTCAATGAACTTGGCTGTCTCAACAGCAGCCACATCCATTATGTAATCCCTGTGAGCCTCAAACTTGCCGTATATGTAGTCGTTCTTCCAGTACTTTATCTGCCTGTCGAGGAGCTCCTGAACCACATCGGTGAGCCTAGCCGGCTCCACCCCTAGTCTAACAAGGTTCCTGAGGAGACGCCTGATCACCAGCCTCGCCAGGTATCCTTCACCAGTGTTCGAGGGGACGACGCCGTCTGAAAGCATCAGGCTCATTGTCCTCGCATGGTCTAGCACGCTGTAGAGGTATATCACCTTGACGAATTCATCTATGTGATCCCCGAAGCCGTGCTCGCGGAGAGCCCTCTCATACTCTCGAATACCCTCTATCTCCCTATCGCTCAACATGTACACGGCCTTCTTCAAGACATCGTAGGGGGGCTCCTCGACGCCTAAGACATCCTTGTACTCGTTGATCAACCTGCCGTATATGGCGTGGAAGCCTGTCGGCGTCTTCTGAGTGAACCATGCTATCCTCTCAATACCGTAGCCGCAGTCAACGACTAGGACAGGGTTCTCCACGTATTTGCCGTCTACAACCTTGTACATCATGTGGACAAGTGTAGCAAGCTCCATGCCGTCGACAAGCACCTCTGGAGCTGGACCAGCGTTACCTCCCCCCTCCCACCATCCCTCCTTGAACACCAGGTCGTCCAGGTCTATGCCTATCTCCTTATTGAAGAACTCTATAGTGTTATCGAGTATCCCCTCAACCCAGTAGATGAATCTGCCAGGCTTGTTGAACGCGTGCATCCCGCCCATTTCGAAACTGGTTAAATGCCTCCCGAACGTTAAGCCCACGTTGTCTATGTCGCTCAACCTTATGGATGGCTGGATTATCACAAGGGGATTGTACGGTGGGTCGACTATGCCCTCTGTTACAGCTGGCTGAAACACTATTATGGATGCTATGGTGAGGTAAAGGTCGTTCCTCCACCTAGCTAGGACAGGGTAGGGATCCACTACTCCATGCCCCTTAGACCTGAGGAACCCTATGAACTTCTCCCTTACCTCCTGGAGGCTTAAAGGCTTCACGCGCTTATACTCCTTGTAGAGGAACTCGTACTTGCTGCAAGGCCTGTCTGGACACGTGTCCCTTGGAACCCTGCTCCACAGCACGCCTTCCTCGCACTTCTTACACCTATACATCTCATACCCGTATTTACGCAGGTATTCGAAGCTGACTTTACCAGTCACAGCTCACACCACCCAGGAGCCGGGCGTGGTTCAAGATGACTGCACCAGGACCCGTGGCATCGAGAAATACGCATAGCCATCATCCATGCCGCTTAAAAAGCCATAATGTACTCGGGGTATAAAAGGATTAAGGCCCCGGATTCTACCCGAAGAGGGCTGAGAAGCCCTCTGAGAGAGCCTCCTCACTGAGCTCCTTAGACTCCTCCTCTTTCTTCTCCTCCTTCTTCTCCTCGGCTGCTGGGGCAGTGGCCGGGGCAGCCTGCACTGGGGCAGCCGCTACAGGGGCTGCGATCGCTTGCTCGAGGACTTTAGCTATATCTATGTTCTTGATCGCCGCTACAAGTGACTTCACCCTTACCTCGTCGACGGCTACGCCGGCTGCCTCCAGCACCTTCTTCACGTTTTCCTCACTTATCTCCTTACCGGCCTTGTACAGCAGTAAAGACGCATATATGTACTCTATACCTCACCACCTCCACGCGTTAAAGCATTACTGCTGGATTTAAATCTGAGAAACGGTTTTTAAAGCTTCCACCCCGAGTAGAGGCTTAACACACCGGGCCACTGAGAGCTGATCAATGCTTGACAAGGCCCCTGGGGCTTTACAGGTCTGACTCCCCCACCCTTAAGGGCGAGGCTTCCGATTGTAAACCTTTAACAAGTGAGGGGAACCAGTGGATCCCTGAACAGGGGATCCTCATCCTTCAGAGCGGGAAGGGTTAGATGTATCCGGGAAAGGTTTGTAAAACAAGGCTCACCTTGCCTAAGCCGGCCTACCCGAAGAGGGCTGAGAAGCCCTCTGAGAGAGCCTCCTCACTGAGCTCCTTAGACTCCTCCTCTTTCTTCTCCTCCTTCTTCTCCCCTTCCTTCCCCTTAGCCTCCTGTTGCACTTGTTGCACTGGTTGCTTAACCTCTAAGCCGAGCTCGGGCGCGTGCTTGGCTACCTCGGCTGCAAGCGCGTTGGCCTTAGCCACGGCTGCCAGTAACACTGCTTCAGCTGTCTCAGGTGTTATGAACCCTGCCTCGATGGCGAGGGAGAGTGCCTGTCTCTGCGCCTTGGCCAGCACTAGTTGCAGTACGCCTGGCTCAGGTAGAGCTAGTTCAACCGCTATCTTCAACGCGTCGAGGTGTGCAGTGGTCAACATGCCGCTATACTCCTCTAGGTTTAACACTAGTTTATCGCCCGGTATGACGACGCCGTCGTAGGCCAGCTTCGGTCTAAGCCTTATCTCCTTTAACGCGAGCCCTAGTTTCTGCAGGAGGCTTGCGAGATCGCTGGAGACAACGTCGCCAGGCTTGGCTACAACAGTATCCTTTGCAACATAGATAACGTTGCCTTGAACCTTGGTCTGTATCTTGAGTCTCCCGAAAACACTCAGCATGGGGCCGGGGGGTATACCCGTGTTGCCCTCGGGTATAACTATCTCCTTATCTGTTTTCTCACCTGGCTTGAAGTACGTCTTCGTCACATACTTGTCCATTAGCATTGCAAGCTCGAAGGGATTCATATCCGTGAATACCGCCACCACCTGACCTGTTAAGTGCTCCTTGAAGAGCTCGGGGTTTATGCCTGCTTTCTCCAGTGCTATCCCGAGTAGCCTCGGCTTCACCGCCTTCAACACGGCCTTGCCATGTAGCTTTTTCCTAAGCATCTGGATGTGGTTGGCGGGTATACCCGTGGTATCTATCAATGCGAACACACGGTGCCTCCGGAGGAGTTCAACCAGCTCCTCAACTATCTCTGCCTTCCATCTCGGTATCTCCCTACCGGTGACAGCCATGCACACCACCTCTAAACCTCCACTGGCATACCCATAGTGGTCTTGAAAACTATCTTACCTATGTTACCCATGCCTGAGGGGAGCTTGGATTCTATGGCGGAGAGCACGGCCAGCGCGTTGTCAGCCAGGTCCTCGGGCTTCATGTCCTCTGTGCCTATGGCAACCATTATCTGGGGTTGATCCTTAACCCTGGCTACAACGGTGTTCGCATATCTTTTGATAAGGCCCTGGATGTCGGCTGAAGCCGGCAGCGGCACTGGTGCCTTACCCCTGGGGCCGAGTGCAGGCCCGAGTACGCGGCCGGTTACAGCCATGAGATCTGTTCTAACCAGGATCCAGTCGCACTGCCCCGCTATTTTCTTCGCCTGCTTCTTATTAATACCCTGGAGATCCTGGCTCGTTAACACGAGCTTGGCTCCTGCCTCCCTGGCTTTAGCTGCGAGGTCGCCGTCTGCGACAACACACACGCTTCTCTCCTTGCCTCTTCCCTTCGGTAGGGTTACGAACTCCCTTATCTTGCCTGCCTGCCCCTTTACATCCACGTCTCTGAGCACTATTATCATCTCGACGCTCTGCTTGAACCTCCTCCCCTTGCCGAGCTCTATTGCCTTCCCTATTGCCTCTGCGAGTGCTTCACGAGTGTATGCAGGCATCACTCACCACCCTTACTCCACTCCTCCTCGTATTTCGAGAGGATCTCGTCGTAAGCACCCTCATCAACCATTTTCTGGACCTCCTTAGGGTCCCTGCCGTCAACAGTTATACCTATGGCTCTAGCCGTACCAAGGATGGTTTTCACAGCTGCCTTCAGGGTTTTAGCTGACAGCGACTCCTTCTTCAAAAGCGCGACTTTCACAACCTGCTCGAACGAGATGTTGCCTATCTTCTGGTGTGCTGGATCCCCTGTGGGCTGCTTGGCACCGGCCTCCTTCATGAGGAGGGCTGTAGTAGTGGGTATGCCTACACGTACCTCGAAGTCCTTTGTGTCGGTGTCTATCACTATTTCCACTGGGACCGATAACCCTTCGAAGTCCTTCGTTGCATCGTTTATTGCTTTAACGACCTGCGGTATGTTGACCTTGTAGGGTGAGAGAGTCGGGCCTAGGGGTGGACCCGGTGTAGCCTTTCCTCCCTCCACCATGACCTTTATGGTTTTCTTCACCATTTCTACGCACCCTTACTCATCTTCTTAACGTAATCACCCGGTATCGTGATGGGTATTGTGAACGTGGCTTCTAAAATATTCACTGTAAGCATGTTTTTATTTCTATCTACACCGGTTATCTTGGCACGCATGCCCTTGAACGGCCCGCGCGTTATCTCCACTATGTCGCCAACGTCAAGCTCCTCTATCACGGGCTTGGGCTTCAGGAGCTTCTCAAGCTCCTCGTAGGCTATTTTCATTGGTCTCCCTGCTTTCACATACCTTATGTCGGATACAACCCTGTAAAGCTCGCTTAGCTTCTCTACTTCGAGGAAGACATAGCCCTTTATGTCGGGCGGTATGATGATGCTTCTAACACTTGTCTCCTCGCCCTTAGCCTTCTTCTCTTCAACCCTCATACTGATGATGAATGCCACATCCAGCTCTCTTCCAACAGTGGTTTTCACAGCATAGATCCTGGCTTGCTCCTCACCGCTGGATTGCTGATCCTCCAAAACGATCACCCGGTGTACGGGTAGAGGAAGGTGTAGAATACCATTCTTATGGCGAATGATATTCCTCCAACCAGGGCGAGCCCGAGTAGACTTATCTTAAGCACCGTTAAATACTCGTCTAACCCGGGCCTCGACGCTATCAGCAGGATCCTCCTCCAAGAGTCCACTAGTTCGCGTAGATCCAAACAGCGACACCTCTACCTATCGTAAACCAGCTAAAACCCTATCAACGTATTCAATCGGGTTAAAAGGTTTTAAATCCTTGTAGTCCTGCCCAACCCCCACGAAGAGTATTGGCTTTCCCAGGACGTAGGCAAGGCTTAATGGCACACCTCCCTCCTCATATGCATCCACCTTTGTTACAACCACTCCGTCAACGCCGACCGCCTCGTTGAAGAACCTAGCCTGCTCCACTGCATCGTTGCCTGTTAAAGCATCGACAACCAGGATTTTTACATTGGGTTTAACAACTCTTACAACCTTCTTCAACTCGTTCACGAGGTCAACGTCTACATGCATTCTCCCAGCTGTATCTATGAGGAACACGTCGAAGCCCCTGCCGACCCCGTACTGTACCGCGTCGTACGCTAGGGCAGCTGGATCCCACCCGTACCTGCCTGTGAAGACAGGTATGCCTGTTCTCTCCGAGTGTATCTTCAACTGCTCTTGTGCACCGGCTCTAAACGTGTCGGCTGCAACCATTAACGGCTTAAACCCGTTTCCCCTCATGTACACGGCGATCTTTGCAATGGTCGTGGTTTTCCCGACGCCGTTGACCCCTAGGAAGACTATTTTAAACGGTTTCCTTGAGCGTGCAAGCGATACGAGGTCCAGTGCACCTAGATTGGTGAAGTAGCCTAGGAGTATCTCCCTCAACGCCTCAACGAGGTCCTCCCTGCGCTTAACCCGCCCCTCCTCGACGCGCCTGGATAGCTGGGCAGCTATGTCTTCGGCTGCCTCGTAGGCGACGTCGCTGGCCACCAGGTTTAGTTTAAACTCCTCTATCGCCTCGAGGAGCTTCTCCCTCGAGGTAAGGATGGAGGACGCCGTATCTATGAATCTTGCAAATGCCTCCTTCAGCTTCCTAAACAACTACATTATCCTCCGCTTGCTTCCTGAACCCTGCTATACGTGGTCTCAAGGATGTTTCTGAGCCTATTCATCTCTCCGACGACAGCACTATACTTTTTCTCCAACTCGTTGATCAACCTCTCCAGGCTCGCACTCCTCCTGGACACTATGTCCACTGCTCTATCCCTATCCGTCTTCAAGTAGTAGCCTAGCCCAAGGTGAACCAGCACTCTTTTACTCCACTCTTTATCCACTGTCGCCGGGATCATCGCTGTTGACAACCTGTCTACCACTATGAAGCCCTCTCCACCGTTCTCAGGCAGGCTCTTCAAGGTTTCCAAGGCGAGCTGAAGCTCCCTCTGCTGGGTTAGATAATTGTTTATCGTGGAGGCCAGTATGTTAGCGTACTCCCTCAGCTCGTTGATCCTAGCCACCAGTTCCTCGAGTGACACGCTTCTACCCGACTGCTGGGGGCCCCCGGTACTCATGGCTTCACAATCCTCTCTGCTTGCGCTAACTGCCTTATAAACGGGTTCCTTGACTCACCTGGATCTATCTCCTCAACACTCTCAACCCTTATGTGATACCTCTTCAACTTATGGTTGCTTCCCAGTATAGAGTACACTTTCTCCAGTGCATCCTTCTCGTCGACGCCTCTCACTTCCTTCGTGAACTTCTGCCATGTAGGGTACCTGTCATGGCTGATCAACATGTAGCCTGTAACCCTGTATGTTTTAACCTCCACTACTCACCACCTCCAAAGCCCCTTCTAATCCTAAGTATCTCGGGTCCTGTTGTACTGCCACCTACAACTATACCGTGATTGTTGGCTAATAAACCACTCTTCACAAACGGGACCCCGGCGTTGACGGTGGCCCGTTCAACCCTAACCCTTAGGACGCCTTCAACCGTTTTCAAATCATCCTCGCTCACATCCGGGTGGGCGACGCCCCCGTGATCGTTAACCACGAGCACGCTTCCAGGGATATCAAGGTTGACGAGGCGTGTCTGAAGGATCTCGACGCCTAGTACTCCACGTAACTCTTCAACCTCCTCCTTCTCCAGGAGGGGGCTTGCTATACACCCCTTGTTATTACATGACAGGAGATTCCCCAGTGCAGTGTAACGTGAACCAGAGACATGGAGGCGTATATCGATGCCCCGGCTGTCAAGCTGCTTCTTAATGTATTCGAGTTCATCTGCGAAGATAACCCTTGGAAGAATAATAGCGTTATCGTTGCCGGCTGTGAAAACACCATTCAACACTGTGCCAGCCACCCTTGCCTCAACCACTGCTTCAACACCTAGAACCTCTGTGAGCTCCCTTACATCGTGGCTACTGATGCCGGGGGGCAGTATCAGCACCTTGCCGTTAACGTACGCGTAGACCCCGATGTTCGAGTTGCCGAAGAAGCTCATCCTCGTGATCTCCACTAGTACCACCGTGGTCGACTACCGTGATCACGGAGATATATTTAGTCAGCGGGGTTAATAACGAATGGCGCCGTCAGCGCTTCAACCTCTTGAGGAAAACCCTTGCCTCCTTGCTCTCCTTATCGAACCTTACCTCCACTACTACTCTGCGGGGAGGCTTCTCCCGCCCCCTGGACCATATATACTTGTTGAGAAGGGGATCCACTATTATCTTCTCTGCATCCTTGAAGTGTCTTGCAACATACTTCTTCACAAGCCTGACAGCCCTGTCAGCCCTGTTCATGCGTCGCCCGAAATACACTCTCCCCAAGGGTATTACATGCGTGGATTTAACCATGCTACCGGTCTCACTCATCTAAACCACCCCTAGATGTTCTTGAGCTTACTCCTCCTCCAGTTCCTCAGGGCGAACCCCCTCCTCACTCTGAGACGTGTCTTAGCCGACACCCAGATCGGTATAGCCCTATTGGATTTCAACGCTGCAGCAAGCCTGAGCTTCCTGGCGACGTGCTTAAACCTAGCCATGGTTTAACACCTACTTCCTCTTGAACTCTATCCTTGGCTCCTTATGGGTCTGCTCATATATTTCTGAGAGGAGCCTCTTTAAAAACTCATCCGTTATAGGTATCTTCACACGGCCGCTCTGAGCCAGTGCTATCAACTGCTGCTCAAGTATCTCGGCCAGCTCGGGTTTAACGAGCCTCAGGTTGTTCAGCCTCTCCCTTGCCTCAGGCGTGAGAATCCTCCTGAGAGCCGTGTCTATCATTAAGCGCTTCTGCTTCTCCTCCTCTATACGGCGCTGTAATTCCTCAAGCTTCCTCCTCCTAAGGGCCTCAAGCTCCTCGTCATAGCCTTCGTTACCGTAGCCTGTCTCCGAGGACATGTATAAGACCCCGTATCCTCCTACCTTTGAGCAGCCTGCGGAGGCAGGTACTTCACTAGTTCCGGGTTCTCCCTGCTGAGCTCTACAAGTATCTCGAAGCTCAGTCGGTCGAGCATCGACTTACCCTGAGGGGTTAGAACCCTACCCCTCCTAGTCCTCCTCACAAGCTGGGCTTGCTCAAGCTGCTGGAGGATCTTCCTGATGGCACCGCCGGGGGCACGTATTGTTCTCTCAGGGCGCACACCCCTATTCTTCCTACCACCATACTCTCTCCTAAGCTCTGAGAGGCCGACAGGCCTCCCAGCCTTGTAGAGCTTCCTCAATATGCTTGCCGCCCTATAGTACCACCACTCCGGGTTGCTTGGAGGCCTCTCCTTATGCGAGCTCGTCTTGACGAATATACTCCACTCGGGAGGCTTCACTTCCGGGACGTTTTCCTTCAGGTACTCTGCGAGCCTGTTGATGAGCTTATCGGCTGGAACCTCCAGTGCTGTAACCACCACTGACCACCCTGGTAACCACCTAGTGGCTAAGCCTTTTTAATTAATCACCCTTACCCCCTTAATTATTGCTTCAAGGCTTTTATATATGATGAGTACTGGGAGAACCACTGTGTGAGCGAGCACTGCTACAGCTCCACAGTCAACCAGGGCGGCCTTCTCCCTCACGCCGGGGAGTAGCTACAAGCGTGATTGTGAAGCCCCTGACCTCGTATACTCTCCCACCGCTTAATCCAGCTATCCTCTCAGCGAGCTCCTCTAAGTCCCCCGTGTAGTTACTCCTAAAGGACTTCAACACCCTTATCTTGACCACTCCATGCTTCTCGAGCCTGAGCTTCACTTCATCTATGAAGCCCTGTGTCAACCCGTTCTTACCGAGCTGAAGGTCGGTTTTACCAGCTATTCTCGCCTTGATCCTCTCCCGGATGCCTTTATCATGAACCTCCTCGTCCACCCGCATTCTAAACACCTGTATACTACCCTAGACCCCTTGCCTCTACCCCTGATCCTCACGCTCAGGGTTAAACCAGGTATTAATGGTGTATGACACCTCCTACAGTAACCTCTCCTAATATACTTTGGCGGCCTCACACCCGCCTTACCGGCGATCCTCAGCATTATCTCGATGTAGCGTCTGGCTAACCCGAGATCCCCTCTCCTAGCCTCCTCAAGCGAGTACTTGTAGAGAAGCATCATCCTCTCCCTTGCAACCTCCCTGATGTACCTGCTCCTCGCCAAGTAACCCGGCCCCTCCCAGCGGGCACGCAGCATAATTATCCCTTAAACCCCGTATTAAATCGCTGAAAGGAGTGATTGAAGTGTCGGGGAAGCTGAAGATAATACTGCTTGAAGCCTCCCTGGAGACTGTTCCAGCAAGCATAGCAGCGCACCCAGCAGTAGTCAAGAGCGCTGCGAGAAGAGGCAAGAAGCCCACCGACATACTGCTCGATGTAAGCATCCACTACCACGCGATGAAGAGGCTGCCCCTTAAACATAAACGTGGGAGACCAGACATAGTGCATGTAAGCCTCCTAGAGGCCCTTGAAAGCCCGCTCAACAAGGCAGGTATGATGGAGATCTACGTGCACACATTGAACGGCCATGCAATCCTCATAAACCCCTCTACAAGGATACCCAGGAACTACAACAGGTTCACAGGGCTAATGGAGCAGTTGTTCAAGGAGGGCAGTATACCCCCGGGCTCCGCGAACCCCCTTCTACGCGTGGAGACCATGCCTCTTGAAAGGCTCCTAGAGGCTGCGGGAGCCAGGGGGCTGATACTGCTGAGAGAAGCATGTGAGCCACACAGAGTAGAGGATGTTGCCAGAGAGGCACTGGAGGAGGGGCTCGCAGTAGGAGTAGGTGGATTCCCCCACGGCGACTTCGAGGAGGAAACCCTTAGACACGCATCCAGATGCTACTCGATACACAGGGAGCCGCTCGCCACATGGATCGTTGTCTCCAGGGTGATAGCGGGCGCTGAAAGAGTACTCGGAGTTCTATCATAACGTGTTTCCAGGCCCGTGCACACTGATGAAACACCATAACCCTGTTATCCCCCAGTGGGTTGAATCAGGGCTGTCAAACCTGCATAAATACCGGGGGCCCTATTACTAGGCTTCAAGGAGGCACCTTTATGCAGGTCAGGGAGTCACGTGTAGGAGTAGAGGACCCATTTACCGAGTACATTAGGTGGAGCAGCTTAGATGTAAACGAGAATGCCAACAGGTACATTGGGCCCGGGAGCTTCTTCAGCTACCTCCTCGAGGAATACATGAAGCGCGACCTACTCGGCCTCCTGCCGGGCCACATCCTGAGGGCGCACAGGGACGGCTTGATATACATTCACAAGCTCCCGCACAGCCTCTACATACCCTACTGCACAGGGCACAGCCTGGCCAGGCTGCTTGAGAAAGGGTTGAAGACCCCGACGGTTATATCCCGCCCGGCGAGGCACCTCGACACCTTCGTAGACCACGTGGCGAACTACCTCATCACGCTCCAGCACTACTTCACGGGTGCGCAGGCGTTCTCCAGCGTCGAGTGGTACGCCGGGCCCTTCATCAGGGGGGACGGCGCCGACTACCGTGCCGTGAGGCAGAACATCCAGAGGCTCCTCTACAACCTGAACTACCCTACGAGGATCGGCCTGCAGACCCCGTTCACGAACTTCACGATAATAATGGACGCCGCGAGGAAAGCCCTGGAAGGCGACTACGCCGTGTACGACGGGAGGAAGACCGAGCCCCTGGGAGCCTACGAGAAGGAGGCCAAGACCTTCCTCCTAGCCCTCTTCGAGAACTACATGAACGGGGACAGCGTCGGGCAGCCGTTCACCTTCCCCATACCGACGCTCATGACCACCGCTAAGATGCTGTGGGAGGACCCGGAGATACATGAAGCCGTGTTCAAGACCGCGGCCAAGCGGGGGAGCTTCTACTGGCTCAACACCAGGGTCGTCGACCCCGACGCGAGCTACGCCATGTGCTGCCGCCTAAGCATCCAGAAGAACGAGCTCCTCTACGCCTACAAGAACACGGGCTTCAGCCTCTCAAGCCTCAGGAAGGATGCCGAAGCCCTCCGGGAGGAGTACTGGGGTAAGATGGAGAGGCAGAGGTTCGGCGGGCTCTGGGCGATGCCGGATATAACGGGGAGCGTGAACGTCGTAGACGTCAACCTGCCCAGGTTAGCCTTGGAGTCCAGGGGGGACGACGACAGGTTCTGGGAGCTCTACGACGAGGCGCTGGGGCTGGTGAGGGAAGCCGTCAACTGGTTCAGGAACCGCTACGTCAGGATGCTCCGGGAGCACCCCGGCTTCTACTACATGATCACCGAGTACATGCCGGAGTTCCCCGGCACACACTTCAACACCATAGGGCTGATAGGCTTACCCGAAGCCGCCGCGATACTGATGCAGGAGCCCAAGCTATGGCTCGACGGGGGTAGAAGCGACTGGCTGAGAGCCGGCGAGCTCATGAGGAGAATAGTGGAGCACGCGACGGAGACGGCCAGAAGGTGGATGAGGGAGGAGGGCACGCCGTGGAACGTCGAAGAGGTCCCCGCCGAGTCCGCCTCGCCGAGGATGGCGGAGATAGACTTGAAGAGGCACCCGGAGCTAGCCGAATACCTGCCCGACCCCTCGAACCCGGTCTACTCGACCAGCATAGCACCCTACTACGCCTCGGAGATGGAGCTACCCGAGAGGATAGAGGTGGAGGCCATGGTTCAGAAGTACTTCACCGGCGGAGTAATGATGCACATATTCCTAGCGGAGGAGCCGGAGCCCGAGGCCCTCGCCAAGCTAGCCAAGAGAATAATGGAGACCGACATAGTCTACTGGAGCTTCACGCCGGCACTCACCTACTGCCCGAGATGCAACAAGACGTACACGGGGCTACACAGAGCCTGCCCCAGGTGCGGGAGCGAGGAAGTCGAGGTCTGGAGCAGGATCATCGGATACTACAGGCCCCTGAAGAACTGGAACCCGCAGAGGAGAAAGGAGTTCTGGACCAGGCACCACTACGGGGTCTGACGACCTCAGTTTTCTAACGCTCCACCCACGTAGTTTTCAAGGAGGGATAGACCATGACCGGATCCCGCACACTCATCACAATCGCTGCAGCCATCGCGGTTGCACTAGCATCCTTTACAGCAGGGTACTACGGGTCCCCTAGCAGGACCTACACCGTCGCCGAGTCAACGACCCTCACGACCACGGTGACAACCACTGTTACGCAGACCCCTCCACCGCCGTCCGCCGAGAAGTGCGAGCTCGCGGTCGAGAGGGCGATATACGACAATCTAGTGAGCGACACGATGTTCGGCATCGTGGTCTTGGAGATAAGAGCCGGGTACAACGGCGAGGGCAACTGGGCGATTACGACCGGCAATTTCGTGCTGATCGATAGGTTCGGTAACGCCCACCGGCCGATATGCACCGCCCCGTTCGAAGTGACTTGCGGCTCCCTCACGGTGACGCCCGGCAACTACACTAGGTTTAGGGTGGCCTTCTTCATGGGGACTATGCCCTCGAAGCTGATATACAACGATACCGCACACGGCATCTACAAAGAGTTGTTCGTTCCGCCTCTGATCTACATCTCCAAGATCCTCGTCAAGGCCGAGGTTTCCGGTAATGTCACGGGGGTATACGCTCTCGGGTCGACGGCCTGGAGGTATGTAGCGTCGGGCGACGAGATGAACGAGACCATCAGGATCTACTCGCAGGCCAGCTACCCGGTTAAGGTGGTCGGGATTGGGTGCAAGGAGGGCTTCCCCGTCAGACCCCTGACGCAACTGCCCGTGGTCATCATGCCCGGCGAGAGCGCCGAGGTGGAGATCGCCGTGGCGATCCCCGCCACAGGCTTCTACGGCGACATACATATAATCCTGTATGTCGAGCCCGCCTAAGCCCTCCTCGTGTGCAAAGTTTTTCCTACCCCTGCTTGTAAAGGAAGAGCACTTGGTGCCATGTGGCATTGCCAGTTGCCAACCGCGGTTGTGGAGTTGTTTACGCATTGCCCACAGTAGTTAAATAGTGGAGTGCACACAATTTTAAGCGGTGGCCGAGTATGGGTGGCTTCAGGGAGGGCAAGATCCTGGCGGGCGCGGGCGCGCTCATCGTGGCGCTGGCCCCGCTGGTGCTCGGCTTCTTTGCGCCGTTCGCCGCGTTCGTGGGCCTGTTGCTCGTGCTTGAGGGGTTGAGAGAGGTGGCAAAGGCGTACGGCGAGGAGTCGGCGTATAAGTGGGCCGTGAAAGCCGTCGCCGTGGAGGTGGTGGGCTTCGCCGTGTTCGCCGCGCTCGGGCTGTACGCGGCGTACCTAGAGGCGACATTGTGCGAGTGGTGGTTCTGCTCTCCGACCCCGAGGGTTTTCGGGCGCGCCGCACTACTGGTGCTGGCTGCGTCGCAGCTCGCCGGGGCAACGCTCTTCAGGAAGGCCTTCGACGCGCTGGCCTCCAAGACCGGTGAAAAACTCTTCAAGGCCGCTGGCGTCGCCATGGTGGCGGGCACCGGTGCTGCGTTCGCGCTTTCGGCGGTCGCCGCGGTGCTGGCCTGGGCGGATGCGTCGCTGTCGATAGTGCCCGGGGTCATAGCGTTCGTTATCATCGCCTACGTTGCACCGCTCACCGCCTGGGTGCCCGCCGCGTTCGCCTTCCTGCTCGCGCCGGAACCACGGCAGTCGGAGCAGGCACCGGCGGGGAACAAGATCCAGCCGTAGTTTTCCTCCTCACCTCAGCGCCTAGAGGGAGGCAACAGCTTTTAGCTACTCGGGAGATGAGCAGTTAGCGTGGGCGGTGGAGATTAGCATGGAGCTCATCGGGTCCGGGTGGAAGAATGTAAGCCTGGTGGATGTGCACGGCTCTGTGACCTTCACGCTGTGGCTGTGCGGGTGCAACCTGAAGTGCCCTTTCTGCCACAACTGGAGGCTCGCCACAGGGGACAGGGAGGTGTGTAGGCCGCTGGATGTCGACAGGTTGCTCAGCGAGGTGGACTCCAGCAAGGGGTTCATAGACTACCTCCACGTCACCGGGGGAGAACCCCTCTTACAGTACAGGGGGCTCGCCGGGCTCTTCAGGAGGGTGAAGGAGATAGGGGTCCCCGTAAGCGTCAACACTAATCTCACGCTTTACAAGCCGCTTAAAACCCTGGTGGAAGAGGGTTTAATCGACCATGTTGCAACAGACCTTAAAACACCGTTCGCCGAGCTCACCGGGACCCCGCTTTCATCAAGCACGCTCTTCAAGCTCTACGTGGACTCGCTGAGACTAGTGGTTGAGAACGAGATACCCCTGGAACTCAGGATACCGGTTGCCAAGGGGCTCACCGCCGGGAGCATCGAGGAGGCTGTTGAAGCAGTGCTCCCGGTTCTCGGGAAACACGTGGATAAGACCACCGTTGTCGTGAACCCCCTGCTGACGAAGCCCTTGGTCGACCCGCGAGACCTTGAATGGTGCAGCAGGCACTGTATGCCGGATGCCCCGGAGGTTGAGACCGTGGCGGAAGCGTTCAGGCGGCGCGGGTTCAAGACGGTGGTGAGGGAGGTGCCCCGCTAGGTGTGCAGGCATCTCCCCAGCGCGAGGCTGGTCGCCTACCTACACGACTCCCCGAGGATAATCGCGTCGGCGTCGAAGCTAACGCTCTCGCCGAAGGACTTTACCTCGATAAGCGAGGGGATGAGTGGTGAAAGAGCCGAGGAGTGGGTCAGGGAGCTCGTTAAACGCGGGCACGGCTCCCCCCTCGAACACTCCCTGTTCGTTTTCGAAGTAGTGTGCAGCAGGGCGTGCAGCCACCAGTTGGTGAGGCACAGGCACGCATCCTTCTCACAGCTCTCCCAGAGGTACAGCGATAAGTACCTGAGGGGGATGATCAAGAAGGCGTGCGAGCTCACCGGGATCCCCTATGCCGAGGACTACGGAGCGTTCCTCAGGGTTCTCGGCTCGCTCTCCGCTTCGAGCCCAGGGTTCCACGACCTGCTCGACGTCGTAGCGGAGGCCTTCATAGTGCCGCCCCGCGTGGTCGAGGCCGAGGACAAAGGGTTCCTAGAGGCGTTGCTCAGAGGCGTTGAATCCTACTACAGGGCCGTGGCCAGCGGCATCTCCTTCGAGGACGCGAGATACCTCCTGCCGCAGGCTGTGAAAACCCGGCTACTGGTGTCCATGAACGCCAGGGAGCTCCTCGAAGTATTCATCCCGCTTAGAACCTGCAGCAGGGCGCAGTGGGAGGTGAGGAACGTAGCGTGGCAGATGCTCATGGAGCTGCGGCGCGTCGCCCCGGAGCTCTTCAAGTACGCGGGGCCCAGGTGCGTGCTGCAGGACGCGAGGGTTAGGGCCGCACCCTGCACCCTCGACGAATACCTAAGCGGCTCGTGCACGCCTACCGTTGAGAGATGCCCAGAGCTCGTCCCAAGAGACAGGATAGCCGAGTGCATCCGCAACGCGTTAAGGGGTGCTGGCTGCGGGCACGGCGACCTGGAGCCAGGCAGCTAGTTTGAAAAGGTGCGGCGGCCGGGATTTGAACCCGGGATCTCCGGCTTGGAGGGCCGGCGTCCTAGTCCAGGCTAGACGACCGCCGCATCCATGCTCAAAATAATCAGGCTGCCTCCACTTATAAAACTTCAGGGTCTGACCCTGAAGGATGTCGCCGGGATCGCTACAGGAGTAATTGTTGCTGCTGTATGCAGGGATTAAAACCCTTAGAGTCATACTGTGGCTTGATGATGATAAGAGGGTCTCATGAGCAGGGCTGTGATGAGAGCCGGAAACACTGAGTGCTCCCTCGTGTGGAATCAAACCCGAGGTGTAGGCCTGGTGTCAGCTGTATGAGGGTTTCCGCGAGAGACGTGCTCTCAGGTAAAGGATACGGCTTCGTAGAGCTTGTTAAGGAGCCCGTTGAACCCGAACTCGTAGATCTCAGGTTCGCCGATTTGATCCCGCAGCTGGCCTCACTACCCATAGGCGGCTGCAGGCTCTACGCGCACCAATACAGGGCGTTCCAAGCGTTGAGAGAAGGGAGAAACGTGATATTGAAGGCTGGAACGGGAAGCGGGAAAACAGAGGCATGGATGCTCTACGTCCTAGACGAGTTGTCGAAGGGTCACAGGATAAGGGTTCTAGCCCTGTATCCAACCCTGGCGCTTGCAAACGACCAGGTTAAAAGGATGAACAGGTACCTCTCCCTCTTCGGCGATGAACCATTCCAAATAGACAGTGTTAAGCGAGGGGAGTACGTGAGCCGGCACGGGGGATCCGCTATGAGGCTGAGGGCTAGGTCTGCAAGCGTAGTGGTCTCTAACCCAGCGTTCATCCTACACGACCTGAAGAAGTATCTCGTGAGGAAGCAGACGGCTCTCCTTGCAAGCCTCTACGAGAACATAGACCTCCTCGTCATTGATGAAATAGACTTCTATAGTCCGAGAAGCATAGCACTACTGCTCGCAATGACCGATGTATTGTCAACTGTGAGCGAAAAGCCTCCCCAGGTAGCAGTGCTAACCGCGACCCTCTCCAACCCAGACGACCTAGGAGCCTTCCTAAAGGAGAAGACTGGGCGAGAATACTCGGTTATCGATGGAAAACCATTCCAGGTCGAGAACAGGTATTACATAGTGCTTGGAAGAAACCTTGAACACCTATGGAAGACCATTAAGGAGGAGTGGGGGAGGATCCTTGAACACCATAGGGAGCTCGAAGAGTACAGTGACATAGTCAACGATTTCAGGAGGTTCAAGGAGAACTCGTTGAAGATACTTTCAATCCTCGAGGCACTCGGCTACCAGTTCCCTGAACCCGGTGTCGACGCTGCTGAAATAATCTCAGGCTTCATGGAGGACGAATACCTGACGATAGTGTTCACGAGGAGCATAAGCACAGCTGAAGAAATCCTGAGGGAGCTGAGGAACAGGTATGGCGAGAACATACCGGTTGCCACACACCACCATCTTGTGTCGAAGAAGAAGCGCGAGGAGGTTGAGGAGGCTGCTAGGAGCGGCCGGATCAAGATCCTCATATCCCCTAGAACACTGTCCCAGGGCATAGACATAGGTGAGGCTGCAAGGGTGATACACCTCGGGCTACCCGACGATGTAAGGGAGTTTCATCAACGGGAGGGAAGGAAGGGGAGGAGAAGGGAACTCGGCTTCGCGGAATCGGTGATAATCCCGTTCTCACGCTGGGACAGGGAGTTGTTGTCAAACGGTTTTGAAGCTTTGAGGAAATGGCTGGAGCTAGGTGTTGAGAAAACCGTGATCAATCCTTCAAACCTCTACATACATTTATTCACAGGTATCGTGAAGCTTAAGTCCCCCTGGTTTAAGGCTGAATTAAGTAGCCTCGAGGAAGAGGCTCTACGGAGAGCAGGCGTGCTGACGCAGCAGGGCGTCAATCCAAGGATGCTTGACACTGTTTTTGAAAGACTGAACTTCTACGAGTATGCACCACCCTACGGTATAAAAAGGTATATTGAAAGAGGCGGAGAACTCATACCCTTAGAGCCCATAGGGCACTGCGACCTCGTCGAAAAGTTCCAGCCCGGGTGCATAGACTATGGTGAAGACGCGCTGGTAGTAGCAATAAACCACGGTAGGACCACGAGGCATGTGAAGAGCATAGTTGAGAAGAATATAAGGGAGGTCGACTTCTACGCTGACGACGCTCTCTCAACGGCGCTTGAGGAGTACAGGTATGTGAAGCTGAACTGGGGGGAGAAACCCCAGTTAGTAAGGGATCTGCTGAGTGGTAGGATAACCAGCGAGGAGCTCTGCGTAGTATACGTCCCCGAAAACGGCTTCGGCAGATACCGGAAGATCCCTGATAGATGTATATGGACCGTTAGATCCGAGAAGCCCCGGGTGATCACCCGTGGAGGATCCCCGATAGTCTACTATGATAAGAAGACAATATACGTCCCGATGCCTACGGGAGGCGAGTACAGGGATTTCACATATGGATACATTTACACCGTGGACCCCGTGGAGAACGCTGAGCTCCTGAGACTGGCCCTCGCCACATTAATGATTATTCTCAGGAGGCGTTACGGCATAGCCTTCGAGACAATAATGTATGATGTTGTAAAAATAGGCGAGTACAAATACTTCTCCCTCCACGAGCCCGAGGCAGCGGGCTTAATAAACACGTTCAACTGGCTTGACGTGAGGAAGACTGTTGAGGAATACGTGTTCGACGACTTGGACAGGATACTTCTCTCCGAGATAGATGACATAGCGTACTCAACGCTTATAACCATGGGGTTCAACTGGGAGCCCGTCAGGCAGCAGCTACTGAGATGCATAGATTACATTCTCTCAAGGGAGAAGATAAAGGTGAGGCTAGCCGGCTTAGAGGCCGTGATCCCCAAGCCTTCTCCAGCGTTAAAGCTCCTCTCGCTCTCCATAGTCAGCGAGATACTCGACGAGGAAGCCCTGCAGCCCAGCCTACTTGTATCCCTCGGCGTCTACGATGGCGGCGGTCACGACGTAGCCGTGGAGCTGTATCCTCCAATACCCTATGTGAAGCCTCCTCCAAGACTCCTACAGCTTGAAAGACATATAGCTGAGAAGGCGGTGTACGAGGGCTACACGATCCTAGTGGAGGACAGGGACATGGTTATCCAGCAGGCTAAGAGAGCCAACCTCCGCCAACTAGTCAGCCTACTAGGGGATCCAAGCGTTAAGGTCATAGATGTATCGAAGGAGGCTGGAAAACTAGGTGTCACCGCGTCAAGCATAGAGGAGGCTGTAACTAGTGCTGTGAGCGATGAGCCGAAGGTGGATCCAGCCGAAGTCCTAAGAGTGTTTCACAATGTGCGTGAAGCCGGGAGACTCCATGGTGAGCAAGCAGGGGTGATAGAGGGTTTCACCAGGCGTAAGGCTAAAATCCTCTACCTCAAGTACCTGATCCTCAGCGAGCTAGCTAAGAGGGGTAGTCGATGATAATGCTGGATCAAGCCGTATACGTGTACAGCATGCTGGCTGGACTACTTATAATAGTGCTCCTCGCTGTCTCCTCACTCTTCGAGTTAAAGGGGATCGTTAAAATCTTCTTCACAGCCTCCTCGATAGCGCTCATAGTGCTCCACTACACCGCGCTCTACATGATGGCACGCTACGAGAGAATAGCCGTGTACCCGTTCACCATACTCGAGGAGGCTGCAGCAGGGGGAAGCATTTCACCCGATGTAGGGCAGATAACTATACTCGTGCTCCTCTTCACGTGGAGAAGGGAAGCCGCGAACACCCTGAGGAGGCTGCTACGGTTTGAAAACAATCATGAAGCTCAACCCCGGTAGGCTGCTTCAATGCAGGATACTGACGCGCGTGAACCGTTTCACCGTGCTCACAGAGGTTAACGGCACACCTATGGAAGCCCACATAAACAACACTGGCAGACTCACCGGCGTCCTCGAACCCGGTAGAACCGGGCTGTTTTCATCTTGATGTCTTCTAGAAAAGTTTATAAGCTTTGAGACTATTCATGTTTTTTGATAGTTATGGATTCCGAAAGATTGTTAAGACCTAGTGAGACTTGTAGGATACTCGGCGTTAGCTACTCCACTCTTCGCAGGTGGATTAGCGAGGGACATATTAAGGCCATTAGGACTGTTGGCGGCAAGTACAGGATTCCGTACAGCGAGGTCGAGAGACTTCTAGGTCTAAAACCAGAGGTGAAGGAGGTTAGAGCCGTCATATATGCTCGCGTTTCCTCTGCCGATCAGCGGAACGATTTGGAGAGACAGACGCAATACTTGTTTCAATACTGTGCGACGAAAGGATATAGAGTTGTTGAAATCCTAACAGACATTGCTAGTGGGTTGAATACAGAGCGGAGAGTGTTGAGAAGACTTTTCGACTTAGTGACGAACAGATCGGTAGATGTCGTAGTCGTTGCGTATAAAGACAGGCTGACGCGATTTGGATTTGAATATTTGGAGTACTTCTTCAGGAAATTTGGCGTTAGGATCGAGGTTGCCTTCGGAGAAGAACCCAAAGACGCAATGCAAGAGCTAGTAGAGGACATGATAGCAATAATTGCATCATTTGCCGGCAAGCTATACGGCATGCGTAGTCACAAGAAGAAAAGGCTCATCGAAGGTTTTAGAAAACTCGTAGAGGAGGTCAGCCATGACTAGCCTTCTAACGCGAACTGTCATCGTGCCCAGCTCGCGACTGGGTTGGCGGAAGTTCAACGCTCTAAGGGAGCTTGGGGAGAAGTACAGAGAGTTCGTTGTCCATCTCGTGGAGTACGGCTTCAAACACGGCGTTAAGTCATTCACCGGGCTAAAGAAGGCGAAGTATCGAGAACTTAGGGAGAGGTATCCAGGCCTCCCATCGCACTATGTACATACGGCTTGCCAAGACGCCGCTCAGCGCGTAAGGAGCTTTCTAGCGTTGAAGTGCAAGGGAAAAGCAAAGACTGGTGGGCCAGAGGTGAGGAAGGTAAGCATCTGGCTCGACGACCACCTGTGGAAGTCAGAAGGCTACACAGCGATAAAGGTGGCTACGCACAGAGGGTGGATCATGATACCGCTCTGGCCCACCAAGCTGTTTTGGAGGTACGTTAACAGCGGTTGGCGGTTGAGAACGCAGATCCGCCTTAAACTTGACGAGAAGAGAAGGGTAGCCTACGTATACTTCGTTTTTGAGAAGATGGTGGAGGAAAGGCCGACGAGGAGCGTCATTGCCGTAGACCTTAATGAAAATAACGTGACGGTGAAGGCAGGAGACAAAGTATATATTCTTGAGACGAGGATTAGAAAAATAACCGTGGGCTACCACAACAGAAGAGAAATCCTACAATCCACGAAGGGAAATCGATATGCGAGTCGCATGGTGAAGCGTAATGAGTTTAACAAGAAGAATGACATTAGAAGGAAGGTAGCTAGTCTCATCGTCAGAGAGGCAGAGAGGTTAGGCGTTGCAATTGCGGTTGAAAATCTGCCTAGAGAAGCACCGAAGGACATGATTAAAGACGTGGACGATCCAAAGCTTAGAGATAGAATATACCGAGCCGGCTTTAGGAGCATGGTTAGGGAAATCGTGCAGAAAGCGAGAGAGAAGGGGATTCCAGTCATAAAGGTCAACCCAAGAGGCACTTCCTCCACCTGCCCGCAGTGCGGGGGGAGGCTGGTGAGGGGCAATGCCCCGAGGTCTCTCCTCTGCCTGCATTGCGGGTGGGAAGGAGGGAGAGACATTGCTGCGGTGATGAACATCGAGAGGAGAGCTTTGGAAAAACTCGCGGAGGGCCGCGTGCCGTTCGGCCCCATGCCCAGTGAACCCACACCGGAGGTAGCATGGCTACCGATGAGGGCGTGGGCGAGGAGAAAGTCCCTAGATATGATCGAACATAAATGGATGAGGATGAATATCTAGGGACAAACGGCTAAAGGATTCATGCTATACTGCGGCATCGATGGGGAGATAGGTGGAGTCGTGGAGGAGGCGGCCTCCATGGGTGTAGTGTTTAAGGCTATTTCAATATACTTCGATGCATGCAGCAACAGCATTGTGCTGGAGAACCCTGATCTCCCAGTAGACTTGAAGAAGAAGTGCATGGAGAGGTGAGCTGATTCCTCAAGCAATATCCAGGACTATCTGGCCGAGGTGGCCTCCCTTCTTCAACTCCTCAAGGGCCTCGTTGGCTTCTTTCAACCCATATGTCTTAACCTCCGGTTTCACACCGTGTTTCTCAGCGATCTCCAGGAACTCGCGTACATCCCTCCTCGTCACGTTGGCAACGCTCTTAACCTCCCTCTCATACCATAGGAGGCTGTAGTCGAGTCTCTCCACCGGCGTCATGTATATCTCGGCTAACACAACTCTACCGCCCTTATCAACCTTCCTTAACGCCTCGATGAAGACCTGTGAAACCGGCGCGTAGACTATCGCTGCGTCAAGCTTACGCGGTGGCTCCTCGCTTGTTCCACCAGCCCATTCAGCCCCGTTCTCAAGCGCCTTCTCTATCTTCCACCTGCTGCTTGTGAACACGTAGACCCTTAACCCGAGCCTCCTAGCCACCTGGAGCACTAGGTGTGCAGCCGCCCCATAGCCGAATAAGCCGAGCACTGCATCGCTTCGACCGAGGAGCCCGGTGAGCTTAAGCGACCGGTAGCCCACTGCCCCGGCACACATTAATGGCGCGGCATGCTCGTCACCTATACTACCAGGGATCCTGTGTATGAAGCCGGCCTTAGCCACCATGTACTCAGCGTAACCCCCGTCAACACTATACCCTGTGAACAAGGCGTTCTCACAGAGGTTTTCAAGCCCTCTCCTACAATACCTGCATTCACCGCAGGAGTAGTATAGCCATGGGACCCCAACCCTCTCCCCTGGGGAGACCCCTTCAACACCCTCGCCAACCTCCTCCACCACGCCCACAACCTGGTGGCCCGGTATCACTGGGAGCTTCACGGGCTTTAACTCGCCTTCAACAATATGGAGGTCTGTCCTGCATACACCGCACTTGTGAACCCTTATCAATACCTCGCCCCTGCCAGGGCTCGGCTTGTCTACATCCATGTATCTAAGCGGCTTCGACTCAATGGGGGACGGGGAGTATAGAACCATCGCCTTCAACTACATGCACCCGGCGGCATCCACCACTACCTAATGAATGAACCCGTTTAAATAGCGGAAACACTTTAAAAACCGTGTCCAATATGTAATCATATCCAGGTTGCCGCCGTAGTATAGCCCGGTCAAGTATGCGGGCCTCTCGAGCCCGTGACACCCTAGGTCCGTTTAAAGGGTGCGGGAAACCCGGGTTCAAATCCCGGCGGCGGCACTCCACCCGTCTAGCACATTACGTCCTCGACCCGGCTTCATCAACCCTCCAGTAGACCAGTGATGCGGTCACCATGATGTAGAGCCCTAGGGTGAGGGCTAGGGAGTAGGCTACGTAGAAAGCCGGGTCAAAGATCATTAATGACAGTGAATCCAGGAGCCTCCATGTGTTTACATCGGGGTTTTCAAGGTGGACGTGGCTCCACCAGCTTGTAGGGAATGCCACGGGCCACAGGCCTATCCATATGTAGATGAATAGTGAAACAGGTTTCAAAACCCTCCACTTCCCACTTACCAAGATCAGGGATATGGCTGCCACCAAGGGTACTAGGTACTGGTGGTTCACCCTCCAGTAGGATGCCGTGAACACCGCGTAACTGGTGAACGCTGCTGCGAGAAGATCCCCGCCCCTCCTGTAGTATGTGAGGAGCGTGAGAACAGTTAGCACAGTGAATGGAATCCACCAGGATTCGATAACCCAGAGATTGCTCTCCCTGCGTATAAAGGTGATCAGGCTTGACACGCCGTTGAAACTATACACGAGTGGCTCGGTGAAACCCGGCCTCGAAGTCTCGGCGAACGCTTGTACCAGTAGAGCTAGGCTGGGCGGGCTAGCCACTATGAACGGGGTGAAGGGTACTAGAGCACCGGCAGCAACGGCTAGGATACTGTTGAGGAAGCCTCTTGAAGCCCCATGCCTCCTGAAGGCGTCCACTAGGAAGACCAGTACCGGGGGCAGGATTGTCTGCTTAACTGAGAGAGATAGGCCTGTGATGAATAAACCTGTGAGCTCACGCCCCTTGTACATGTAAAGGTATGCCCCGAGAAGGAGGAGTGATAGCGCGATGTTATCGAACATGCCGTAGATCGCTGAGATATATATCGTCATCGGGTTCAGCAGGTACAGTAGTGATGCAAGCGTAGACCTAACCCTGCCAACCCGCATTGCTTTCCAGGCGATTAGAAATATCAGCAACCCCACTAGGATGTCGAAGGCCGTGAACACGGATTTAACGGCTGCACACCATGATGGCGATACATATATGTTCAACCCCGTGTCCCTGACAACCTTCACAGGGTCACTTACAAGCAGCCTCAGGGGAGCCAGCGTGAAGAGGAGCACGGGTCCATAGATGTATCTCCACGGGTACGGCCAATTGTTACCCGGTGCCTCCCAGTAGTTGTACTCATAGAAGCTGAAACCGCGGTGAAGAAACGTGTCGGCGAAACCCGCGAACTGAACCACGTCGCTTCCACAGGTAGTCGAGAGGAACGGCGCCCTCACAGCTACACCGGCTACGATGAGGAGTAACACTATTACTACACTGCCCAGCCTCCCCGTGGCTTCAACGGATCCACGGGCCAGCTTAACCACCCTTCGTTGAACCTAGAGGACGCGTGCACCCTCCGCGTGTGAACCATCCAGCCTCGGCGGCGTCACCCCTCTCTGACCCTGATACTTCCCACTGTACGGTTTATACACAGGGCTACTCGTCCTAGCCAGTATCAAGTGGAGGAATCTCTGCCCGGGGTAAACCCTCACCGGGATGGTGCTACCGACGAGCTCTATGGTTATATTCCCCTTAAACCCGGCGTCTATCACAGTGGGCGGTATGTAGAGCCCGTACCTGGCGAAAGTACTACGCAGGTTCACCAGCCCTATCAGGTCATTCGGGAACTCAACGTATTCAAGCGTCGTTGTCAACACGTGTTCAAGGGGGTTCACCACGAAGCCTTCACCGCCAACCCTACTACACTCCAACACGTCGTCCACACCGTCTCTCAGGGTGTCAACGACGCGTGCACCCCTCCTGAACCTACAGAACTCCTCACCGAACCTCAAGTCGACCCCGTTCTCCCTCACGGTGTCCTCGAACAAGGGGTCTATGACGAGTAGTTTCTTCTCAAGGTAGACACGTATATCCCAGTCGCTCAGTATCAACACGCCCACCATGAGTCTACTTGAATATCTCGTGTATAGCTTTTGAAGCCTCCTCCAGCTCCTTGAAGGTGTCTATAGCTTTCCAGAACACCCCTGTGTACCGAACCGTCCCGAGGCGGCCCTCCCTAGCCATTGCTGGGAAAGCCGTCTTCTCCAAGTCTCCTCTCTCCGGGAAGTACTTTAAGGCGTCCGGGGTCAGCGCGTACACTCCGGCGTTGATCCAGTAATCGCTTAACTGGGGTTTCTCAATGAACCCCTTCACCTTGTCATCACCCTCTATCTCCAGGACCCCGTAGGGGCTTGGCAACGGTATCGATGCTATGACCCCGAGGTAGCCTGCTTTCTCCAGTTTTTCGAAGAGCCTCAACGGGTTTAGATTAGTTATTATGTCGCCGTTGACAACTAGGAATGCGTTGTCCCTGGAGAGAACGTGCTCAGCGTTCTTCACAGCACCACCTGTGCCGAGGGGTTCATCCTCGACTACGTAGGTAACCCTGACCCCGAGCCTGCTTCCACTACCTATGTGCTCAATTATCTTCTCCTTCTTGTAGCCCACTAGGAGCACGAACTCGTTGAACCCATACCTCTTCAACCACTCTATCTGCCACTCAAGGATCGGTCTATCGCCAACCGGCACCATCGGCTTAGGCGTATCCTCTGTGAACGGCCTCAGCCTCTTACCGTAGCCTCCTGCAAGGATCACTGCGAGCAACCTGGACACCGTGACTACCTATCCGGCTCCGGGATAAAAATGCTTCGGGCACGCGGGAAAACCTAATAAACCCCTCGTAGACTATGTATGTATTGAGGCCGCCGTAGCTCAGCTGGGAGAGCGCCCGGCTGAAGACCGGGATGCCCGGGGTTCAAGTCCCCGCGGCGGCATAGCGTGCCCTACGCCTTTATATTCCTTAGCCAAGTGTTTCTCATCCATGGTGGTGTAGTGCCCCTTGAAAAGGATCATCATCGTCCCCTTCACGAGCCACGGCGTGCTCGAATACCTCGACGCCTTAAAGGAGTCGCTCGCTGAGTCCCTTAGGAGAGCAGGTGTCGAGGCGGAGGTGGTTGTATGGAGCGAGGTGTTGAAGCCGCCGATCAAGTGCTTCAACTGGGAGAGGAAACAGTACCGTGCCCAATGCCTCATCGAGTACCTGCGCTCCACACTCCAGCTCTCAGGGGTTGAGAGAAGCACTCCTGTACTCGGGCTGGGCTTCCTCGATGGGTATGAGGAGGGATTAAACTTCGTGTTCGGTGAAGCTATGCCGAATCTATCGGCAGCCATAGTTTTCTCGAAGAGGCTTAGACAGGAGTTCTATGGGTCCCCGCCTGACTTCAACCTGTACTTCGAGAGGCTTGTCAAAGAGGCTGTACACGAGCTAGGACACGTCCTCGGCCTAGATCACTGCAGGAGCCCTGGATGCGTCATGAACTTCAGCAACAGCATAGTTGAAGTCGACGCTAAGACAAGGTACTTCTGCAACGAGTGCTCACGCAGGCTTAAGGGTTAAATGTCTAGGACGAAGTATGCAATCCACTTATCCTCATCCTTCAATATCCTCATCAAGCTATACGTGGGGGACTTCACTTCGACCCTTGCCTCGTGCCTAGATGGATCAAATTCCTCACAGGAAACCCTGGCTTTAAGCCTATAGGTGAATCCATCCCCGTGTCTCTCAACTGAAACAGCGTCGACACGTATCCAGCCGCACATTAATCTCTCACTATAGTAGAGCACTAGGAGTTCCTCAAGCCACCTATACAGGAGGTTCTCAAGGTCGAATCCCTCAACGAGGAGGTCTCGTTCAACGACACAGTTAACTCCATCTATATTCGTCATAGAGTCAAATAACGCGAGGCCAGCGTTCTCGAAGAGCTCGAGTATGTTACCGCCATAGGCCCTCACATATATGTCGCCAGTGTGCTCGAGGAAGTCGAATCTACCATTCCTCGAGTAAATAACCTCCTCCATGCACACCTGCCCCGTTGCCACCATGTTAGGTACATTGTCAACATTCCTTTAAACACTCCCTGCAACGGATGGCGAGCTCCTTTAACCGTTATTAGGGTGTGCAGGGAATATTAGAAGAGACAACACCTGGGTGAAGCATGCATGAGCAGCAAGTTCGACTTCGAGACCTACCATGAATATGTGAACAGGGATTACAACCCGGATCCAGACAACGATGTCGTGGCGGTTTTCAGGGTTAAACCAGCACCAGGGTTCACGATAGAGGATGCAGCCGGCGGCGTCGCTGCTGAAAGCAGCACCGGCACATGGACAAGCCTCTACAGCTGGTACGATGTGACAAGGGTTAGGAGGTTGAGCGGTAAGGCATACTTCTTCAGGGATCTCGGCGATGGATCATGGATAGTTAGGATAGCATACCCCGTGGAACTGTTCGAGGAAGGCAACATCCCCGGCCTCCTCGCCTCGATAGCGGGGAATATCTTCGGTATGAAGCGTGTTGAAGCATTAAGGCTCGAAGACATCTACCTGCCGAGGAAATTCCTGGAATCCTTCAAGGGTCCCAGCAAGGGTGTAGCAGGCGTAAAGGAGATATTCAAGGTGAGCGATAGACCCATAGTTGGCACAGTGCCTAAACCCAAGGAAGGATACTCCCCGGATGAGGTTGAGAAACTGGCCTTCGAACTGTTGAGCGGTGGATTAGACTATGTGAAGGACGATGAAAACCTAACCAGCCCCAGCTTCTGCAGGTTCGAGGCAAGGGCCAAGGCCATAATGAGGGTTATCGACAAGGTTGAGAAGGAGACAGGGGAGAGGAAGGCTTGGTTCGCCAATATTACCTCAGATATACGTGAAATGGAGAAGAGGCTGAGGCTGGTTGCCGACTACGGGAACCCGTATGTCATGGTCGACGTTGTGATCACTGGTTGGAGTGCCCTCACATACATCAGGGATATCGCAGAGGAATACGGGCTCGCCATACATGGACACAGAGCAATGCATGCTGCATTCACCAGGAACCCCTACCACGGTATCTCAATGTACGTGTTAGCGAAGCTCTACAGGATTATAGGCATAGATCAACTACACATAGGTACAGCGGGAGCAGGCAAGCTTGAAGGCGGGAAAATCGACGTCATAAGGTACGCCAGGATACTGAGGGAGAACCACTTCAAGCCGGATCAAGACGACCAGTTCCACCTAGAGCAGCCGATGCACCATATTAAGCCCGCTATGCCGGTCTCATCAGGCGGCCTCCACCCCGGTAACATACAGCCAGTGATAGAGGCACTAGGGTCAAACATAGTATTGCAGATAGGAGGCGGTGTAATAGGCCACCCAGACGGGCCGAGAGCCGGTGCACTAGCAGTCAGACAGGCACTGGAAGCAATATCAAAGGGCATCCCGCTAGACGAGTACATGAAAACACATAGAGAGCTGGCCAGGGCTATTGAGAAATGGGGCTTCGTGAAACCAATCTAACCTTACAACCGAAAGCCTCGCCTTTCAAGGCGGGGATGAAGGTTTATAAGCTTGTTTTTTTTATGTATGTGTAATGGTGACCTAAAGGGGCGGGGGTTCCCTTAGGGCGGGGAGGAGGTCAGACCACAGTTGAAACCCTATCCTCCAGTATTCAAGGAGAGCTGGGGGAAAATGGGTTTCACGGAGAAAAAACTACGGGAGGCTTAGAGCATACTGCACCGCGCTATATGCGTCGACCAACCCGTAGCCTGTGAAGACGTCGAAGCCCGATGGCCCTAGGTCGTATGCCGTGTACGTTAGAACCTTGTATATGGAGCTGAAGCCCAGCCAGCTCTTGCCGGCTGCCAGCCTAATGGCCTCCACTACTGCTACCACGCCTGTCACATGCGGGGTTGCCATGGATGTACCGCTTAAGTAGGCGTATTTACCGCCTGGGTAGGTCGACAGTATGTCCACGCCTGGCGCAGCCACGTCGACCTCGGGGCCGTCGCTGCTCCAGTAGGGTACGTCACCATAGTAGTCGACGGCTGCAACAGCTATAACCCATGAATACTTAGCCGGGTAGTTGACATTGTTGGTTGAGGGGTCGCCGTCACCGGAGTTACCGGCTGCAACCACCTGGATCGCGCCCTGCTGGTAGGCCCAGTATGATGCATCCCTCAATATACTGCTGTCAGCTGAGGAGCCAAGCGACATGCTCAGTATCTTCGCACCGGCTTTCACAGCCTCCGTGATGCCTTCAGCTATGTCGCTCACCGTCCCACTGCCGGAGTTATCTAGGACCTTGACAGCTATCAATGTGACGTTGGGTGCGACGCCTGCCACACCACGGTTATTTATCGTGGCAGCGATTATGCCGGCCACGTGTGTGCCGTGCCCGTTACCATCGTAGCACCTGCTCAGCGTGGTTCCCTTATAGGTTGTCGTACCAATGGTGTTGATGCAGTAGGCTACCCTACCGTAGAGATCTGGGTGCGAGTAGTCTATCCCGGTGTCCAATACAGCTACGACTACACCGTAGCCGAAGACGCGTCTACCATAGTACTGGTAATAGTAGTCCCATACATCCGTTATCCCTATCATATACATGTTCCACTTGATATCACCATAGTAGCTGCTTAAACCATGCGCCTTAGCGGGTGCATCCTTCTCAACATACCTGACGCCCGGCAGGCTCTTAACACGCTGTATGAGGGACTCCGGTATTACCACGACCATTGCCTTGATATCCCTTAGATCCTTCAGCGGAGTCACGCCCAGGGACTTAAGTATACTCTGCTTCGACGCGTCATCCCTGTAACCTATTACAACCCTTACCTTTTGCGATCCACCGTTCACTAGGAGGGCGTCCGACTGAATGGAGAATACTAGTGGGACTAATAGTAGTACCAGGGCTATTACCAACACATACCTCCTGTGCACGGATATCCCACCTAGCACAGGAGGTAAGCGGGTTTGGGTTAATAAAGTTTACCCTGAGTGCTGTGTTCAGGGCTAGCCCAGAGCCCGCGGAGATATCCCGCCTCCAGCGTAGATGGGGATCTCTGACCGCCCTGCAGAGGAGATGTCTAAACCCGAAGAGATGCGGGGAACCAGTGAACCCCTAAACGGGAAACCCTCGCCCTTTAGAACGGGAGGAGGTTAGATTAATCCACTGACCTCCCCCGCATTAAAGAGCGGAGGGAGCAATAGGCTGAAAACCCGGTTGCAAAAGAACGAGGATAGAAGCCTTGTGTTAAGGGTAGTTTAGCCCGGTTTTACTACGGGTTAGGTTCACCTAGGTGATGAAAACCCCGTGCAATCGGGCTCGACTGCTGCCCATGGCCCTGGATGAGACAGAGGCCTCTGGAGGGAGCACGTGCTCTTCAAGAGCAAATGGTTAGAGAGGATAGTTGAAATTGGTCTCTGCTTTCTTCAAAGGCGGGCATTTCTCGTCTTTCTCGCTTAGAAAGATTGTTTCCAGGGGCCATTCTATCCCTATGTCTGGATCCCTGTAGCTTATGCACCTCTCGTGCTCGGGGCTGTACTCTTTAGTGACCATGTATAGAACCACGGTGTTGTCTTCGAGTGCTTGGAAGCCGTGTGCGAATCCAGGGGGTATCCAGAGCAGGTACTTATTGTGCTCGCTGAGCTCGACTCCCAGGTACCTGCCGAACCAGGGAGACCCCTTCCTGATGTCAACTGCGACATCGTATATCCTCCCACGCAGCACTGTCACCAGCTTGCCCTGCTCCATGGGTTTAAGCTGATAGTGTAAGCCTCTTACAACCCCTTTCCTGGATTCACTCATATTGACTTGTACGAAACTGTATGGTATGCCCTCGGAGAGGAACACTGTCCTCTTGTAGAGTTCCGTGAAGAATCCTCTCCTATCCTGGTGGACGAAGGGTTCCACGAGCATTAAGTCGGGTATGCTGAGCCTTGTGAAGGATTTGAACGGCATTTAAACCACCTTGTTGGCAAGGTAATCATTTATGAAGCTTTTTATACACTCGTTCATCGGCGGTATCGATAAACCCATCGAGGCTGCCCTACCTGTATCCAGGCTGGAGTCCCTCGGCCTCCTAGCCCTCAGGCCAGCGTTCTTAATCGACGTCTTCTTAACTAGATCCCTGGGTACCCCGAGGGCTTCCGCGAGCTTTGATGCAAACTCGTATCTGGATGCTCTTTCACCAGCCACATGTATTACTCCAACCACTTCCCTCTTAACCATGTCCGCTATTCTCTCAGCCAGGGGTCTAACATATGTTGGTGAAAGATACTGGTCGTGGAATGCGTCGACTTGCTCGTTATTCATGAGTTTCTCCAGTGCAACCAAGCCGAAATTCCTCTTACCCGTAGGGCTGAAGCCGTAGAGCCCGCTCACTCTCACTATGAGGCTGCGGGGTGCCAGGGTGTTGACAGCTACCTCGCCGAGGAGCTTGGTGAGCCCATAGTAGTTTACGGGTGCCGGCGCATCAAACTCCCTGTACATGCCTCGCTCGCCGTCGAACACGTAGTCTGTGGATATGTACACTAGGTAAGCGTTGAGCTCCCTAGCAGTCTCCGCTATAATCCTTGTTGCCAAGTAGTTCACCCTGTAAGCGAGCTCCTTTTTCTCCTCGCATCCATCAACATCGGTGAATGCTGCTGTATGTATGATTGCATCCGGCTTCACCCTCTTAACGGTGTCGGCAACGCTCTTGAAATCCTCCAGGTTCATCTGCTCCCATGTCACGCCGTCAAGGCCTACTGGTTTCCTTTCATGGTGTGATGCGTAGACCTCGTAACCTCTCTCAAGAAACACCTTGGTAACCCACAAGCCCAGTAGACCTGTGCCACCGGTTACGAGAATCCTCAAGTAGTGCCACCCATGCTCCACGGTGAATCCGAGAGCACGTATCTCTCATCCACCAGGGGCCTCCACCACCATTCGTTGGAAAGATACCATTCGATAGTCTTCTTCAAGCCCTCCCCGATACCTATAGTTGGACTCCACCCGAGTCCCTTTATCTTGTCGCATTTCATAGCGTATCTCCTGTCCTCCCCTGGACGAGGTCTTCCGTAGACTATGTCTCTGAGTGGGTCTCTCCCTAGATGGCTCACGAGTAGTGAAACAATCTCCCTGATGCTTGCATACTGGTTTGCACAAATATTGTATACCTCTGAGTCACCTCCTCTCTGCATCACCATCTCGATGGCTCTGCATGTATCCTCGACATGTATCCAGTCGCGCACCTGGGATCCATCACCGTATATGACCGCCGGCTTACCGTTAAGCAACCTTATTATGGTTCTCGGAATGAGCTTCTCAGGGTGTTGATAGGGGCCGTAGTTGTTACACGGCCTCAGAATCCTATACCTTATCCCGTAGGTTCTCCCATAGGACTTTATGAGTAGATCCCCGGCTGCCTTCGACGCCGAGTAAGGGCTTGAAGGGTTGAGAGGCCAGTCCTCGGAGGCCTCGCCATCACCCCATAGATCCCCGTAGACCTCGTCGGTTGAGATATGTATGTAAATTGAATCCGTTTTCTTCAACACCTCTAGAACCGTGTAGACCCCGAGGACATTGGTCTTGATGAATGGTGATGGATCATTTATTGATCTGTCGACATGTGTCTCTGCTGCAAAGTTCACAATGAAGTCAGGCTTAAACTCTGCCAACGCATGACTCAATAGTTCCTCATTAGCAATGTCCCCCCTCACGAAGAGCACTCTACCCTTCTCCACTAAGTCAGCTATGTTCTCGTATCTACCGGCGTATGTCAGCTTATCATACACCATGAGATCCATGGAGCGGTGTGAGGCCAGGTATCTAACAAAGTTGCTGCCTATGAAGCCGGCTCCACCTAGAACAGCTATCCTCATACATGCCACCGTATTCATTAACATTAATGGTTTCACGACAATAAAATCTCTATGCTTATACATGCTACGAGCAGACCTAGGCCTTCCCAGCAGTCATGGAGGCAGCTTCTCATCCCCGGTCTCAAACCTCTCAACCGTGGTCTTGAGGGCTATCACAACAGCTTTAACCATTAAGTCCAGCGACATGCTGGGCGGAATACCCATATCAGTCTTCATCTGCACCACCTGCTCCGGCAACAGGGGGACGTGCATGTATCCTGCCCTCCTAGGGTAGCCGTTTGCCCTTAGATATTCATCCTCATCTATTTATGTTCGATCATATCTAGGGGCTTTCTCCTCGCCCACGCCTTCACAGGGCAGCCAAGCCGCCTCCGGCGCGGGTTCACTGGGCATGGGGCCGAACGGCACGCGGCCCTCCGCCAGGCTTCCCAGAGGCCCCAAGGGGCTTGGAGCACTGCTCCCATCGCCCCGTGGGGCCTGCCCCGGCTCACGCGTCACAGCCAGGGCACCCCGGTTAGACTCCACAAGCCTATCTCATTGATCATCATCCAGGGGAAACATGCAGCACCAAGGCTTATAAACTTTTCTAGAAGACATCAAGATGAAAACAGCCCCTTGTTGCACCGCTGTGGAGCAGCGTGTACATGGCATAGTTGCATAGGAAGGTCCCAGCCGAGTTCGAGACAGCCGCCGGGATACCGGCTTCCCTCAGAGCCTTCACTATAGCCTTCACCGGCAGGGTTGAGAAGTATGCGGTAGGCCCCCCGGGTACTATGGGTTCATCAACGGGTTGATAACCATCGTTATCCGGGATCCTTGCATCCATTATGTTCACTGCCACCCTCTCAACCGTCACATATGATGCACCAGCCCATAACCCCAGGCTCACCGCTATGTCCGGCCTATGCTCTTCAAGGAGCCCCAATAACCTCTCCCCAGCCCTCCTGAAGGACACTGGGATCACTGCTGTCACTAACTCGACGCCGTCGAGTTCCCCAGAGACCGCCTCACGTAGCCTTTCAACGATCAGCTCGGAGGGATTGACCTTGTGCTGGCCGAAGGGCTCGTAACCGGTGACAAGGGCCTTCAGCCTTGCCACGATCCCCACCACAAGGCTATGGATAACTATATACGCGTTAAAAACCCAGGCTGCCTCCATCCTGTTGATTTGGGGGAATATCTAGGGACAAACGGAGTTTACAGGGGCCTGGGTGATAACCCGTGAGGCGTGGACAAGACGGAAGCCCCTGGATATGATGAGAGATGAGGATGGGTATTCAAGGATAAACGGTAACATGGTGTCAAAGAACTGTGATATCTAGATGCGCAGGTAGCTGTAGTCTGAGAGAAGCAGCCTCATATCACCGTGGAGCTCCCTGGAAACATCTACCCTGGTGTATCTTCCGAGGATACTGTCTATCAGGCGTGCACGGTTGAGTGAGACGGCTACATTGTTCATCAGGAGGCTCCTACTTATAGTGCCCGACTCCACTAGAGTGGCCTCCTCTATGGATGAATAAGGCTCGATACTACTGTCCTTAGATATCCTGACACCTCTACCAATGTATGCTGGGCCCGTCACACTGCCCTCGACGAGAGCGTCTTTCTCAATGATCACCCTGCCCTTAACCTCTCCAACCACGTCGCCCTCTATCCTTGCATCCACTTTGTCTAGGAGTAGGTAGAGGAGGTCGAGGAGGTCGCTTGGCGTACCCATATCCTTCCACCAGCCGTTGGTTACAGCGTAGCCTACATTGTAGCCTCTATCTATGAACCACTGTATCAAGTCTGTTACCTCGTATTCGCCGCGTTGAGAAGGCTTTAAATCCCTGAATGCTTTCCCAACCATGTCTGGATCCCTGAACGCGTAGAAGCCTGTCACAACATAGCTACCCGGCGGAGGCTCCTTCGGCTTCTCTACGAGCCTGACAACCCTGCCATCCCTGATGAGCGCGCAACCGAAACGCGTGGGGTCCCTTGCCCTTGTTAAAACTATGAAGACCTCGTAGTCTCCCTCAGCGAACTCCCTAATGAATCTGGATACTCCTTCCTCGAAGATGTTGTCACCTAAGTGGACAACGAAGGGGTTGTCGACGCCGTTCTCAACCGCCCTGTAAATGGCGTGCGCTATCCCCAGTCTTCTCTCCTGTGTCACATACCTTATCGAGACACCGTAAGGGGAGCCGTCGCCCAGGGTCTCACTGAACATGTAGCCTAGATGCCCTACGATTAGCGTGAACTTGGAGACACCTGCCTCCAGGAGCCTGGTGATACTGTGGACTATGAGCGGTTTGCCGAGCACAGGTATCAGTGGCTTAGGTATAGTGAATGTTAAGGGCCTGAGCCTGCTTCCCTCCCCCGCCACCGGTATGACTCCTTGAATTCTCGTCAAGTACTCCACCATGAGATCTTTTACTTGTGGGAAAGGCTAAATAGTTAGCATGCCACGTAGATCCCTACATTTCTCCCTCCAACATTTCTCGAAATCCTCCATGCTGAACCTTTCAATAAATCTGCTCACTCTCTCCGTGATCTTCTTCCTTATAAGCCTGCCCGGCATGTAGAGGCCTAGAACCTCCTCCAACGGTTTCACTGTGATTACTGGCGCCCTGTAAATGTCTATGTGTATTCCTTTCCCGGCAAGCCTCCGGCCCAGTATTCTTCCATCGACTAGGGATCTCACCGCTACAGGAATGTATCTAGTGGAATGCCTACCTATCACTGCACCTTTAAACGCCCCTAGCACGGTGTTAAGCTGTATTAACCCGCTGTACCGTGAGTTGGTTATCATTGATAATGCAGTGTTATTCCTGTATGCAAGGTATAGCCTGAATGCAGCGAGACTCCTAAACGTGGAGCCCCTTTCATGCTCCGCGACGACCACGGGTATCGATACCGATGCGTAGCCACAGTTCCACAGCATGAGCCCGAGGATGTTGTCATCGCCATACGCGAACATCTCCCATATAAACATGTGTCCGCCCACGCATCTCTCAATGTATTCAATCCTGTAGAGCGCGTAAGAGCCGTCTGCATAGGTCACTGCAAAGGCCTTCGAGGGTGCTTTGCCAGCCGGCTCCTTCCATAGATACGGCATCATCTCAAAGTCCTCGGTCATGAAGCCCCCGGCAGTATCAACACGGCCCCGGGAATCCAGTACCACGCCCTGAACCGCTGCAACACTCCTATAGCTCTCCGCGAACTCCACGAGCTCCCTTAGGCTGTTAGACGTGGCCACGGCATCATTGTTCAGTAATGCGACATAATTGAATCCCCGGTTTCTCATGGAGAAGCCGAGGTTAACCCCGCCAGTGAAGCCGAGGTTCCTTTCGAGTCTCACCATCTTGACTCTGCTAGTATCCTTTCCTTCAACAAACTTTTTCACGGCCTCGAAGCTACCGTCGCTGGAACCATTGTCGACTATTATGAGCTCGTAGCGGTTGGGCGGGTAATCTAAGTCGAAGACGCTTTGAAGCGATGCTAAAACCCTGTCGATCACGCCCATGGAATTATAGTTAAGCCATATAATCGACACACCCGGATATACCATTACGCAACCACCTTCAAGTTCCTCGGGGCACTTTTGAGGTCTGGGTCTTGATAGTACTCCCCTTGATGCAGGATTAACCCGGATCCAAACCTGTTATCCCATTCCTTCCAGGGCCCAGTGGTATTGGGAAGCGCCGGGGGCGGGATTCGAACCCGCGCGGGCGTGAGCCCACTGGCTCTCAAGGCCAGCCCCTTGAACCGCTCGGGCACCCCGGCTCCCTTCATGGTTTAAGATATAGGAGGATATATCCTTTTTTACTCTTCGCTTCCACTACCCTATACTTTCCCTTTGCTTTCTCGGCGAGGTGGCTTCCACCCCTTGCTAGGACGAACTGTGCGAAACCCTCCTCGGCAAGGTGCTCCTTTGCCCCTAGCACTATTTCCTCGACTACTCTCATGCCTGCTGCAAGCGGGGGGTTGGAGTATATGGCGTTGAACACGAGTCCCTCGACGGGTCTGTAGCCGTCTCCCTCCACGACTACTACTCTGTCCCCTACACCGTTCCTCCTAGCGTTGAAGCGTGCTGTTTTAACCGCGAGGGGGTTTACATCGGTCATGTAGACCTTGAGCCTTGGGTTCAGTCTGGCTACAACTATCCCTATCACGCCGTAGCCGCATCCAATGTCCAGGACTACTCCTTCCTCCGGGATCACTATGTTCTCGAGGAGTAGCCTCGTCCCCTCATCGATCGACGACCCTGAGAAGAGGCTCGTGTAGGATAGGAACTCGAAGGACTGGCCGTGTATGGTGAGGGGGATTAGCCTCTTCTCGCCCGGTGGCCCTGGCTTATAGTAGTGTGTCATCCCTGAGTACCCTTACCATGCCTCCATGTAGACGGGTAGACTCCCGGCGGCATAACCACTCTCCTCGTCTTTGCGATTATGCCTTTCTCCATCCTAGCTATTTCACCACTACTATACATGGCTGTACCCAGGGCGACCAGCTCGCCTTTAAGCGTTAGGATCGCTACGGTACTACCCTTCGCGATGTTCCTGGTTAACCTGGCGACGCCTGGGGCAGCCAGGTTGGCACCATGTGCTATGGCGTCGACAGCTGTATCCAAGATCATTATCTTCGGGAGGTGGGCGATAGATGTTTCAACGGGTAGCACGATGCGTCTAAGATACCTCTCATCCCCGTTGCTCCTCCACAGGAGCAGGGCCTCGCTGACGTCCTGGAGCCTTACAAGTGTCTCATCCTCCCTGTAGGGCCCCGTGCGAGTCCTCCTGAGCTCCCTCATGTGTGCACCTACTCCGAGCAATAGCCCGATGTCGTGGGCCAGCTTCCTCATGTACGTGCCGGGGTCGCTGAGAACCCTTATAAGCGCGAACCTGCCTCTCACCTCGAGGACTTCTATCTCGTGAATCCTCCTGACCCTGATAGCGCGTTTAACGCTCGACCTCAGGGGAGGCCTCTGATATATCTCCCCCCTGAAGTACCCGGCTACCCTTCTTAAATCCTGCTCGGCTACATCGCCGTGGAGCTGTATAACCATCACGTATTCTTTAACACTATGTATAACATTACCAATGACCTTGGTGCTGTTGGCGAGCCCCACTGGTAGGACGCCGGTCACCTTGGGGTCTCCCCGCCGGTGGCTCTAGGGTACCCCCGTGACCGGCCTTCTCCACCCCGAACATCTTCTTAACCCATGCAACGACCTCGTGGCTCGTTGGCCCAGGCGGCTTATCCAGGTTTACCACGCCGTAGTTTATGTGGTCGCTTATCCTCCTCTCGTAGGGTAGTGTCCCGTGATCGGGGCTTGTATCCGCTTCTCTTAGTACCAGCCATTCATTCCTGTAGCCAGCCCTAGTGGTCACATGGTCTATGAAGGATACGCCTTTCTCAACTAAACCCATCCAGCACCCCCTTCTCAACATATAGGTGACATCTTCCCCGCCTTAAAAGACGAGGCTTTCACTTGTAAAAGACGTGTGTCGGCCTGGGGGAAAATATTGTTCCTCAGCCTCTAGAACTGGGCTAGCTTGGGCTTCACCTGTTGCACCATGTAGTCTGTGAGACCACTCTCCCCTATAGCCTTCAATACTTCTTCATCGCTGGCTCCTCTCGATATCTTGATTGACTTGTCTGTTGGCTCTATGTGCTTTATGTTAACCTTCCTCCTTTTAACACCTGTAAGGGACTTAGGCCCTGTTACCAGGACGAAGTTGTCGTCTATTATGTCTACGACAACGCATTTCCTGCCTGCCTCTCTCCCAGCCACCTTAACGCATATCCTACCTATCTCTATCGCGGGCATACATAGCACCCCTGCTTAAACACCGATTCCACTCACTCATACTACTGGGTTCTCTCTTTTAAAACCTTATCTATGGTTGTCTTTATAATGTTGAATGCTTCCTCAACGCCTATGAGCTTAGTGTTTATTGTTACATCGAATATGGAGGTGTCATATATGTCGAGCCCATAGTACTCCATGAACCTCCTCCTCTGCGAGTACTCTCTCACAAGGGTCTCCGTGAGAGCCCTGTTCAACGGGATGTTGTCGCGCCCAGCCACCCTGAGTATCCTGAGTGAGAGCGGGGCTGTCACATATATCCTTAAGTCAACTATGTCTGAGACTATCCATGCGGCTAGATGCCCGTCGACAACTATGTTATCGCTTCCCCTAACGGTTTCAAGCGTCAGCCTATCGATCTCTATGTCTATGGAGGGATCCTCCATGGCTATCCTGCTGAGCTCCTCGAGGGTTAAATTCCTCCTCTTAGCGTACTCCCTGAACACGGCGCCAGCTGAAAAATATTTGAAACCATAGTACTCGGCGACGCGTTTAGCCTGAGTAGTCTTCCCGCTACCAGGTGGGCCGCTGAAAACAATCTTAACCAATCCAGGACACCGCTTCGCACAGGACTATGCTTGCAGCCGGATGGCTTCCCGGAGGCCTCGTGCAAGGCACTCGTGACATATGTAGCCTCCATAGGGTCTCTCCGGGCGTTTCTCCGTTTTAGCGAGCCCCCGCATCTCCACGGGTCTTAAAGCAGGTACACCGTTTAGTGGTTTACCACATATGGCGCACCTGGCCTGGCTTGGACGCCTCTTCTCGTAGTGTACCCTTACCTCTCCACCAGGCGTCCTAACCACAATCCTCCTCCAGCTCCTATTCCTATGCATCGGCCTAGGCATGCAGGGTCACCGTGAGCAGTGGTAGGGCATCAGCTTATAGAGTAATGATGAGGCGGGATTATTAAAAGTTTCATGCCCGGGGCCCGGGCTGCTCGAACCTGACGCTCCTGGAGACGAGGTATAAGGGTAGGGCGAAACCTATTAATGCGACAATATAGATGTGCGTCCTGTAAACACCTGTCTCAGCCATGTATGAGAGGAAGGGTATGGAGACAGGTATGTTCACGACTTCGCTTGAACGTGAAACCAGGGATACTGTGAAGATCATTAAGACGTAGACTAGTGAGAAAAGGGATATATGCGTGATGAAGAGTAGCGTTAGCCTCCTCTTAGCGGACTTGTAGAGAGCCCTGTACTTCCTAAGCCTCCTGATATCACCCTTACTCCTAGGGGTCTCAGGGATCTCCACTAGTTGGTAGGTTCTAATAGCCTCCGCGAAGTAGGGGTGCTTCTTAACGGCGTCTATGAGGATGGATATGAGTATAGCCGAGGAGATGGATACCAGTAAAACCAGTGTCACAAGCATTGCTACTCTCCCACGAGGCGTCTCAGCAACGGGTACGCCTCAAGAGTCCTCTCATAGGCTATCATCGTGTAGTACTGCTGGAGTATCCCAACCGCTAGCAGTATGCCTGTGCCAGTGCCGTACGCGCCAAGCACGTCGGCGAATACGGATATAGCTGCAACTATGAGGCTTGACAGTATTGTTAACGGGTATATGTACTTGGCGAGCATTCTCTCAAGGATCTTCGGATTACTCCTCAACCCGGGTACTTCGAAGCCGCTGCTCACAAGCTGCTCCGCCTGAGCCGAGGGGTTCAAGCCCGCTACCTCAACCCACATTAGGCCGAACAGCACTGCCAGCACGAAGACGAGGACACTGTACACCAGTAGGTGCACCGGGTCCCCTAGTGCACCATACAGCCCGTTGGGTGATGCAAGATAGTATGCTAACCCTCCTATCAGCCTCCCCGTGTTGGGGTCGTATTTGGCTAGGAGATCCACTATGCTGGATGGCACGGTGGAAGCCAAGTATGTTCTGAACAAGGTGGCGAATACCAGTATGTTCGCGTAGAGTATGCCGATGAAAAGTATCGGTATATTGGTCACGTAGAGGAACTGTAACGGTATCCTGGTCTTAATGCTCTGCAGCCTCGGTGATGTAACCGGGATCTCAACCTTCATGTTGCTCAAGTATATTAGGAGCAGCATTATACCTATGGTTGCCGCAAACCCTACGAGGTCTCTTCCACCAGGCCTGATCAACACTGCGTCAAGGCCTCTCCCACTGCTCAACTGCTGGATCATGAATGGTATGAAGCCTATTACCTCGTTTCGATATGTTACAGTGCTGAACGTGTTCCAGAATATGGTTGTCGCCACACCCGACAGGATGAAGAGTGAGACTCCTGAACCTATGCCCCAGCCCTTCTGTATCATCTCGTCGAGCACTATTACAAGGTAGGAGGCAATGAACAACTGGAGCCATACGGCGAGCCTCACATGCCATGCTGCACTACAGCTTGTCACGGGGTTGCCCAGGGGCATCCAGTAACGGCATGAGAGCACGTACATGGCTGCCTCGAATGCGGCTAGTATCACTGCAAGCGTCTTCTGGGAAGCCGTGAATATCTTCCTGTTCTCTGGATCCGTTAAATCCAGGTCTATGAGCTTGGCTCCAACAAGGATCTGCATTATCAGGCCCGCTGTAACTATAGGCCCTATGCCGAGCTCCATTAATGTACCCCTGTTCGACGCGAATATTATCTGTATCAAAAGTATCTGCTCGGGTCCCGCGGTAGAAATACCGTACAGGGGCGTGTTAGCCATGATCATGTAGACGACGAGGGCTATACCGGTCCAGAACAGCCTCTCATACATTGAGGGCTTAACCCGAGGCTTAGCAGCCGTCGGCAGGTAGTCCGCTATCCTCGCCATAGCGTTAAGCAAACCCATTTCTTAAACCACCTATTCAACACCACAGACTATCCTTTAAATGAAATAGGAAGGGTTTATTAAATTCACGCAGCGATAAGGGTCTCCCAGAGGAGGAAAACGTGGAAACACTACTCTGACTCCTTTAAAGCCTGCTCCTCTACCAGGATAACCTTGCCGCCTGCCTCCTCGATCTTCCTCCTAGCTTCATCCGTGACCTCCCTGGCCACGATCTTCATGCGCCTTGTCACCTTGCCGAAGCCAAGCACCTTGTCAACCCCCATGCCCACAGTGTCCACGACGATCAACCCGTCCTCGATGACTGCGCGGCCCTCTAGAACCAGCCTGCCTGCAAGCTCGTTGAGCTCGCCTACATTAACGGTTCTCCTCTCAGGTATCCTCCCGCGTGGACGGAACCCGTGTTTACCATACCAGTTCGGGGCGTGCTTGATTATCCATATATACTTATGCTTATGGAATCCAACCGCGCCGAAGCCTCCGCGGGACCCGCTCTTCCTATGCTGCCCCACCCTGCCCCAGCCCATGGTTCTCGTACGGCCCTGAAGCTTCCTGGATTTCTTACCCTTCCTCACAACCATGCCGACCACCCTTACAGCATCTTCTCTATCAGCTCATTTATTTTTTCACCACGATACCCCAGCTCGCCTTTAACCTTAAACGGCTTCTTCACTGATCCATCGAAGCCTCCCCGCGGCGGATGCATCCTGAAAACTGGTTTCACAATGTTCTCCAGTTTATGGAGGAGTAGCTTCCCCTCGAGCAATGCCTCGGCCAGCCCCTCAATGTCTTTGACCCCGTACTCAGCCAGCTTCTCAGCCACATACTCGTTTGTAAGCGCCTTACCGCCTGGCACTCTTCCACGCGTCTTAAGCAGCTTGACAAGCGTTGCCTTATCTATCTCCCCCCATGTCACCCAGTCCTTGGCTTTCTCAAGCATGCCCTCTAGCCCCGGGAGATCCGCCGGGTATAGTGTCAGGTGGTATTTCTTATGTAGCCTCAGCAGCTTGAGCACGTGTTCTACATCCGGGGGGACATCGGCCTGACCCCTCACCCTGATGATAGCGTAAAGCCTAGCCATGGGCAACCACCTCACGTCCTCAGCCACTCAACAGGTGTAACGAACCTGTAGGTGTTGTGTAGAGCGTTGGCAACTGCCTTAGCGAAGTTCAGGGTCGTCCTCGTCTCTCCAAAGCTCTCCGTCCACGCATCCCTTATACCGGCCAGCCTCAGCACAACCTTGGCTACGTCTCCTGCGACGAGCCCTGTTCCACGCGGTGCAGGCTTCAACACTACTTCAACACTACCGCTCTTGCCTCTCACTGTGAATGGAACGCTGTGGGGTTCACCGCACCTGCACTCCCAGCTACCGCAACCCCTTCTCACAGGCGTTATATTCAACTTGGCGTTCCTTAAGGCTTTAGCAAGGGCGTCAACATACTGCTTTGCTTTACCTGTCCCGACGCCTACGAAGCCGTCCTCGTTCCCAACCACTACTACAACAAGGAACTTTGTCCTTCTCCCAGCGTCAGTCATCTTCTGAACTATCTTCGTGTCTATCCTCTCGTACTTGAGGTTCGGTAGAAGGTAGTCTATTATCTCGGGCTCAAGGATAGGTAGGTTCTTGTCGAATACCTCTTTTAAACTAGTCAGCTTCCCCTCTAAAACCATCCTGCCTACACGGGTTCTCGGAACCCATTTCTCCAGTGCAGCCTTGTCAACCGCGCTAGCCGACACATCCATCACCCCTGCCTACTATAGGTTTTCAATATATTGTTTTTAACCTCCTCGAAGTGAGCGGGGAGATCCTCGGGTTGAAGCCCGCTGGCAAGGTATCTTGAAAACCTTTTCTCGAGCAAACCATTCTCCCTCAGTATCTTAGCGTAGGACGCTATATGCTCCCCCCTGATCCTCTCCTCGCTGGGGAGGACCTCCTCGTCAACGGGTACCTTCAACCCGGCGTCGTTCGCCGCCTTCATAGCCGCGAACACCAGGGCACCCTTGACTGGTCTATGCAACCCTATGTCTGGTACAGCGTAGCTGACCCCTTTCTCAAGCGCCCTGAGGGATGCCAGTAGCCCTGTTAGATATGCAGCCGGAGTGTTACATGTGCCGGCCTTCCAGCCGAACTTCTTCCTCAGCTCATTGGAGTGGGCTGCAGCTATCACGACATCCCCTTCGGGACGTGCCTCCACAACCTGCACCCATATGTAGTTAAGGGTCTTCCGGATGACGAACCGCGGGTGCCCTGAGAGAACCATCCTGTACCTCTTGTAGTAGTTGGTTTTCCCCTCCCTCCTCCTTCTCCGCGGAACCTTATACCTTGGCCCCCTAGCCATAGCTATCCAACCCCTACCTGGCCTCCTTCAAGATATTGTTCTCCCTGAGGTATAGTTTAAGCGATGAAAGAGAATTGAAGTAGCCTCCCTTAGCCAGCATGTAGAGCCTCCTATAAGTCCTCGCGTCAATAAGCTTCTTATCCCTCAGATACCTAAGGTACCTCCTAATCTTCCTGATCCTACCCATCCAGAGCTCCTTGGAGTCCAGCCTAGCCTCCTTCGTACCCTTCCTCTTCCCGTGCCCCCTTCTCCTCCCCTTCACCCTCTGTGCATGCCTGACCCTGGAGCTGTAGCCGGCTATGCCGTGAACTGGTTCAACCCATATAGCGCCGTCTCTGATGAGCTTCTTCACTTCCTCCCTCGTTATAGCTGCCTCTACATCCTCGATTCTCTTCGGGTCTATCCTGATCCTTGACACTCCTACTCCGAGTATCTCCGAGGCAAGCCTCTTCTGGAATGATAGATCACTCATAGTTAAGCACCCTGCTGGGACTGGGTTGTTCTAGGTGGGTTGGCTACTTTAAAGCCTTTCCCAGTGGCCAGCTTATATATCTCTATGGATTTCCTCAGGCCCACCCGGCTACCAATATATACTATGTGTCTAGCTGGGTCGAGTCCATCGAGCTCGCCCGTGGAGTTAACGACCACGGGTTCAAGCCCGGATGGGTGTAGTCCTCTCACCATGCTGGGTCCACGGTAGCCTACCTTGACTATCGGCGGGTACCCCTTGAGCTGGTGCTTCATCTTGTTGTCTATCCCCTTAGGCTTCCTCCACTTAGGGTCGTTCCTGAACTTAGCCTTCTTCCACCATAGATGCCTGAGGAACATCGGCCTCTTCCTGTTCATCTCTGCCCTTAACCTAAGCAGGCGATCCAGGGTATCGCTCACGACGCCTCACCTTTCTCATAGATGTATATTCCATCCATGAAAACACGTCTATCCCTGTCGGTCACCCTTGTAGCTCTCTCTATGGATGCTGCTGTAAGCCCTACCTCCTCTATATCCACTCCCTCAACCACTATGTCTTCACCGCTCACCTTGACCTTTACATTACCATGGATCTTTGCAATCCTATCGGATTTCTCCCCCATGAAGTTCCTTATCCTGACAACCCTGTTCTTCTCGTCGACCACCACGCTGATCGGGAAGTGTGAGAATATTATTTTCAGCTTGTAGCGATACCCCTTCGTGACACCTGTTATCATGTTACGTATATGGGCCGCCACGGATCCAACGAGGGCCTTCCTCTCCCGGTCGGCCACGTATGTTTCGACGATTACTGCGCCGTCCTCGAGCCGTATGAATACCCCTCTCGCGTGGCTGAAGTCCCTTGAAACCGTCCCCTTGGGGCCTTTAACAGTAACCTTTGAACCCTCTACTTCCACCGTGACGCCTTCTGGGACAACTATTTTCTCAGCTATGTGGAGTGCTTTAACCATGTATCACACCCCCTAGTAGCAGTAGGCGAGCAATACTCCCCCGGTATGCTTGGCGACAGCCTCCTTGTGGGATAACACGCCGTGGGGCGTTGACACTATTACGACGCCTATGTTGTATGCTGGCAGATACCTCTTCAACCACTCGGGGAACTCCTCGAGCTCACTGTATTTAACCGGGTATCTGGGCTTGATCACTCCGACCTTGTTTATCCTCCCAAGTAACTGTATCTTTATCTTCCCCCATCTACCGTCATCTATGTACTCGAATTCACCTATGTATCCCTCTCTCTGCAGCACCTTCAACACGTTTAGAGTCAGCTTCGACGCCGGCCACACCACTACCTCCTTCTTAGCCCTCATCTCCGCGTTGTATATCGCTGACAAGGCGTTTGCAAGTGTGTCCATCACAACCATTCTCCAACACCTACTCGTACTTCTTGAACCCTATTACAGCGGCCACCTCTCTAAAGCACTGCCTGCACAGGTATAATCCATACGCCTGGATCACTGCATCCCTGGAGCCGCATCTCCTGCAGACCTGGGTTCCACGCCCATACTTATAGGTCTTAGGCTGCTTAATCTTAGCCATTTAAACCACCTACTCCCCTACTATTTCAACCCCGAACAACTGCTTCAGAAGCAGCATAGCCTCCAGCTTGCTCACCCTGTGCCTCCGGGGGACACGGGACCTCATCCGCCTACGCCTCATCACCCTGTAACCCGGTCTCTCAATAGTTATAGCTACATCCATGCCGAACACGCCTATCTCTGGATCATACCTTACACCCGGCATATGGATGTGCTCCTTTATCCCTATACTGACATTCCCATAGTCGTCGAAGCTTGAAGCCTTCACCCTGTAACCCACTGTCTCGAAAACCTTCCTCAGGAACTCATGCGCCTTCTCACCCCGCAGGGTGACGACGGCAGCTATCTTGTCTCCCTTCTTTATCCCGAAGTCCTTGATGGTTTTCTTGGCTCTCCTCGGGGCCGGCTGTTGCCCCGTCAACTCCTCGAGGACCTTCATGGCCTTGGGAAGCCTCTCCGAGTCCGCCCCGACACCTATGTTTACTGTGACCTTCGCTATGTATGGTTTAAGCATCGGGTTACTGTTCCATCTCTCAAGGATCCTGCTTTCCACATCCGATGTAAGCACGCTCATCACCATGCACCCTCCGGCAGGGTTATCAAGGGTTTCTCCAAGCCTATCGGGAAGATGTAGTCGAGGCTTGTCTGGAATCTATTCCCGCTCCTGTCCTCAATGGTGACTATGCTCCTATACCTCTTCATACCCCTGTGTATGGAGACTACTTTCCCAACCCTGCCTACGTTCCTTCCACCGGACACTATTGCTATCACGCCCTCCTTCAACGGTATGTAGTCGAGTAGCTGTTGCACCGGTATAGAGAGCTTCACGGCTCCAAGCGTCTCGTAGACGTCTTCAACCGGGTTCCTGGCGTCGTTAACCCTTACCAGTAGGTTGCGGCCATCATGCAGGTTGAGCTGTATGTGTCCGCCTTTAACCGTCACCTTGTTCTCTATCCTGCAGAGCTTGAATGAAGCCTCCTCTCTCGGTATTTTAACTAATCCAAGCACCCTTGTAGGCACCGGGATAACACGGTAGAGCTCGCCTGTCTCAACCACCTCGATGACATCCATTAAACCAACGGGGAACTTGTAGTCCTTCCTAACCTTGCCGTCCACCTTGAAGTGTCCTCCAGCTATCAGCCTCCTTGCCTCCCTAGCGGTCTCCGCGTAGCCCAGTACATTCCTCACCAGGACTAGGAGAGGTATCGATCTCTCAATAGCGTGGGGGCCTGGTGAAGGCTTCACAACCCACTTGTACTCCTTCCTCAGTATGGGCCAGTACCTGGGTGCATTCAACGCGTTTAAATGCCTGCTGCCACCTATGCTACCCATCCTACGCCACCTCCTGCTGCTTCAACTGCGTTACACTGGCCTTCCTGCGTTCAACTATATCGAGCCTTCTCTTATCACTTACATCAGCCTTTATAATCATGACCTTACTGGGGTGTATGGGCACGTAGACCGGGCTGCCATCCGCCTTCTTCCTCTGAACCCCCTCTACGAATAACCTGACGCGTTTCAAGTCTACTTCAACCACTTTGCCTTCATGCCCCTTGAACTCCCCCCTCATAATCCTCACTGTGTCACCCTGCCTCACCGGCAGCCTCTTCACACCCAGTTTCTCACGTAGCTCATCTGAGAGAGGGGCGTTGAATAGCTTATGCCTTAAGTGCAATGGCATCTCAGCCAGGTGCTTCCTCTGCTTACCCGGCTTCGCGGATCTCGTTGAACCCATCGAGCCCACCCCTAGATTATCATCGAGGCCAGGTTAGCTATCTGAGGCCACCTCTCGGCTGCCTCCCTGGCTATAGGCCCCCTTATCTCAGTACCCTTCGGCGTTCCCTCAGGCGTCAATATGACTACCGCGTTATCCTCGAAGGCTATCCACGTGCCATCCGGCCTCTTATACGGCCTCCTCTGGCGCACAATGATGGCTTTAAACACCTTCTTCCTCATCTCGGGGATACCCTTCTTAACGCTTACAACAACGAGGTCTCCCACACCCGCCGGTGGAACCCTTCTAAGCCTGCTATGGTAGCCTGGAACCCCTATTATCATCACTTCCTTGGCGCCACTGTTATCGGCTGCCTTCGCTATCGACATCACTTGGAGACCTGTGTTCACCCTCCTCCTGGAGAAAGCCGGCTTACCTGCTACCGCTCTCTTCGCACCCATCACTCACCACCCTTCCCGACTACACCTAGCACGACGAATGCAACCGTCTTTGCGAGTGGACGCGTCTCACCTATCACCACTACATCGCCCTCCTTCACCTCTATGCATGGCGGCAGGTGTGCATGGATATTCCTATGCCTCTTCTCATACCTCATGTATTTCCTAACATAGTGCAGGTACTCGTGTCTCACTACAACAGTCCTCTGCATCTTCTTCTTCACGACGACGCCTGTCAATACGACTCCTCTAACCTTGAGGTGCCCGTGCCACGGGCACTTAGGGTCCTCGCATGTCTTCTCAGGTGGTTTCACACCCGGTATCCCGATGTCGTTGACCTTGGCCTGGCTCATTGAAACCTACCTCGAAATATTCTTCAACCTGTCCCAGGGTCTTCCAATAATATCTGACCCCTTAATAACCACGGTCTCCCCGCTTGGGAGAGTGAACTCGAAAACCCCGTTCGACTTGAAGACCCTTATCCTCCTGCCGTTGGAGAGCTCCACGAGAAGGGTCTTCAACGTCTCATCCACCACCCTGCCCTCTAAACCGATTAAGCCTCGGTCAGGGTACTGGAGGATCCTTGTCTTCAACCCTATGATCTCGTGGCTAGTGATGTTCCGGCCTGTCACCTTCATTGCTGCTTAACCTCTCCGGGACTGGATTCCTCGGCAGGCGCCTCCTTCATAACTGTGAGTATCCTTGCGATGTCTCGCTTCACATTCCTTATCCTGGCTGTATTGGTCAGGGTCCCTGTCCTCGACTGCAGCCTCAGTTTCACTAGTTCAAGCCTGAGCTCGTTGAGCTTCCTCAGCCTCTCCTCAGGAGTCATCTTCCTTATCTCGTCAGCCCGCACTGCCACCACCTGCCTCAGCCTTAGCCGGCTTCAACTGCTCTATCTCCTCGGGTTTAAGGGCCTTCACCTCGACGTGGTCGGGTAGCTTTATGTTGGGTTTCACTATGACTACTTCGACCCCGAATATACCGGGTTTCAACAGGGCTTTGGCAACCGCCCTGTCCACCACGTACTCCACTGGTTCACCAGCCTTGTAGACTTTCCCGGCCTTCAGCTTCTCGTATGTGGCTCTCTCACCCCTAAGCTTACCGCTTACTATGATCTCGGCGCCAACGGCACCTGCATCCATCACCCTCTTAAGCATGTACATTATCACCCGTCGGAAGGGTATCTCCTTCTCAAGCGCCCTGACGATTCTGAAAGCCACCACCCTGGCGTTTAGATCCGGGTCCACTACAGGGGATATGGTTACATTGACATTGTCGAGCCCGAACCTCGTCTGCAGGATTGTTGAAAGCTTCTTTATGACGCTGCCTCCCCTACCTATTAGTCTCCCAGGGTACTCCGCGTGTATTACTACACGGTAGCCCGTCGGAGTCCTGTACAGCTCTACATCAGCGTAGCCAGCGTCCTTGAAGTAGTGGGCCAGGAACTCGTCTATCATCAGCTTCTTTAAACCATAGTTGAGGAAGTAGGATTTAACCCGTGGACCAACCATCTTCAGCCAACCTCCCCTACCACTACCTCAAGGTTACTCATCCTACGGAACTTCGGCGTCGCACGCCCGAAGGCTCTAGGCATGTATCTCTTCAACGTGATACCCTTATGGGCTGCTATGTGTACTATTACAAGCCTCTCCTTACTCAACCCCTTCTCCTCCGCGTTAGCCTCCACATTCCTGAGTACTTCGAGAGCGTACTTGGCGCCTTTAACCGGGTATCTGCCTATAGGCCACTTGAACCTGTCGGCCAACCCCCTCTTATGGCTCAGCTTACCGTTATACCTCCTGAATGGGACAGCCTGCTTCATCTTGATAACGTCCTCCAGGAACCTTATCGCGTCGCTGAGCCTCATGCCTTTAAGCGTGTAGGCTATCTCACGCATGTATTTCACTGAGACAGGTATATCGTATCTCACGGCCTTAGCGATTTTCGACTCATCCCTGTACTTCACAGAGTAGTGCCAGGTAGGCATGGATCTCACCTCTACTTCATCGCCACGAACCTGCTCGCCCTCGTAGCCTTGAGGCCGGGCTCACCGTGCGTCACCTTCTTCGTTGTCGGGCTGAACTCTCCCAGGTAATGCCCTATCATCTCAGGCGAGATCTTAACGGGCACGAACTCCTTCCCGTTGTAAACAGCTATCGTGAGCCCCACCATCTCGGGGAGGACAACCATGTCTCTTACATGGGTCTTTATCACTGTCTTCTTCGCTAGCTCCGGGTCCCTGGCTATCCTCCTGATCTTCGCTAGGAGCTTTATCTGAGCCTTCGTCAACCCTCTCTTAAGACTCCTCCTCTGCCTCGCCGGCAGCAACACGACTAGGTCGTCCATGGACATGTTCAGTAATTCCTCCAGGGTCTTACCCCTATACTTGAACTTCCTCCACTCCACTGGCATGTCCTGTAAGCTCGCCGCCAAACCAACCATCCCCTCTCGAGTTAAGCACCGACGTGATAGATGCTATCTAGACTCTATTTTTAAGATTTATCCTCCTTTTTAAAATGTTCGGTATGTCCTCAGGGTTCTCGACAACAACGATGTCGCATCCAGCGCCCCTATACCTCTCCACGGTAGCGCTCTCCGTGCCGCGTGGAACCACGAGGATCACCCTCAGCCCTTTTTCAACGAGCCAGCGTGCAACGAGCCATGGCTCCGTGTCTGGGACAGTCTGCTTCAGGTCGCTGAACACGAGTATCGTCTTCGAATCCGCCCTCGAGGCTAGCTCGCCGGCGCGCCTCAGTGCCTCCGATATATTAGTGTACCCCTTGAAGCCCTCCGTGTATAGTTTCTCCAGGAAGCGGGCGAGCACCAGGCTGGTTTTCTTAAAGGGGGATCTATATACATGGGGTTTCTCACTGAATAAGACTATGTGCGACACCACTGGGAACACAGCGGCAATGGATAGCATAGACCACACTGCGAACCTAGCCATGCTACCGCTGACATCCACCACCCCTATAACGCGTTGAACCCTCTCCCGCCTCTTGAACACGGCCTCGTTATCCAGGCGCACCCACTTATACAGGGTGCCCCTGACCTCGAGCCTCCCCCTTACACTGGTCTTCCTACGCCTCCACGTGAACCCTCTCCCACCCCTCATATAGTTGAGCAGCCTCATCCCTATGGCTATCGCGCGTTTAACCACAGCTGGATCCAGCCCGCCGCTCCTAGAGTACTCCTCACCCAGCTTCACCGACAGCAACTCCAGTGCATCGAAGCCTGCCTCCCTACCGAGGAGGAAGAGCATCTTCTTCTCGTCACCGTTGAGAATGCTCTCGAGCAGGGGTCTATGCCTGGGCTCAAGGGCTCCGGCATCGATTCTCTCAGCAATGTGTACTGCATACGCCTGGAAGGATGGATCACGTGTCAGGAGGTACTCTAGGTAGCTTCCTATGGCTTGCCCAAGCATCACTCTGGAGGCTAGCTCCCTGTCAACGCTGCCCAGGCTCCTCAGCTCGGCTAGTGAAATAGGGTTTAAATGCTTGAAGAAGCCGGGGTCCCTTATCCTGCGCCTGAGGCTCCTTAGAACCTCCCATCTCTCCCTGAGGGGCAGTCTCTCTATCTCCCCAGCTAGCTCCCCCTCCCTTCCCTTCACGTAGTCCTCAACCGAGTCGATGAATGGAAGCAGGTGGGGTGGCACAGTGGTCTTCAAGCCCTTAAGGGCCTTAGCTATGACTCCTTCAAGCCTCCGCGCCTCCTCCGGTGAGGGAACCCAGCCCTTCGCAATACGCCTCCTCACCTCGCTGGCTAGTCTTTCATCAACCCTCTGGTCGAAGCCATGGTACCTTTCAGCCAGGGTGATTAAATCCCCTAGCCCGGCGTTCCCCAGTAGCTCCTCCGTGATCACCTTGCTCCAGAGGCTGCTCGGCACCTCGGCCAGGAAGCGCCCTATGTCGCCGAGCCCTAGCTCTCTCTCCGAGCCGGCAGGATGCCTTGACAGCTCCCTTCTATCCACTATCAGGGAGCCGTTTGGATGCCTTCTAAGGATCCCTGTCTTCCTCATCCATATATATGTTAGAATACCCCTCCTCGAAGACGACTCCGTGAGCAGGCTCCTGGACGTAGTGTAACGCGTCTTAGCCAGCCTCCTCCAGACCCCCTCATCTATCTGAAACAATTCTGCTGCAGGGGGTGGAGGCGTCCGTGCAGCCCTGGTTAAACCAAGGGATTCAACGAGCTCGCCGTCGAGGCTGTCCGCTACATTCCTCCCGGCGAGCAGGGCGATCGCTAGCCTCATCTTAGCGTAGAGTACTAGCTTGTCGACCCCGGCACACCTGAACTCGGCTAGCCTGGCCCCCAGGGCTTCCAGCTCCCTTCTAACACCCTCATCCACGAGCCTCCTTAACTCCTCAACGCTTACCGAGTAGTTCATCCACCAGCTCCTCGTCCTCAGGGTTCTTGTAGAGGACCGCCCTGCCGGCCTCACGGAGGTCGTCTTCATCAGCCTTCTCCTTGCCCTTGATATCTGAGAGCAGTGCTGTGAGCGTCAGCCATGTAACCGTGTCAGAGACTCCTGGCTTGTAAACGGCTTTCTCCCTGAGGGCACCGACCACCTCTATAGCCTTGAACACCAGGTTGTCGCTGAGCCTCCTGGCGAGGTCCCCTAGCTTCAGCTCCAGTATCTCGTATTCCTCCTGGGTGGACGGGTAGTGGAACTCCACTCTGACGACTCTCCTCAGGAAGGCGTCGCTTAACTCTCCTTGAGCTATGTCAAGGGGGTTACTGGTGAAGACCACTTGGAACCCGGCTCCCCTCTGCCTATACACTTTCTTCAACTCAGGTATTATTATCCTCCTCTTATCGATCACGTCTAAGAGGAGGTTCTGGAACTCCTCACTACTCCTCCTGATCTCGTCGACGAGCACCCCGGTCTCCATTATTAAGCCGGCTAACAGGGGACGGGGGATGAAGCTCTCCTCGTTGAAACCCTTAGCCATAGCCATAGCTGGGTGGAAATCCCCTATCACCCTGTACTCATCGTAGTTCTCGCTGCAGGGTAGTATGAAGGGCTTCTTACCGCTCCACAGGTAGAGGATGGCTTCACCTATCTCGGTCTTACCTGTGCCAGGGGGTCCCTCGTAGAGGACAGGCCTGTTGTTTATGAAGGCTGACACAGTTATGTAGACTACGTGTGGCTTAACCAGTAGCTTGAACTCCCTCCTCAACGCGTCGATAATGGCCTCAGGGTCCCTAACCGGTTGCCTAGACTCAACTACCTGCCCATATATCTCGTATACCTTTCTCACAACTGGGTCATCTACTCCTGTAAGCATGGTTTCAAACCCTTACTGGTTGAGCCGGTAAAGAGGGCTCTACTTCAAGAGGAATGTGTTAGGGATTAATAATGGTGTTATGGAGGGGTGCTAACCCTTCCTTCTACCAGTCCTCCTGGCTGCAATATGGCCGACCTTCCTGCCCGGCGGCGTGTTACGGGCAACCGTGGAGGGTCTGCCGACATGCTGGTGGCTGCCGCCACCATGCGGGTGGAAAGCCGCGTTCATCGCTACACCCCTAACCTTCGGCCATACATGGCTTTTAGCACTCCACTTATAGTATGAGGCGCCGGCTTTAAGCAGGGGTTTCTCCAGCCTGCCCCCGCCACCTATAACACCGATCATCGCCCTAGCGTTGTCAGGCACCTCTATTATCTTACCGCTCGGTAGCTGAACCTGCGTCTTACCGCCCGACCTACCGACTATGATGGCGTATGTACCGCTTGCACGGACAAACTTGCCTCCGTCGCCAGGCCTCTTCTCAATATTGGCCACCTGCGTGCCCTCGGGGATCATGCCTATGGGAAGTATGTTGCCGTTTACAGGCTTAGCCTCCGGGCCTATTTCAACGACCTGACCCACATACATGCCTTCAACAGCGGGCACGTAGAAGACCAGCCCGTTCTCAAGCCTCATCTCGGCTAAAGGCACCCATCTACCGGGGTCGTGCACCAGGTCTTCGACGACAGCCTTGTAGGTCTTAGATGGATCCAGCAACGGGTATCTGGCTGGAGCCACATGTATGTGATCCGGTGTCTTGAACACTGGGGATGCCTTACCCCTTCTCTGCGGGATTATCCTCTTACCCATACACCACCACCTAGACGAGCCCTAGTTGTGAAGCAATATCACTCGCCTTGAACTCAGGGGCCAGCTTCACATAGGCCTTCTTCTCGCCCCTAGCCGTGATAAGCGTCCTAACCTCTTCAACCTTAACATTGAAGAGTTCTTCGACAGCCCTCTTAACCTCGGTCTTCGATGCATCGATGTCAACTATGAAGGTCAACGTGTTCTGCTTGTCTATTAGTGAAAGGGCTTTCTCGCTCTGCACCGGCCTAATTATAACCTTGTAGAGTCTATTGGTATCCGTGCTCATAGAGGCCTCACCCTGTACTTCGACGCTACCTCTTCAAGCGCCCTCCTCGATATAACCATGAGTCTCCCGGGGACGCCTCCCGGGGCAAGGTGGAGTACGCTGAGGTTGCCCGGCGTGGAGACGTCGACGCCTGGCAGGTTCCTCACGGCCCTGGCTAGCGGTGACTCATAGCTCGACAGCACGAAGAGTATGCTGCGTGGCTCAACATAAGCCCTCCCCCTCATCTTGCCTCTGCCAGCCCTTATACCCGTGCCCTCCCTGCTCCTCTCAACATCGCTCCAGAGGCCGATTTTCTCAAGGTACTCCCTGGCCTGCGAGGCCTTCGATATAGCTGATTCAACATCATCGGACACTACTACTGGAAGCCTCTCGACACTGAAGACATGGCCCCTCCGCCTCACCATGTCGACCCTTGAAGTGGCGGCGAGCGCTGAAACAATAGCCATCACCCTCTCCTTCCTATTCACCTCTTCACGTATCCTCTCCCAGGGCGTAGGCGGGAAAGCCGCATGCCCTTTACGGGTGCTCACCACGAACCTAGCTGTGCCATTGGGTAGCCTGGGCACCCTCGCTATCCCGTAGCCAACCCCCCAGTACTTCGCAGTGGTTCTTTTGCCTGCAAGGGGATCCCTTCCCTTAGGCTGCAGCATACCTGTGAAAGCCGAGTGAAACGCTCTCCGCACAAGGTCTACTCGGATGGGGACGTTGAATACCTCGGGTAACTCTACTTCGCCAATAACGTTGCCGTCGACACCGTACACGTTTACCTTGAGCTTCTCCTTCACAGCCAACGGGGTAATTATCTCGAGAGCCATATCCACCACCTACACCCCCTGCTTGCTTTCAAGGCTGAGGTAAACTATCCTGGGGCCGGAGAGAGGAAGCCACTCCAAGTGCGGTCTCACCGGGTGTCTCAGTATAAGCATCCTCTTAGCTGGGCCGAACACCGTCCCCTTGAGCATCAAGTAGGGGCCGTAGACGAGGCCGTAGTGCAGGAAGCCGCCTTCAACCGTTGCCTCAAGACCATTCAACCCTATCCTCAATATCCTCTTATTGTACTCTGTCCTCCTGTGGAAGCCCATTTGACCAGCCTGAGGCGGCTCACTCATGGTTCCGAAGCCAGGGCTCCTTGCACCTATCTTCCTACTCCCCTTCCTGTGCTTATGCCACCTAGGCAGCTCCTTAACCCCGAACCTCTTCACCACTCCCTGGAAGCCCTTGCCCTTGGTTACCCCTATCACGTCTATGAACTGCCCCTCCATGAATACGTCGGCTGCCTTCACATAGCCTCCTAGGATCGACTCACCGTACCTCAATCTTTCATCGATGCTGCCGCCGCCTATTTTGAGCTCAACGATCTCAGGCTTCTTCTTACCGATGCCTGAGAACACGGGTATCGTTGACGCTATTACCCTTACATCAGCCACCTCACCGCTGAACACTTCCTTAACCTCTTTCTCACCGCTCTCAGCAATGAATTTGAAGCCGTATTCACCGCTTGGATCAGGCTTCACTAATCCATGGTTAAGCCTCCTCAACCCGTAGAGATACTTCCTGACAACATCCCTCCCATTCATGTTGAACAACGGGTTGCCAGCGTAGAGCTCCTCGTAAGCCTTCAACACAGCGTCAACCGGGCTCCTCCACGCCTCCCCCTTAGCCTTCAAGTAGCCGTCTTCGCCGACAACATAGGTTCTCACACCGAGAACCACTATGGGCGGCGCATCCAGTATCGTGACAGGGGTGAACACCTCCTTACCGCTCACAGGGGTGTTCGGCCTATCCTCCACTACCACGGCGTGAGTCATACCGGCCTTGTACACTGGGAACCCGAGTAACACTGGCTTAGCCGCTATGCCCCGGGAAGCCGCCTCACTCCCCAGTCTCTCAACCACTATGTCGAACCATGATTTCTCAGGCCACCTCCTTACCCGTGGAGTCAGCTCCTCAGCCCTCTTCCGTGGCCTCACACCGAGGCTGCCGTGTCTTGGCGCATGCAGCTTCCTGTGACCCATCCCTAAACACCTTCAACGCTTCTATACATAAACAGGTTTTAAAAGCATAGTGTTGAATAGTTGTTCCCAGCCTATATATTTTCAACCCGTCTCAACCAGTAATTCACGAGTCCAAGCGTCGCTAAAACCGCTTCCTCAGTCCTAATGGAGACAACCCTCTGCCCCGGTATAGTGTTCCAGACGACGTCAACGTAGTCGAGGAGGTTGAAGCCCTCGGCCTCAGAGATCTCGAAGAGGCCCCGTCTAGGGCCGCCGAAGAATAAGGCAATCCTTCCCGCTCTTCCCAATGATTCAAGCTCCCTCTGGGCCGGCGGAGCCCCCGCCTTATCCGTCGCCACCTTGAAGACATCTCCTTCTACACTTGTCAAGGCCTCCATTAGAGACTCCTTGAATGAAAGGGAGGGACCCATATAGTACTCCACGTCAAGGCACTCCACCAGCCTTCCATCCGTGTCAACCACCCTCACCTTCGTAAAGCCAGGCCTACACTCGTTTAATGGAGTATACTTCTCCTCATTGTCAAGGTACACTACGACCCCACCCCTCTCCCTCGCAGCGAAACCCACCCTTTCCTCACCTTTCACAGGCTTACCCTTGACATCGAAGTCGAGGAGCCTTATAGGTGGCAGCGCACCCACGTAGCGGAGCAGGGGGCTCCGCGGTACAAGCCTCCTCCTTAAGTAGGGGGGAGTGAAGAAGTATCTCCAATGCAGCTCTATGAGCTGCCTGTGCCCCATGTACTCCCCGTGCGGCGTCCCGTATTCACGGTAGAAGACTACCTCGCTGACCCCGAATATCGATGTCCACCGGGCTACCTGATGTATCCTAAGGGACTTCAGGAGCAGGGTTGACTCAACGGAAAGTATACTGGATGGTAGAACTATGCTTACCTGCATCAGTCAACCCGGGATCCTACCCTTTCCTCTGGCCACCCTGGGACTCCGCCTTCCTCTCCTTTATCATAAACAGGGTTGTCCTCTGACGCCCACCCATCGAGGCTCACCTAGATCCAGATAGATGGTTAAGCAAGGTTTATAACCATGAAGCCCTTGGCGGAGTATCCCACCCGCTATATAATAGGCTGGCCACACTTGATCCACCAATACAGGGATGTAAAGGGTGCAGCATAGTGGTGAGGATCTGGCCTAAGACGGTGAAAATATACTGGGACCCCTGGAGGGACATACCGGTTGTCAAACCAAGGCAGGAGGTAGACCTCTACTATGTCGTTAGGCTCAGTGAACCAGGGGACGCTAGGCCAGCCTTCCAGGGCGACATGGAGAAGCTGCGTAACGCAGTGATCTACGAGTACGGGGGCGATGAAGTATACAGACGCTTCTTCAGCAACCGCCTAGTATTGTTAAACAAGGTGCCACACTGGGATTTAATGCACGAGGTAGTCTCATCGGGAAACGTGCTGGGGCAACTATACTACGACCCCTTCAGGGAGAAATGGAGGTTCAGGTTAACCTACACCGGGGCATACCTGGCCGTTGAGGATGGATTAGTGGACAAGGTGGAGTTAAACGGGCCGATCTACACTGGTAGAGAGGTTAAGCCAGCGCCCAGCACCAGTATGAGGCAGGTCGTGGTAGCGGATAAGAAGGGGGTTTTAAAGGGGTTAGGCGAGGTGTACGGCGACAGCTTGATCATTGTTAAAACATTCCACGATAAGACTGCACCAGTGGAAACCAGCGGCAAGCCCACATCACTCAGCGACGCAGTGAAGTACAATGAGGAGGGATTAGAGGCCCTGGCTGAGAAATCCATCTCGTTCCTCAGGAGGCTTAGGAGGAAGCACCCTCTCCCCGTATCCGTCTCCTACTCGGGGGGCAAGGACAGCCTTGTAGCACTCGACCTAGCGTACAAGGCGTACGGAGAGCTTGAAATGGTGTTCAATGACACAGGCCTCGAGCTACCTGAAACCATTAGAAACGTCCACGAGGTATCCGAGAGATACGGGGTGAAACTACACGTTGCATCAGCCGGAGACATCTTCTGGAGGGCGGTCAATGTCTTCGGGCCCCCGGGGAAAGACTACAGGTGGTGCTGCAAGGTCGCCAAGCTGGTCCCGATAGCCAGGCTCACCAGGGCTCTATGGCCTAATGGAGCCTTAAACATCGTGGGGCAGAGAGCATTCGAGTCCCTGGACAGGGCTAAGAGCCCGAAGACATGGAGAAATAAGTGGATACCGCACCTTCTATCGACATCACCCATCCAGGATTGGAGTCAGCTCGAGTGCTGGCTCTACATATTCAGGCATAATCTACCATATAATAAGTTATATGAGAAAGGCTTCGACAGGCTCGGATGCTTCCTATGCCCCTCAAGCGCCCTAGCAGAGTTCAAAGACGTGGAGGCAGAGTACCCGGAGCTATGGGGCAGGTGGGCCAGCGTACTGGAGGAGTGGCGGAGGAAGCTGAATCAGCCAGGTGAATGGGTGAAACTGGGGTTATGGAGGTGGCTTACACCGGCGTCAGCGAAGAGAAGGATAGCCAAGCATGTTGAAAACTACGTTGTGGATTGGAGAAGCGAGTACAAGCATAGACTCCTCGGGAGCAGCGTGAACCTAGCCCCGCTTGAAGTAGTGGAGGCTGGCGGCGAACTAAGGGTCTCATTCAACAGGGAGATCCTGACCCCCACTGTGAAGAAAGTAGTCGAGGAGAACATGAGGGGACTCGGATACAGTGTCACAGATGAAGGCAGCGGGCTCACCGTCTCCTCGGAGAACACCACCATAAAGATCTCGGGTAACACCCTAACCGTCAAGCCGTTTACAAGCAGTGAAAACCTAGAGGACCTAGTAGACCTCCTCAAGGTAACCTACAGGTCATACGGGTGCGTCAAGTGCGGTAGCTGCATACTCTGGACGCCCCCAGGTAGCGCGATGCTCACAGCCAACGGCCCCATCCCCCTGAAACACCTCGACGGGGAAGCCAGGAGATTCTACCTAGAAGCATGCCCCATAAGCGACCAGCTCGTTGAGAAAACCCTCATACCGCTCATAGTAGGCAGCCCCAAGGCGTTTAAACGGAAAACAAGGAGGAGAATCACCACGCATAGCGGAACCACTGCAACACCCGGGGAAGGAGACACCCATAAGCCTCCACACCCGCCACGGGGAACCAGCTCAGAGCACTAAGAGGCAACCCTTATTGAGCAACCATCCTCATGCGTGGTTGCCCGTGCCCATTAGCACGGGCTTTCCCCTTCCGATACCTCATCTATTCTCAGTACTTCACCGGGGGCTGCGTCGACGGACACCACTGGGCCCGCCCCACGGGGAACGATGCGGGAGAGCCCCTCCCATTCACCGCCGCGCTCCCGGCGTCTTCCAGCAGCTAAACCAGCTTAAAACCTTCACTCAGTGAACAGTCTTTAACCCAGGTGGGAAAACACGGTGTTACCAGTAGTGTGAGACGCGCCTCTGATGCCCCGTGGACATTTAGGGTTGAAACCCGTGGCCGTGGGCAGACGTGTCTTCGAGGAGTCGCCTAGAGTGGTGTGGGCTATCCGCGTTTATCAATATACTTCTTTACCCTCAGGAAGGCTTTCTCCCTCTCATATATCTCGGCGATCAGGTTCCCTCCTCTTGACGCGTTGTTAAGTATCCTGATGGCCTCACTCGTGCCCACCCCTCTACCAGCGAAGGCTAGGAGGGCTTGATCCCCGAACCTGTAGAGTAGTACTGCTCTCTTAGCAAGATCCTCCTTTACATGTCGCTCCACGCCTTTCAATACACCGCCGCTCCTCAATTTATCCACGATGCCCTTCTCCTCTAATGCATCCCCCTTCACAATGCTGAGTGACGCCAGGCCGCAACGGGGACACGAGTATTTACCTAGCTCGATGAGCTCCCTCACCTTGCCGTGCTTCATGTAGCCGCAGTTAATGCATATGAGTGTTAACTCTCTTTCAAGCAGTCTCTCCATGTACTGGGATAAGTCGACTGTTAACATGTCGCGTTTAACAGGTAGCTCAACGTATCCAAGTAGCTCCATGTGGTTTCCCGCTAACCCTTTATAGGTTCTCACGTGGACAGCTATCTCACCCCTTGCAAGCAGTGAGGCTAGGCGGAGCGCTGACTCCAAGTCGTAGTCTTTAACGGTTACCTCCTTGAAGGCTTCATCACCTATCACCGTGTCCGCCAGTGCCTCCAACATTGGTTTCGTCACCTTGGTCTCACCAGGGGATATGGCGCCGAACCTCTGAGCCACCTGGTAGATCCTCCAGTAGAATGCCCGGCTACCCCTAACAACATCCCTGAGGAAGGCTTCATCACCTATATACTTGTATAGCTCCACTAGGCATGTCTTCACAGCCCTTAAGAGCTCCGCTGGGTAGACATATCCCTTAACCCTCACGATGACCACGTACGGGGAGGAGTAGGCTTCGAAGTCGACCAGGGGGAACTCCCGTTTAAGCACATGCTCCAACACGTCTCTAAGCAGGCTGTTCACCTTACTACCCCAGTTGACGTTTATGAACACTGTTCTCACGTCCTCCACGTAGTCAACGTGTACTTCACTCCCCCCGCTGAGCTCCCTGAGTGAATCCCATTGCAACCCGGCCTGGGCCTCTAGCAGCCTTGCTAAGCCTGGTGGGAGCCCCCCGGTTCTCTTAACATAGTCTATTGTCTCCCCAACCCTTAGTGCCACAGTGGCCTCCACCGGTATGTTCTCTCCCTCCCAGTGCGGTATAATGGCTTCACTACTGTCTACTACCGCTTTCTCAACGTAGAGCCTGCCTTCGTCTTCATCGAAGGATATTATTCTCCACGTGTCCCCGGCTAGGACTATGATGTCACCGGGCCTGAGCTCCAGCACCACGTACTCCTCGTTAAGGGACCCTATCTTCCTGCCCGAGGAGACCTCTGTAACCACTATGTCCCTTGTGGATGGAATCATCGATGTCTTATAGATGTAGAGCCTGGTTTTCCTGGTGGGCTTCAGGAAGCCGTTCTCCTCCCTGATGACGCGTGTGTAAGACATGTACTCTACGAGCTTCTCGTACTCACCGGTCTCCAGGTTCCTGTAAAGGGGGTGCTCCCTCAGCTTATTGAAGAGGCCTGCCTTATCCACCCCCGATGGGTTCAGGAGGGTTGTGAGCGCGACAGCGTAGGCAAGCACGTCTAAGGGTTTCGGGATCACATCCTCCCTTTCAACCCTGCCCTTCAACGCTTCATCAACCAGGACCAGTGACTCCAGGACGTGCAGCAGGTTACCGGTGCTCAACACTGCTCCACGACTAACTCCTTCAAGCCTGTGGCCGCTTCTCCCCACGCGCTGTATGAGGCGTGAGACCCGTCTAGGTGAAAGATATTGAACCACGAAGTCAACGTGCCCTATGTCTATGCCGAGCTCCATGCTCGATGTAGCCACCAATATGTTTACATTACCCTTCTTGAACCCTGCCTCCACCTCCTCCCTGTGGCTACGGGAGAGGCTCCCATGGTGTACTGCGATAACCACGCTCCTCCCCTGCTTCCCGGCAAGGGTCTTTAAAAGTGAGCCAAGGATCTCGGCGAGAGACCTTGTATTCGTGAAGACGAGCACCGCCCTGTAGGCCTCGCCAGCCCTCAGGATGTAAAGCAGCCTTGACTCGAGACGTTCATCACCCAGCAGGGTGTCGGAGACGTTGCCACCGGGCACCACTACCTTAACCTCCATTCTCTTAACCTGCTCACCCCTCACTACTTCAACGCCTCCACTACTCTCCAGTAGCCCGGCGAGCCCATGGGGGTCGGAGACTGTTGCTGAGAGAGCTATCTTCAATGGTTTGAAGCCATGGTACTTCTCCAGTAAGTGTAGCACCGTGAATAATAGGAGCCCCCGTTTACTCTCAACCATTTCATGGAACTCATCTATAATCAAGTATCTTGCATTGAGCACTGAGGGAAGCAGTTTCTCGTTTACCAGTATATACATGAAGGATTCAGGCGTAGTGATAAGCACGTCCGGGGGATGCACCGCTAGCTCCCTGCGTGCAGCATCAGGCGTGTCTCCATGCCTCACGGCGACTCTCAGCCCGAAGCATGACGCTATCCTCTTGATCCTCGACTCTATATCCCTGTTCAACGCTCTCAGCGGGGTGATGTATATGGCTGAAATAGGCTTCAATCCATCCACTATAATCCTGTAGAATACTGGGAACACTGCGGCCTCGGTTTTACCGCTACCGGTGGGAGCCGTCACCAGGACCGACTTATTCTCGTATGCAACCTTCCTGAACACCTCTTTCTGCAGAGCTGTGAAGTCCCCGTATCCTAGTTCCCTAATGCATTCAACAATACTGCTCATATCTGCCTCTACCCGCCTCGGGAATCAAGCCCGCCTACACGTCGCCCTCCCTGAGTAATCCAAACCATATACGGGTTTTACTCTATGCTTCTTTCACCCGAATTAATCTTTCTCATCCTGCAGCCCGGAACCCTTGCCTTGGCATGTTTAAAATATCTCAACCCCATAGTTTGGGAGAGGTGTAGATCATGCTCCTCAGCGATGAAGAGGAATTCACGGGGGAAGAAGTGCTGGAGGAAGAGGAAGAATACGAGGAGGAGGGTAAGGAGATACGGATAGAGCAGTTGAAGCTCCTAATAGATGTAACCAAGCTCTGGCGCAGAGTACTCCAGGGGGAGGCAAGCATAGATGAGTTAAGCAAGGCGGTGACACCTGTAGCCAGGGGGACAGGTGAGGCCGCTGTCAAGAAGCCCGTCGAGGGGAGGGCACGGGGGAAGAAGGGGAACAGGAGGAAGAAGGGGAAGAGCAGGAAGAAGAGTAAGAAGAGTGGGAGAAGCAGGAGGAAAACCGGGAAAGCGAAGAGCGGCTAGAACCCCTGCTCCTCCACATGCACCTCGTCGAACCCTATTCTTTTAAGTGCTGAAACCAGGTCGTCTACTCTCACCCTTCTATCGAACACTATCTCCACCATCCCCCTATCCCCCTCGGTGAACAATCTAAGCCTGTGGACTACGACCATCCCCCTCAGGGCGTCGCCTGGATCCTTGGGTACATTAATGTATTCCTCGAACCTCCTCCTTGAATACCTGAGGTACTCGTCGAAGCTTCTCACTATTCTGATAGCCTCCTCCAGGTCCCTTGTAGCTCTGGTTGATGCGAGCTCGCTAAGCAACCTTAACGCGTCCCCCCTGCTCAACGTGAGCCTGGGGCTCCTGGCTAAATCTATCAGGATGCGCACCATCCAGATCCCCGTATAGATGCCGTGAGCATTAACCCTTCGTGAGATATCATCTCATCCTAATGTTTAATATCTTTCCACGTGATCAGGCTTGAATAGGGGTGCGTGGATTGACCATTTACTGGGAGAGATGCAGTGTATGCGGCTACCATAGCCCGGTGAAGCAGTGCACGTTGTTCCCGGATCTCATGGTTGACGCAAAATGCTGCCTGCTCTGCCCGAAGAGAGGCGTCTGCCCGAAGCCGGCTTGGCGGTTCGAGGGCCTCGTGGAGAGAGGGGTCGTGAGCCCTGATGAACGCAGGAAGCTGCTTGTAGAGTTGCTCGAGAGGCTTGAGGAGAAACAGGGGGTGCCTGGTAGGAGGCCTAGCCGACCCTAGGTACAACCCAGTATATTAGTTGGCCCCCGCCGATTAACTCGTACTCTATCTTAGCCGGCTTATCAGTGTCGAATGAAACAGTAACCTGCTTCGAAGCAGACACGGGTTTAACCGTTGCAGAGAGGAGGTCCACGCTATAGGAGGCACGGGCCTTGTCAACCGTTGCATACACGTATAGGAGAGGAGAGCCCTCGCTGAACACGCCTACATACTCCTTCTGCTGCTCAGACGAGTACACTGTTAGCTTACCGTCCTCAAAACTCAGCACAACCTCCTCCCCAATGGATTTCGCATCCCCCACTATCCCCCTGTAGTCCTCTGACAGCATTTTGACGACCACGCCGAGCTCCAGGTTTAACTCTGGCACAGGCTCAGGTGTCTTCGGAAGCACCTCGACCTGGAATACTCTCTCAACCCCTGTCTTCCTATCCCTGAAAACAGCTTCGAGCACGCCGTGCTCCCTGTCAAGCTTCATCTCTAACACGTCGTTCCTGCCTCCCCTCCTCATCACCCTGTTTAAATCCGTTGATGCAACCATGAATGACTCCTCTCCCTCCGCCTCGAACTCCTCGAAAGCCGTCGCAGGTATACGCACTATTGTGAGCATCGATTTATCGGGGCTTAGAACCTTGACCTCAACGGCTTCAGGGGTCACATAGATAGGGGCTTCATCCGTTACCTTTGCTATGGCCTGAGTAATGTACTTCATCTTGGATGCATTAGGGTAGACTACTCTAAACTTCGGCAACCCACCCACCTTAACCAATTGTAGTTTATGCCGCTACAGGAGTTAAATACCTGACTCCCCCGTCTAACCTCCTCCCCGCCCTAAAGGGCGAGGCTTCCAGTTGTAAGCGTGTTTATTAGCCTCCAGATATGTATCGTATGAACTGGTATATAGGTGTATGTGGAATGCTATATGAAATACTGTTCTTCGGGAGAGGCGGGCAGGGCGCTGTAACAGCCGCCAACATACTCGTGGAGGCTGCAATGATGGAGGGAAAGCATGGTCAAGGCTTCCCCTTCTTCGGCGCGGAGAGGAGGGGAGCCCCTGTGACAGCGTTCGCACGGATCAGCGATAAACCCATCCTGAGGCACGGCATGTTCAGCGAGGCCGACATCATAGTTGTGCTAGACCCAGGACTACTGGATCTAGGCGTGGTTAAGAGAGGAGTGCTCAGGGAGAATGGTGTAGTAGTGGTTAACACTGAGAAAGACCACATACCTCCCGGTAGCCTGAACCACCGTGGCAGGGCAAGGATCTACAGGGTAGATGCCACAAGGATAGCGAGGGAGCTGGGGCTGGTTATAGCTGGATGGCCCGTTGTGAACACAAGCATGCTGGGGGCCCTTGCCAAGGCAACCGGGCTCATAGGTGTTGAAAGCGTTGAGAAGGCCATCGGGGATTACTTCGGGGGGAAAGCAGGCGAATTAAACAAGCTGGCTGCTGAACGTGCTTACGGGGAGACAAAGCTGGTTCTCGAGGTGTAACGATATGGGTGTACGCGTGATCCAGCCTAAGGTAGGCGTGCTACCGTTAACGAGGCCGGGTGAAGGAGTAGCAGGTAAAACAGGCTCCTGGAGAACCGAGAAGCCGGTTGTGGATCAAGGGAGATGCACCAGGTGCTATCAATGCGAGATATACTGCCCTGTCAACGTGATAAGGGTGGAGCCCGAGACAGGTGCGGTAATAGACTACGAGTACTGTAAGGGCTGCGGGGTGTGCGCGGACGTGTGCCCCGTGAATGCGATAAGCCTCGTTGAAGAGGTGAGGTGAATGGGGGTTAGGAAAGCTCTCACAGGCAACTACGCTATATCCTACGCTGTGAAGCTGGCTAAGCCGGATGTGATAGCCGCCTACCCTATAACACCCCAGACAAGCATAGTTGAAAAACTCTCAGAGATGATTGAGAGCGGTGAACTCGACGCCACGATGATAAGGGTTGAATCAGAGCACTCCGCCCTAGCAGCATGCTTCGGTGCCGCGATAGCGGGTGCACGGGTCTTCACAGCGACGAGTAGCCAGGGACTACTATACATGCATGAAATAGTGCACTGGGCGTCTAGAACAAGGACCCCGATGGTTATGGCAATAGTATCCAGGACCATTAACGCCCCGTGGAACATATGGCCGGACCACAGCGACTTCATGGATCAACGGGACGCCGGGTGGGTGATGAGCTACGCTATGGATAACCAGGAGGCATTAGACCTCACAATCCAGGCATTCAAGATCAGTGAAGACCCCTCAGTATACCTGCCTGTAATGGTAGGTATCGAGGGATTCATACTGGGCCACACCACGATGCCCGTCGACATACCCGAGGAGCATGCTGTCAGAGAATGGCTTGGCCCCCGTACACAGGGCTACGTGATAGATGGAGACAGCCCCATAGCACTTGGAGGCCTCACAATGCCCGAGGACACCGAGGACATGTTCTACGGTATACAGGAAGCCATGAACGAGGCGAAGAAGGTTATCAGGGAGGTGAACGAGGAGTACAACAAGCTCTTCGGGCGCAGGTACAGCGGCCTAGTAGAGTGCGTTGGATGCAGCGACGCCAAGTACGTGGCTGTCTCAATGGGGGCGTGGAGCGGTGACCTGATAGAGGCAGTAGAGAAGCTGAGGAGCGAGGGATACCCTGTTGGCGCAGTCAGGATAAGATACTACCGGCCCTTCCCCGTGGAGGATATATGGGAGGTTGCTAGAGGCGTGAAGGGGATACTAGTGTACGATAGATCCATAAGCTTCGGCTCCTACGGCCCCATCTACACGGATCTCGTTGGCGGACTGGCAACATACACACGTACCCTACCATACGTCTCCAACATAGTGGCCGGGATAGCCGGCGTAAACATCACGGTCGACGACTTCTACAAGCTTACACGGGAATTCATAGAGGTCGTCGAGAACGGGGGGCAACCCCCGGGATTCAGATGGGTCAGGGTGAGGAGGTGAAGGAGGATGTCGGCCAGCAGACCTAAGCCACCCATACCCTACAGGATGAGGGACGTGGTTCTCCCAGGGGACGCTGCGTGCCCCGGTTGCCCGATACCCATGGCGTGGAAGGTTCTCTCAGCAGTGTTCGGCGACAAGATGATACTGATTATACCGGCATGCTGCTCCTCCGTCGTAGTTGGAACATACCCGTTCCACTCCTTGAAGACGAGCATAGTGCACGTCCCCTTCGCATCAGCCGCAGCCGTGGCCTCCGGGGTGGCTGAGGCCCTTGAACGCCGCGGCATACGCGACGTCCAGGTGATCGCGTGGGCCGGTGACGGCGGGACAGCTGACATAGGTATGGCCAGCCTCAGCGGTGCAGCGGAGAGGAACAATAACATAATATACATAATGTATGATAACGAAGCCTACATGAACACGGGTATACAGAGAAGCTCTTCAACACCCCTAGGCGCGTGGACGACTACGACGCCCATCAAGGGGAAGACTGAGGCTAAGAAGGATGTAGCGAAGATAATGATAGCGCATGGAGTACCCTACGTGGCCACCGCCAGCGTAGCATACCCCCATGACTTCTACAATAAGCTGCAGAAGGCCAGGGGGATCAAGGGCTTCAGATTCATACATCTCCACGCACCATGCCCGATAGGCTGGAGATTCGATCCAAAGTACACGGTGAGAATCGCCAGGCTCGCCGTTGAAACAGGGCTATGGATACTCTACGAGTACCATGACGGTAAGTTAACGCTGTCCAGCCCGAGCAGGGCATACATTGACCCAGGGAAACGGAAGCCTGTGGAGGAATACTTGAAGCTGCAGGGCAGGTTCAAGAACATCAGTAGGGAGCAGGTGGAGGAGATATTGAGGCATGTTGAGATGAACTGGGAGTGGGTTAAGAGACACATGTGATTTTTCCCGAGGCCTCATCAAGGCGGCGCAACCTTGGATAAAACTATCACGGCCACCGTGAATGCAACCATTAACGCCACCAGTACATGGGGCTTCAGCTTCACGCCTACATCGCTCTCCTCATAATACCTGACCAACCCGGCCGCCGAGAACATGCCAGGGGTGTCCCTTCTACGCCTCCCCTTCTTACTCATGGAACCACCTGCACGAGGTAGATTAATACTCCTAGCCTTTTATATGTTTACGTGTTTAAAGGTGGCTGCCAATGGATATCAGGGAGGCCCAGGAGCATATCAAGCGGCTCTACTATGAGAGGGATAGTGCTAGAGGCGTGTTCGCAACGTTCACATGGTTCGCCGAGGAGGTTGGAGAGCTCGCCGAGGCATTGCTCCACATGGATCGAGGAATGCTTGAAGAGGAGTTAGCCGATGTATTCGCATGGTTGCTCAGCATAGCTAACCTTGTCAACGTGGATTTAGAGGAGGCGTTCAAGAAGAAGTATCCCGGCCACGGTAGCTTTTAACGGCCTTTACTACCTCAACCCCTTTCACGGGGTCCCTCTCCATGACTGTGCCTGTAACTATTATGTCTGCCCCGGCCTTCAACAACTCCACCACTGCTTCAGGCGACCTGATACCGCCGCCGACCATTGTTATGAGCCCCGTATTCCTCTTAATCACCTGTGGAAACACCGGTGGAATAGGGCTCGGCGCCCCGCTCCCAGCCTCCAGGTATAGTAGTTTAAACCCCATCATCTCGGCTGCAAGCCCGTAGGCTAGGGCTAGCTCTGGCTTCGAGTAGGGTATAGGGTATACTCTCCCCACGTGCCCCACAGCTGTATCCATGTTGAACACTATGTATCCTGTTGGAATGGTTTCAAGACCATACTTCCTTATCAATGGTGCAGCCAACACCTGCACCTGCATCAAGTAGTATGGTTCAAGAGTATTCATCAACACCATGAATAAGACTGCATCCGCCCGAGGGGTCAGGCAGTTTATGTTACCGGGGAATATCACTACTGGTAGGCCTGTTTTCTTCAATGTATCAGCAACAATCCCGGCTTCCTCAGGGGTTACACTAGTGCTCCCACCTATAAGGAAGAGATCGGACCCGGCGCTCGCCGCTAGATCCGCGAGCTCCTCAAGCTTATCTAGGTTGCCCGCTTTATCCGGGTCGACCAGTGTGAAGTGTAGTTTCTCCCCTTGTGAAAGCTTGTCAACTATGTACCTGTATACACGGTTCTTCATTCACTCTTCACCGGCCTCCTCCATACCCTCCAGCTCCTCCGATACCTCCTCGGCCAGCTCCTCTAGCCCCGCCGCCTCCTTGAACTCCACTTTCACCTTGCCCTCCTCGAATAAGTCTATGAACTTATTGTATACGTCGACAGCCTGATATATTGAGGGTACATTACCGTACTCGTAGTAGAGCCCGCACCTGCTGCACGAGACTATGGCTTTCCTACCGGACTCCCCCTTAGCGAACACTACTGACAGCGTGTTGGAGCCGCAGTTAGGGCACTGGAACAGCGTTGGAATCTTGACGGCCTTCTTAATAATCTTCCTCTTCTTCCTTCTCCTAGCCATACTGCTCACCGATTAATCTAACCAATAAGCTCTCAGTATTTATATAGCATCCTGTGAAGGGTTTTCGAAAACCCCTTGAAAAGAGCCTCCCTGACCACGGCGACAGCCTCCTCGGATCCCAATCTAACCTCCCTGTACTTGCCGAGCCTACGGGCGACCTCGAGCCCCAGGAGGTGCTTGCAATACGGGGTTTCACCACGCGACACAACCCTGATAGCGAAATCCATGCAGCTACAGTAGGTGCCAGGTATAGCCACATAGTCCCTCTCGGGACCCGTGTACACCCATATTTCTCCACCATTCACCACGAGCCTGACGAACCTGTATGAGTAGACGAGGGAGAGCACTTCCCTAGCATTCCTCCCCTCAAGAGTGAGGGCTGAGGAGTCTGTTGAAAGCCTTGAACGGGTTTCACGTAGATCCATTATCCACCTACTCCGGTTGCCTGGGATCCGGGTTGAACCAGTTTCACTCAGTGTAGTGGGCCCGCGGGGATTTGAACCCCGGGTCACGGGGAGTTCCGCCTCTTCAGCGGCTCGAGGTCCCGAACCCCGCATCCTAGTCCAGGCTAGACGACGGGCCCCTGTTGATGAAAATAGTTTGAGGAAAGGGTATTTAACTATTGATGCACATGTGGATTCAGCGATCTTCTTCACCGGCCTCCCATAATTCTTTCAAGGCTCTCCCTGAACGGCGGGTATACTACGCCCTTCTCCGTTATTATGGCTGTAACGAGATCTGGGTCGGTGATGTCGAACGCGTAGTTTAAAGCATCGGCTTCCTCGAGCGTTATAGGCCTGCCTAGCACGTGCTTCACTTCCCAGGGGTTCCTCTCCTCTATCACTACATCGTTGACTGTGCTCGAGAGGTCTATGGTGCTCGTAGGGGCTGCAACATAGAAGGGGACACCGTGCCTCTTAGCGGCCAGAGCTATCATGTACGTGCCTATCTTGTTCACAACATACCCTTCCCTGGTCACCCTGTCCGCACCCACGATCACAGCGTTGACCAAGCCCTTCCTGATAACGTATCCAGCCATGTTATCCGTGATCAATGTTACCGGGATGCCCTCCTTAACCAGCTCCCACACTGTTAGCCTAGCGCCCTGAAGCATTGGACGGGTCTCAGTGGCTATCACCCTTATCCTCTTACCCTTATACCATGCAACCCTCATCACTGCCTCAGCAGTCCCGAATGCAGAGGTAGCTAGGGCCCCTGCGTTACAGTGCGTCAGTATCGTGGCCCCGTCGGGTATCAGCTCCGCGCCGTGTTCACCTATCATTATATTGGACTCCACGTCCTCCCACATCACCTCGAGCGCCTCCTCAAGGATCCTCCTGGAGAGAACCGGGGGCTCCACTCCGCCTGCCACACCCTCCTCAAGCACCCTTCTCAACCTCTTCAAGGCGTAGAACAAGTTGTATGCTGTGGGGCGCGTCCTCCACAAGGTGTCTATGGCCTCCTCAACCCTCTCCTTGAAGTCCCCTAGGGGGAGACCACTGATCCTGGTGGAGTAGGCTCCAACCGCTAGTGCAGCCGCAACCCCTATGGCTGGGGCCCCACGTATCTCCATGTCGACTATAGCCTTGGCGACTCTCCCCGGGTCATCGCTGCAGTAAACCTCCTCCTGGAAGGGGAGTTTAAGAGTGTTTATCCAGCACACCTTCTTGGAGTCCTCGTCGAACCATACAGCCCTGATCTTGAGCGGGTACCGTAGATCCCTCTTCAACACTACACCACCCATGGTTAGCTCACGGCATCAACCCTAATTATAAGCCGTTAACCCGATATTAACGCTACCGGGTGACCGGTGACCGGGTTGAACGGGGAGAGCGGTTTAAGAATACTCTTCGATCCATCGACCTGCAGGGCTTCCACGAGTGATCCGAGAGCCGTGGGCATCCTCGAGGAGAAGTGGTTTGGGAGGAGGAGCCGTGGAGACCTCGTATTAGACCTAGTCGAAGTAGCATACTTGATCCTCGAGAAAAAAGCCGTCGTGGAGACGGCAACCGGAGTCGTCCTCTCAAGCCTGGAGGAGCTTATGCGGGAGGCATACGGGTGCTTCAAGGACTTCTTCTGGCCACAGCTACTGGTCTACAAGGATCTAAGGGATAGGGGTAGGAGGGTTAGGGTGGTGGATCAAGGCAGGTTCCTCGTTAAAGACAAGTCAGGCGGTCTCAGACTAGTCTACGTCCTAGAGGAGAAGAAGCTCATCAGCATAGATAGCATCGTGAAGGAAGCTGAGAACGCGAGGGATAATAGCCTGCAACTAGTTCTAGCCATAGTGAGCCTGCAGGGCGATATAACGTATTACGAGGCAGGCGAGGTGGCACTGGGGTGAGGCATCTGTGAGCGAGGAAGACATACTCAACCCGCCGAGAGGTATGAGGGACATAGTTGGCGTGGAAGCCGAGCTACACGAGTACCTTGCCGACGTCTTCAGGGAGACGGCGAGGAGACACGGCTTCAAGCCCATTATAACGCCAACCGTTGAATACTTCAAGCTCTTCGAGATGAAGAGCGGTGAGGAGATAAAGAGATCAATGTACGTGTTCCAGGATAAAGCCGGTAGAACCCTGGCTTTAAGACCCGAGGTGACGGCAAGCGTTGTCAGAGCATACTTGAAGGAGATGCGGGCTCTGCCTAAACCGGTTAGACTATACTATGTCGCACAGTGCTTCAGGTACGAGGAGCCACAGAAAGCAAGGTACAGGGAGTTCTGGCAGGGCGGGCTAGAGGTCATAGGGGACCCCGATATAAATGCCGATGCATCCGTGGCTTTCGCCGCCAGCAGCTTCCTCGAGGCCGTCGGCGTTAAACACTACTATGTGGTAGGCAATGTCTCAACATACAGGGTCCTCATGGATAAGATGGGTGTACCCGGGGAGACACAGGACCTCATCCTCCACTTAATAGACAAGGACAGGGTCGGCGATGCACTCAAGGTACTAGGCGGCGTCGTCACCGGGGGTCACGTAGAGTTGTTTAACAAGCTCCTTAACAGCGGGCTGGACGAAGCCCCCGGTATACTGAGAGAGTTCAGGCTCCTGGGGGAGGGGGAGCAGACCACCCTAGAGGCTGAGTTAGCGAGGACACGGGAGTTCATCGACCTCCTGAACCAGATGGGGTTCCACGCCGTCTACGAGCCAAGGCTGGTGAGGGGGCTCGCATATTATTCAGGGTTGATCTTCGAGTACAAGACTAGTGAAGGCCTCACCGTGAGCATAGGGGGTGGAGGCAGGTACGATGGGTTGACAAGGGTTTACGGCGGGGAATACGAGTATTCAACCGGCCTAGCACTAGGCCTCGACAGGATAGCACTCCTGCTCAGCCCGGAGAAGGCTGTCCCGAGGAGGAGCCTCATAGTGGTCTCCATCCTGGAAGGGGTCCCGCTTAAAGCAGGCTACGAGCTCGTGAAGAGAATTACCAGTGGAGGCCTAGCCGTTATCCCTTACAGGGCGCGCACCGTGTCCAAGGCCCTCGGCTTCGCCAACAAGCAGGGCGCCGACGCCGTTGTAATACTAGGTAGGAGAGAGCTTGAATCAGGGGTTGTCACGGTTAAAGACATGCATACAGGGATGCAGTCAACCATTGAAGCCGGTGACACGGATGCCTTAATCAAGCTCCTTGAGAAGCATGGGGGGCGGGGTTAACCCGGGGGCGCAGTCGCCGTCGACCCGTGTTTATTAACCCATATCCACTAACAATAGGGTTAGATACGTTGAAGGTGCATTTCTATGGCTAGGCCAAGCCTTGAGAAGATAAGCGATTACGAGTGGAGGATACCGAGGAGCTACAAGCCCTGCATGAAGACCGATGCCGTGGTCTTCGCTGACGAATACCTCCTTGAGAAGATGGAGGGCGACCTAACCCTCGAGCAGGCGGCTAACGTGGCATGCCTGCCGGGGATAAAACTGTACTCGTATGTCATGCCTGATGGACACCAGGGATACGGCTTCCCAATAGGTGGGGTAGCTGGGTTCGACGTTGAGGAGGGCGTGATAAGCCCCGGCGGCGTAGGCTACGATATCAACTGCGGTGTGAGAGTGTTGAGAACGGAGCTAGACGTCGACGACGTTAAACCGAGGCTCAAGGAGCTTGTCGACGCCTTGTTCAGGAATGTTCCAAGCGGCGTGGGCTCCACGGGCCACCTAAGGCTCGGGTTCAACGAGCTTGACGAGGTGTTGAACAGGGGTGTTGAATGGGCTGTGGAAGCCGGCTTCGGGTGGAAGAGGGATATTGAGCATATAGAGGAACGAGGGAGGATGAAGACCGCTGACGCAGGCAAGGTGAGCAAGGTGGCTAAGCAGAGGGGGCACGAGCAGCTCGGCACACTTGGGGCTGGGAACCACTTCCTCGAGATACAGGTCGTCGATGAAATATATGATCCAGAGGCAGCGAAAACAATGGGTATAACGAGGATCGGACAGGTGACATTAATGATACACACTGGTAGCAGGGGGCTGGGACACCAGGTTGCAAGCGACTACCTAATGGTGATGGAGAGAGCAATGAGGAAATACGGTATACAGGTACCCGACAGGGAGCTGGCTGCACTGCCCTTCCAGTCGCCTGAGGCACAAGACTACTTCAAGGCGATGTCGGCGGCAGCCAACTTCGCCTGGGCTAACAGGCAGATAATAACGCACTGGACGAGGGAGAGCTTCAAGCAGGTGTTCAAGAGGGATCCCGAGGAGCTAGGCATAGAAATAATATATGATATAGCACACAACATTGCGAAAATAGAGGAGCACACGGTGAACGGTGAAAAACACCGGGTGGTCGTCCACAGGAAAGGAGCTACAAGAGCCTTCCCACCAGGACACCCAGATATACCGGGCGACTACCAGTCCATAGGGCAACCAGTCCTCATACCGGGAAGCATGGGTACAGCCAGCTACATACTGCTCGGCACAGCCAACGGGGCTAGAACATGGTTCAGCGCACCCCACGGCGCCGGCAGGTGGCTCAGCCGTGGAGACGCCATCAGGTCTTACAGCCCTGAGAAAGTAGTCGACGAGCTAGGCAGGAAAGGCGTGGTCTTAAAGGCTGCGACAAGGAGGGTTATAAGCGAGGAGGCCCCGGGAGCATACAAGGATGTCGACAGAGTAGTAATGGTCGCACATAAAGTAGGGATAGCTAGACCCGTTGTCAGAATGCGGCCCATAGGCGTTGTTAAAGGATGACCCCGCAAGGTCGCTTCAACCGTTCCCCCTAGGTCTGACCTTTCCTCCGCCCTAAACGGGGGCACTCTTCAGAACGGGGGGTCAGTCTACTAAAGGTTTCACCCCCTTCTTTTTAAGTAGTTTCATTAATCATAAAACTAGTGGTTTCCAGCTGTTTCAGGTGTTTCAGGCATGGGGGAGGCGGCCGAGAAGTATAGGGCTATTAGTCCAGCCGAGTTCTTCTACAAGTACAGGGAGATCGCCGGGTTCTCGAGCCCGGCTAGAGCCATATATCAAACCGTAAGGGAACTCGTGGAGAACGCTTTAGACGCGACGGATGCACACGGCATTCTTCCAGATGTAAAGATCTCTATTAAAAGGGTTGACGAAATCCAGGAGTTCTACAGGATCACCGTTGAGGACAACGGGATAGGAATACCTCCCGACGTGGTTCCAGACGCCTTTGGCAGAGTCCTCTTCAGCAGTAAGTATGTGCTCAGGCAGACCCGTGGAATGTACGGGCTCGGAGTAAAGATGGCTGTGCTCTACGGGCAGATGACCACCGGTAGACCCGTTGAAGTAATCACCAGTAAATCAGGGTTTAAGAGGATCTACTACTTCAAGCTGAGGATAGATGTAAACAAGAATGAACCAGTCATCATTGAGAGGAGCTCCTGGAGGAAGAACAGGGATTGGCATGGAACCATAGTGTCGATAACCATAGAGGGCGACTGGGGGAGGGCTAAGCAGAAGATAAAGGAATACTTGTTTAAAACCGCTATTGTAACCCCCTACGCTAACATAGTTGCCTTGACACCGGATGATGAAATCGTCTACTACCCCAGGGTGGTTGACAAGCTGCCCTCCCCACCCGTGGAGGTGAAGCCGCATCCCCACGGCGTAGACCTGGAGTTGTTGAAGCAGATAATCTCCTCGCACAACTATAGCAGCGTGGAGGAGCTGTTGATCAAGGGCTTCCAGAGCATAGGTGAGGCAACGGCGAGACTCATACTGCAGCAGGCTGGAGTAGACCCGGCTAAGCCACCGGTCGACCTCACGGAGAACGAGCTCCTCTCACTGGTCAACACGCTTAGATCAATGAAGGATATAAGGGCACCCTCAACCAAGGCGATCTCCCCCCTGGGCAGTGAGATAATTGAAGCCGGCTTGAAGCACGTCTTCCAGCCGGAGTTCACCTACGCTGTCTCGAGGCGGCCGCAGGCCTACCAGGGACACCCCTTCGTAGTGGAGGCCGGTGTGGCCTACGGGGGGAAGACGCCTCTAAGCGAGAATGATAAACCGATAATACTCAGGTATGCTAACAAGATCCCCTTGCTCTACGATGAGGGAAGCGATGTTACTACACTTGTGGTCAAGGAGGACATAGGCTGGGACAACTACATGATAACCTTCCCAGCACCCATCGCGATACTCGTACACGTCTGCAGCACTAAGATACCGTTTAAAGGCGTTGGGAAAGAAAGCATAGCCGATGTCCCAGAGGTGCGGAGAGAAATCAAGCTCGCCCTTATGGATGTGTTAAGGGAGCTCAGGAAGTACTTGTCGAAGAAGGCGAGAGAAGAGGAGTTGAAGAAGAGGGCTGAACACCTGGCAAAATACATTCCTGAAGTAGCGAGGAGCCTGGCGTTGATAACCTCCGGCGGCGACAAGGAGGCTGAGGCCCTGTTACTGCGGCGACTGGTCTCAATAGTCTCCAAGCGCACAGGCATACCGGTAACCGAGATACAGGGGGTGCTTGAATCAGTTAAAATAGGGGCGTAGGTGGCTGAGCAATGGTGTCCGCTGTAGACCTCGAGGCCAGGAGGAAGGCAGCCGAGTTAATGAGGAAAATGTTCTCCGGGGTAGCCGAGGAGATACAGAGGGAGGGGCGCCCCGTCTTCGTCATGCCTAAGAGGACTCTCTCGAACACCATCTACGACTACAAGAACAAGCTCCTGCTACTAGGGCCTGAAACCCTGAAGCGGAGCTTCACAGACGTCAACGAGGCGAGGAAATTCATGCAGACCGTGCTAATGGCCTCGATAATCTACGACTCACTGGTGAACAATGAGTATCCAACGATACGTGACCTCTACTACAGGGGGAAGCACAGTATAAGCTATAGGAGTAGCAGCGGTAGGGAGGTGCATGAGAACACGTGGGATGAGCAGAAGGAGTCTGACAGCGTGATAAGGGATCTAGAAGTATTCCTGAACGTGCTGCGCGAGGAACTCCTCATACTGAGCAAGGAGAAGGGTAAAGTGGTGGGTAACCTCGTTATAAGAAGCGGGGACGACACCATTGATCTAAGCCGCATGGGGCATGGAGCCTACTCGATCGAGCCCACCCCTGATCTAATAGAGTTCAAGGATGTAGACGCCGAGTACGTGCTCGTGGTCGAGAAGGACGCCGTATTCCAGCAGCTGCACAGATACGGCTTCTGGAAGAAGAATAAGGCCATACTCATCACGAGCGCCGGGCAACCGGATAGGGCGACCAGGCGCTTCCTGAGGAGGCTCAGCGATGAATATAATTTACCAGTGTACATTCTAACCGACAGCGACCCCTACGGGTTCTATATTTACAGCGTCTTCAAGATAGGTAGTATCACGCTCTCATATGAAAGCGAGAGGCTTGCAACACCCAGGGCGAAGTTCATAGGTGTAATGATGACGGATGTCTTCGGCGACGACGTCTTCAGAGAGATGCTGAAGGACAAGGACTCCAAGAAGGAGCTGGGCTCCATTGCACGGGGACTCGAGAAGCTTGCAAAGAAAAAACCCTACCTCACCGAGGCCGAGAGAAGAAACTACATAATCAAGGCGAAGCAACGCGACCTTGAAAGAGCCGTCGAGCTAATAGGCTACAACGTGGCAGACGTATGCCTAGACAACGCCGAGTACAAGAACAAGCTGAAGAAGAAAGAAGGATTAACAGGGTACCCATGGTTCCAAACCCCTGAATGGGTGAGAGAACTCTGCGTGTTCTTCAAAACCCTCAGCAAGCTTGAAATAGAGGCAATGGCCAGCAAGGGATTAAAATTCCTCGCCGACCACTACATACCCGAGAAAATATCAACAGGCGACTGGATAGACTAGCCTATTTTACCGTTCGCCCCTGAATACTCATCCCCATCTCTTTATGCTCACCCGCATCCAGAGGCCTCCGCCTCACACATACCAGTCATGAATAATGAGGCTTCCACTAGGAAACACCCCGGGGCTGCCAGGCGGGTTCCCAGCGGGTGCAGGGATCTGAAACCCGCTCCTTAAGCCATGTCTCCACGACATATCTCCGCCAGTAGGCCTATCTCCCTCAGCTTCCCGGCGTCGAGGAGCCCACACATTATGCCCCTGGGCCTTCTCAGCGGCCCCTCACGCCTCAGCACCCTGGTTGGGGTTGCCACGATGTCCACGGTGAAGTCCCAGGGCTTCAAGGGGATGTCGACGTCCACGACCTGGATGTCGTGGACGGTGGTCGCTATCGGCGTCTTTTCATTAAGCCTCTCGTAGTGGGTGAGGATGCCGTATTCGAGCTCACTGTACCCCTCTCCCTTACCCAGCCTTGCCCCCATCCTGTTGACGGCTACTGAGCCAGCGATGAACATGTCTATCCTCGGCAGAGCAGATGGGTGTACTTTCTCACCCAGCTTCACCATACCCTTGATCGTTGAGGCCCAGTGGTAGAGGCCCCTGGGTATCCTGCGTGGATCCAGCAGTATGAAGCCGGATGAAATCCTAGGTGTTGAGACCACTACGAGAACACCCTTCTCCAGGAGCATCCTCCTAAGCGGGGCCTGAGGTGAATCAGGGTTTACGAAGACCACTCTAGCGGACGCTGCCTCGGGCAGTGAGATGAGTCTCCTGGCAGCCTCCTCCGCCCCCTTGAAGTTCGGGATCCTGCCTCGGGCAGGCAGCGGGAAATCCGCCACGCCGAGCTCCTCAATCTTCCTCCAAACACTCTCCCTTACAGCTTGACGGAGCTGATCCGGGTGGTTGCCCATGTCCATCATCCTAGTCGCTTAGAACGCTCCGGGTACTTGTAGTTGTCTTGGGCGTTGGCCTCCCCTCCAATATCAGTACCTCATTGGGGGCTGCATCAGCAGGCACCACTGGGCCCGCCCCACAGGGAACCAGGTAAATCCCCCGCCTCTAATGGCCACCCCGCCGTCATCGAGGCGAGGGAACACGCATCCAGCAGAGACCCCCATTCACTGCCACGCCTCCAGTGCTTCCAGCAGTCAAACCAGCTTAAAAACCTTCACCTAGTGAACAGTCTTCGGACGAACCCACCCCTCTCAGCCGTCAGCAACCGTTTAAGCCGTGTCGACCCTTCCACTTCTTCCACGGCTTTGAAACCGTGGAGTGAAACACGGGATGAGGCCTAGGGATTGTGATTGTTTATATAGTTTAGGTTGCTGAATCACATTTGAAGCAACCCGGGTGGAACGCTTTGGGCGAGAGGTTTGAAGTATGCTTCTGGGACGGCCGCTGCTTCACCGTGACGCTGGGCGTGGGCAGCCTGGAACTACTGGAGAAACACGCCGATCTAGACGGCGTGATCCTCTGCGACCGGCCGGGGCAGGTGGACTTGAGGAACGCCTCTGAGGGCGTGTATGCATGCCTATACGACTGGGTGCCTTCAGCCAGGGCTTACGAGCTTTTAACGAAGCCTTTACCCGCTATCTACAGGCATGTGAAAATGCACTTTCTCCTAATGGAGGAGCCTCAAGTATACTCTAGGAGAGTGTGCCAGTTCCTTGAACCAGGTGAACTATACAAGCAGAACAGGGATGTGAAGCCTGCGATTGACAGCTTTTTCACGGTGTACCGTGGTAGCATAGACTCTAAGCTGACCTGGAGTGTTAAATCGGGCGGCGAATTGATCTATAAGGAATACTACAGGCTTGACGACTACCACCAGTTGATTAAGCCGGCGATGATCGACTCTACTAGGGCCAAGTATCGGTCTACATGAGGTGGACACTAGCCTTCCCTTAGGGCGGGTTCCACAGCCGTGATCCCGGTGCCTTGGTGTTATCGCTGGCTATCGGAGGGCTCCTCAGGCGCCTCCTGCCTGTGGCCTAGGGATATGAGCTTTGATTCCGCCAGGAGCTTGAGGGCTTTTCTCAGCGTCCTCCTCACGATGCCTCTTTTCTCAACGCTACCGTAGAGGTTCACAGCGGTTCTCCTAATGCTGTCAGTCCTAGTGAGGTCTCTTAGCACCTCCAGCTCCTCGTTGCTCAGCGCGCCCGCCAGGTATCTGAGGGCTAGTCTAGCTATGTCGGCTGGCCTCATGCCTGCATACGGGTGCCCGGGGTCTAGTTCGTCTAGGCGTTGAACCACCTCGAGCTCTAGCACGGTTAAGTACTGGTCTCCACTTATATCCCCGTAGAGCCTGCGGAGTTCTTCAACGAGTTCATCCCTGTTCTTGAAGCCCTCGAGCCTGGCCTCCTCATCCGTTAAATCCCTCATCCTCCTATAGTAGACCCTCCTAATCCTCGCCTTAGCTATGGGTTTCCCGCCAGCGTGCACTATGACTTCCTTGTACCTGGGCTTCACTATTCCAAGCCTAATGGTCGCCTTCTTCTCGCCGGATAGGAGTTTCCCGGCGTACCATCCTTTCAGCATTATATGCCTCCCTATGAAGCGCGCCCTGGGCATCGGGCTGCACCCGGAGGCTTCGAGCCGTGGTTGAATATGTCAGTTGAGACAGGTCTTCTCATCCCCTTGGTCAAGCCCGTGGTCTCATCACTATTTAATAGGGTTGTCGGCGATCCCTTAAAACATTGCTGTTTGAAGGCGACTGGTGGTCTCAATGGGGTACTGGGTTTTAAGATGCAGGGAGTGCGGCTTGGAGTGGAGGCTGCTCGTCAGCTTCCCCTTGAAGAAGGAGTTTAAGCAGCTGTACCATTACTGCTCTAACTGCGGTAAAAACAGTTTCCATGAAATAATAGGGTATGTGGAGGAGTAGGTGCTACTGCCTGTATGAGAAAAGCGGCCTCGAGCTCAGCTTCATGGGCAGCGTCATCTCAACCCTCGGGTATCCTTCAACCTCCCTGTTGAGGAGGTCTATGAACTCCTCGAGCCTCATAACCTTCTGGTCGTTGCTCCTCCTAACCCTGACGTTGAGTGTACCGGTTGCAACCTCTCTCTCACCGATAACTATGATGTAGGGCACCCATTCTCTCCCAGCATCCCTTATCTTCTTCCCAAGGGTTTCATCCCTGTCATCCACGTCGACCCTGAAGCCCCTTGACGCCAGCTCCCCGGCTACCTTGAAGGCGTGCTCGTTAAACTCCCGGGAGACAGGTATTACCCTGGCTTGAACAGGGCTCATCCATGTAGGTATGTAGGGGGTCTGCCCCTTCGCCTCCATTAATGCCGCTGTGTCTAGAACCATGTATATGTATCTCTCGACGCCGCCAAGTATGGCTGTGTGTATTATAACCGGGTGGTGTTTCTCCCCTTTCTCATCCACGTATGTTATGTTGAATCTCGCACCGTTCCCCACGTCTATCTGGAAGGTTGCTATCTCCCTCGGCCTGTTCAGGTTGTCCACTATATGGTACTCCACGTTTAGAACCCAGTAGTATATTCCAGAGGGTATCACTGCTAGTAGAACCGGGTACTTCTCTCTTTTAACGAACTCGACTAGTTTATCCCTGTACTTTTCAAGGAACTCGTCGGTTATATTGTATAAGGCTACATAGCTCCTCCCAACCTTCCCAGCCTCCTCATGTATCTTCGACTGAACCCTCATGGAGACCTCTATCGCCTCATTAATGTCCCTGGTCAATATGTGGAGATCCGGCATGTAGAACTTCCTCAACCTGAAGCAGAGGGCTAGCTCACCCCGCTGCTCAAGCCTATAGCTGTCGGCCACCTCGAATGCTCCGAAAGGCATCTCCTTGTAGCTGATAACCCAGTCCCTCAGCATGGCGAACTGCTGGTGGCATGCCGCATACCTGAGGACGAAGCGGTCTTCATCCAGTTGAACCTCGTAGAGCCTGTCGCCGAAGAGGACTGCGTGCTCGTACACGGGTTTCTCCTTGAGGTTAAACATGTTGCTACCCATGACCTTGAAAACAGGTATGCCGAGGCTCTGCGCCACCATCCATGAATACCTCATCACCGACTCCATTATCGAAACCGCGTGGGGCCCGTACCTCATGTGGCCGTGGTCGCTCATGGGCTCCCATTCAAACCCGAACTTCCTACAGTACTCGTTAACCTTGTTCTCGCCGCCGGTGAACTCCTTCCCGAAAACCTCCTTCTCCACAAGCGCCTTCAGCTCAGGGTACCCTGCATAGTTGAAGCCTGCTGGATCGTGGAGGACGCCGTCAGGGGTCATAATGTAGAACTTCTTCTCCACGACTCTCCTAGCCCCGGTCTCAGACCTCCTGACACTCCTAGACAGCTCGCTCAACGGGTGACCGTAGCATTCAAGGGTGAACGCCTTATACCATCCAAAGGGCGCCTTGTATGCTTCAACCCCTGCCTCCTTCAAGGCTGCGTACAGGCGGCCAAGTATCTTCACGGCTTCAAAGGGCGGTGCCAGATCCTGCGAGAGATGTGCATAGGGGTATACAACTATAGAGGATGCTTTAACCTGGTTGAACACGCTGAGTATCTCGCTTACCGCACCGGGTACAACTGATTCATCGTCCCCCTTCTCCACACTGGTGAAGACTACAAGGGTGTTCTCGAAAGCCCCGCTCCCACCGGCCTCGCCGAGGGGCTCGGGCTCCTCTACAGCTGGCTTCACCACCTCGTAGCTGAATCTACGGGCATGGATCAACAGTAGCCTCAACGCGGACACCTTGAGACACGATATTATCCCAGAGGATATTTAAACATGTGTTTCAACACTGCTGACCGGAGCCAAGGGCTCTAACCATATATTAGGAGGAGACGCATAGTATTATGGTGGAGCGTGAGAACCGTGAGCGAGGAGAAGAACAGTAGGCAACAGCAGGAATTCATCACTGTGAGAAGCCTGCCTGGAGTAGGATCCGCTATCGCCGACAAGCTCGAGGCAGCTGGATACGTGTCCGCCTGGAGCATTGTGGTAGCCCGCCCCGAGGAGCTCGCTGAGAAGACGGGGCTACCCGTGCTCACGGTTCAAAAAGTCATCGAGGCAGCTAGGAAGGCATTGGGCATAACCTTCAAGACCGCCAGGGAGGTCAAGCAGGAGAGGCTTAACATAAGGAAGATAACCACCGGGAGCAGGAGCCTCGACGAGTTGCTGGGCGGTGGAGTTGAAACCAAGACTATCACAGAGTTCTACGGCGAATACGGTTCAGGTAAAACCCAGCTATGCCACCAGTTAAGCGTCAACGTGCAACTACCCCTTGAGAAGGGGGGGTTAGAGGGTAGAGCCGTCTACATTGACACGGAGGGCACGTTCCGCTGGGAGAGAATAGAGGCAATGGCCAGGGCGCTTGGCTTAGACCCCGATAAGGTGATGGACAACATATACTATATGAGGGCGTATAACAGCGACCACCAGATATCCATAGTCGACGAGCTCTTCACATTCATACCGAAGAACAATGTAAAGCTCGTAGTAGTAGACAGCGTGACAAGCCACTTCAGAGCCGAATACCCTGGGAGAGACCACCTGGCTGAAAGACAGCAGAAGCTGAACTCCCACCTACACCAATTAGTGAGGCTGGCGGAAGCATACAATGTCGCAGTAGTCGTAACAAACCAGGTGATGGCACGCCCCGACATATTCTACGGTGACCCAACCATAGCCGTAGGCGGCCACGTCCTAGCACACACCCCAGGAGTAAGAGTACAGCTCAAGAAGTCGAAGGGCAACAAGAGGATAGCGAGAGTAGTCGACGCCCCCCATCTACCAGAGGGAGAAGCCGTCTTCGTAATACTTGAAGAAGGCATAAGAGACTCTGAAGAACAGTGAAAAACACTCAAACCCTGCAACAGGCCCCAGCCACAACACCTCTTTAAATCTCTTTAAATAACGTGGAGGACTCATAGAGGTCGAGCGTGGCGGTCTTGACCAAGGCATTAGAGGTCTCAGACCTCTGGGTTGAATACAGGGGCCTCCATGATAAGCCTGTCCAAGCCCTTAGAGGAGTCTCCCTGAGTATTGAGAAGAGGGAAGTAGTCGCAGTCATGGGTCCAAATGGATCCGGGAAATCCACGTTGCTTAGAAGCGTCATAGGGCTTGAGAAGCCGTCAAAGGGCTTCGTGAGGCTGCTGGGCACCGAGCCCCAGGATGCATTAGGGAAGATAGCGTACCTGCCTGAAGCCGATTGCCTAGCCCCCTATATGACGGGGTTGGAGAACGCGGTGTTCCTCGCCGGGTTGACTGGACTCGGAAGAGGATACCTTGATAAAGCGGTGTCGGTGGCCGAGGAGCTGGGGCTTTCACGCCTGGACCTCAAGAGGCTTGTGAAGAAATACTCTATGGGTATGAAGAGGTTGCTGGCCATCTCCCTTCTCTTGGCGATGGATAGGGAGCTCTACATTATGGATGAACCCACGGCAGGGCTTGATCCCGTTAAAAGGCCCAGTGTACTAGAGGCATTCCACGCAGCTAAATCCAATGGTGCAACAGTGGTTTTCACAACACATATAGGGGTCGACGCTGAGAAGGCGGATAAAGTGGTGTTCATGCACTCTGGGAGAGTGGTGGACTATGCTAGGCCTGTTGAGCTAGTTGAAAAGTACGCTGGAAGGCTAGGGGTTTTAGTAGCCAGGGGACTTGGAGCAAGGAGGGCTGTAGGCGAGCTGAAGCTACATGGGTTTACAGCTGAGGAGGTGGCTGAAGGCGTTAGAGTAGTTGCACCCCTCGACAAGCTGGGAGATGCCGAGGAGTTGTTGAAGAGGCTTATGCCGGAGGCCACGCTGGTCAGGGAGCCGCCTAGCCTCGAAGACGCCTTCAGAGCCGCGGTGGTGGTTGAGGGTGGGGAGGGCCGCTAGAACCGCATGGGTTTTCGCATACAAGGAGCTATTGGAGAGCATAAGGGATCCCACGAACCTGTTTTGGACGCTTGGATGGCCAGCTATCTGGACACTCATAGCCAACACAGCTTTCGTGCCTGAGGGCCCCTATGCTGCTGAAGCCAAGTGGGGTGCAACATTGCAAATGGTGGCTTTCTCAGCGATGAGTATAGGTATGGCAACGCTCCCGGGCTCCATCCTCGCTGATAGAGTCAGAGGTCTCTTCGAACTCCTCTTCCCACTAAGGCACAGTAAGCTGGCGGAGGTTGCTGGAAGACTCATGGGCCTCACGCTCTACTCAACTATTGCTGCAGCTGTGGTCCTGGCCACCGGTGTGGCACTGGGGGCAAGGTATACTGGTGTAACCATTCAAGAGGCTCTTTCCGCATCCCTCTTTATCCTCCTGATACTGTTAGCATCATGCGGCGTCGGCTTAATCCTGGTGCCCATGGGCAGGGCTAGCATAGCAGCAGGCATATCGCTAGCGGTGGTTACCTCAGCCGTGTCCGGCGTCTTCACACCTTACTTCGCACTCAGCGAGAACCTAAAAGCCTTCTCGAGAACCTGGCCTGTGTCAAGCAACCTCCACGTTGCGAAATACTTCCTGTCCCGGGGAGAAGTCGAACACTTATACGACTTCAACCCTGGAAGCCCATTATACGTACTCTACGCTGCCTCTTCATCACTAGTACTATTCTTAACGGGAGTATCAATATACACCCTCTACTATAGGAGACTCCACAGAAGATGGTAGTGCTCCCCCGCCCTAAAGACTGAGAGCTCCCCGTTCAGGGGTTCACTAGTTTCCCCTGCATCCATCCGGGTTTACAACCGAAAGCCTCGTCTTTCAAGGCGGGGATGAAGGTTTATAGGCTTGTTTTTTTATGTATGGGTAATGGTGATGGGGAAACGTATTTAGCGGTGAGGGGGCTGCAACCCCTCGTTCACGAGGGGTTGTTCCCGAGCAGAGACAACCAGATGGGGGGATCTCTGACCACCCCCACTGCCCCGCAAATGACAGATGTAAACCCGAACAAATGCGGGGAACCCATGAACCGCCCTAAAGGAAACCCCCTTTTAGGGCGGAGAGGAGGTCAGACTCCTCATCTACAGGGCAGACGATGCAACTAGGGATCCCTGATTTCACCGTTTGCCCCTAGATATTCATCCTCATCTATTTATGTTCGATCATATCTAGGGGCTTTCTCCTCGCCCACGCCTTCACAGGGCAGCCAAGCCGCCTCCGGCGCGGGTTCACTGGGCATGGGGCCGAACGGCACGCGGCCCTCCGCCAGGCTTCCCAGAGGCCCCAAGGGGCTTGGAGCACTGCTCCCATCGCCCCGTGGGGCCTGCCCCGGCTCACGCGTCACAGCCAGGGCACCCCGGTTAGACTCCACAAGCCTATCTCATTGATCATCATCCAGGGGAAACATGCAGCACCAAGACTTATAAACGTTTTCACCAGTCATTTAAATGGTAACAGCCCACTCACTACATTTAAACCCTTTATCCATGCCCTGAAAACCCGGGGCTTTCAGCTGTAACAGTATCAGCCTTCCGGTTCCCATGCCTCCCAAGGTCGCTGCAGCCGGTTCCAGGCTTTGGGGAGTCCTTGGCAACTATCTTTATGCTAGAAGGTGCGTCTACATGTGCCTCAGCGATCCATAGTAGTTAGGTCTACCAATGTATAAGCCGGTGTTGATGACCCTGTTGATCCTCATGCAACGTGACTCGAGGAATCCCCTGGGGATACTGGTAGCCTGCTCCCTTGCCACGGCTGAAGCAGTGTTGACCCTGTTTTAAGAAGTGAGCCCAGCTATGTGTTTTATCAGTGCGAGCACCGGGGCGTCTCCTATAATGAGGAATGCTGCCACTCCTATTGTCAATGGTATTATGTAGGGGACCCCGTAGGAGACCCATATGACTGTGTCGGCTGAAATAGTCCCTGCCTCAACCAGCTTCCTGAACAACTCCCTGTAGACTCCTGGATCCTCTTCTACACTATAGTGTAGCCTGTAAACCGTCACCGTCTCCCCGTCGCCGGCCTCTATTAGCGTTAAAGGATAGTAGAACCGGGTTTCAATGAAGTCGGCGACCCTCATGGGTCTCGCTATGAAGGGGTATATGAGCCTGTACTTCAATGGCATACCCTTGAGCAGGTTGCGGTGCACTATAACAGTGTAGGATGCGTAGAGAAGTGATATCAGTACCACGGAGACCGTTGAGTACAGGACTATCGGTATCAACGGGGGGAGAAGCGACCTAGGGAGGAAGCCAGCGCGGGGCGGCGACGGGTACAGCATGAAGAGTGATGCGACAACATACACGTCTCCCTCACCCATTAACCCTGTATAGTAGAGCAGTGTGAACGTCAACGGGACGACCGCGGAGAAAACCATGTAGACAGGGTCGAAGCCGTGGAGCATTAACGTGGCTGCCAGGAAGACGGCTGAGCCCCCTGTGAACAAGTATACTAGTCTATCGCTTATCTCACGGCTCCTATAGTCCTGGAGCGAGAACACCCCTAGGAAGACAAGGGTGTACACCGCCTTAACCGCTTCAAGCAGGTTCACCGGATCCCACAGGGGCTGCATACACGTCTACCAGGAGCCTGAATACAGTGGACCCGGGGTAAAAAAACAAGCATTTTATCCTCAACCCGTAATACAGTGTCACCGGGAGCCATGTGCAGCCGGGTCTCAGATATGAGGATCCTCTGGAACCCATGGAGATACGAGTACATAAGGCGGTTCAGCACCGGGGATGAGAAGAGCGGGGAATGCCTCTTCTGCAGGCTGAAGACAGCGGTGGATGAGGAGGCCTTGATCCTCCACCGTGGGAGACACTCCTTCATAGTCCTAAACGCATACCCCTATAACTCAGGGCATGTAATGGTGGCACCCTACAGGCATGTAGGCAGCCTGGAGGATTTGAGCGATGAAGAACTACTCGAGATAATGCAGCTGGTCAAACTCTCCATGAGGGTTATTAGGAAGGCGTTTAACCCGGATGGATTCAACATAGGGGTTAACATAGGTAGGGTTGCAGGGGCAGGTGTACCGGGGCACGTACACGTCCACGTGGTGCCCCGCTGGGTCGGTGACACGAACTTCATGGGTGTAATAGCCGGGGCTAAAACCCTCCCCGTAAGCCTCCAGGAATCATACTCGATGCTTAGGAAGGCCCTCACAGAGATAACGGGGGGATCAAATGGTATCCACGAGGGATCTAGTGATAGTTGAAAAATACGGGTCCCTGGGTACCCAGCGCTACAGGATCTGTGTTAAAGGAACAAACATACTCGTCAACGTGGAGGCGTATAGCGATGAAGAAGCCCTCCACAGGGCGCTGGAAATACTTGGCGAAATAGGGTTAACCGATGAAGCATTGGAGAACGTGAGGAGGAGGGTGGGGGATAAGGCGAGGTGTTAACTGGATAGTGCTTGAAGCATACCAGCCTTTCAAGACAGTTGAAGTATTTAAATACGGTGCAGGCACTGAGACTAAGGTGAGGGGCTACCCCACGGCAATGACTGCCATGCAGAGGGTGAACGCGAATCATTTAAACAGGGATCCCTGGATGAGTCCCGATGAGGACCACTTGCCCCCAAGCGACCACTAGGGGATGAAGAAATTACCGCGGACTGAGGCCTCTCGAGGCGGGAGGCCTACATGGATGGATAAACTCTTGCTTCAACCGGTTTCAGGATGAGGTGGCCCTCGATCACTGATGGAGTGATGAGGGCAGGGTTTAGCCGATACCCAACTATATTTTCTTCGCCCTGGCTTTCTCCCTCTGCTCGTTCAACTCGTTGAACTCGTCTATAAGCTTCCTAGCGTAGGGCAGGAACTCGTCGGCAGGCATTCTCTCGGCTAGCGCCCTGAGGAACTTGGAGGCGCATCTAGAGCTATGGAACTCCAGGGTTAAACCATCCTTCACTACAACTATGCCCTGCCCCTCTGGGAAAACCCTCCCGCAGACCACGCATCTATGCCTGCGGCTGGCACTCACCTAGACCAGCCTCCCGCAGCTTTTCAACGAGCCTCCCGACTTCAAGCGTGTAGAGCCTTGTAAGGGTTGCCTTGCTCTTAGAGTTCCTGAGCTCCACGAACTTCCTCTCCTGCTCGGCGTTGAAGCACACGTCCTGCGTGAACTGTATGAACTGCCTCTCATCCAGTACAACCCCCTTCCTGTACACGGCGAAGGATCTCGCCGAGAACACTGGTTGCACCGGTTGCTGCCCGCGCATCAACAGGTATCTGGAGCCCTGCATAACGCCTATGAAGAACATGTACATGCCCAGGTACCTTACGAAGTTGTCTAGGAGGTTGCTCTCCGTGAGCCCTGTTCTCTCAGCGATGAAGGGCCATATGTATTCACTGTACACTGGGAGCAGTATGAACACTAGGAAGACCATGGAGAGATTCAGGAACATGAGCTTCATCTGCCTGCCCATCTCGGCCTGCAGCATCTTATCCGTCAACATTGCTTGGACAGCATTCGGCTCCTTGAAGATCGGGGAGCCCAGCTCGCTCCTGGGGGGAACCTTCATGGATCTAGCCGTAGCCTTCATGGCGAGCACCATGAAGACTATGAAGTATAGTAGGAATATTACGAAGGCGTACTGAGGCACCACCGCTGAGACAAGCGCGAACAACAATATGGAGACAGCCTGCACCAGTATCGTTGTCCTCCTTGAAAACGGACTGGACACACCACTACACCCCTTTCACATACCACCTCACAATACCTACGGCTCGAACCCTTAATAACTCCTAGTCAACATTAAGTTATAGCAGATGATGAATCGCCACTTCACGGAGACGTGAAGAAGGTCCGTGTTTCTGACACCACATTAAAAACAAGCGGAAAACACCGGCTCACACACTAGGCATCAACAAAGCAACACCAAGCCCCAGCCCGAGACACCATTGAACACGTAGATGAACCCCGAAGACATGGAAGCCTATGCAGGGATCCCTGGGGTTCCTGCAGCCCTAAGTGTGCAAGGGCTGCAGCGTCAGGGGGCTCCCCTCTTCCATTCAAAAACGAATAGGGACATGAATGGAGCATAGATGCTGCACAAGATATCAAACACCACTTATCCCCCGGAGACACGCGGTCCTTCTTTACCCCTCTTTGCCACCCGGTATATGTAGATCGATTTCTTCACAACTCCGCCCCTGGCAAGGTTATGAAGAAGACCTAGAGCCGGCTCCCCTAAACCCCGCGTTGAAGCAAACCCCGCGGAAACCTCCTACACCGATGGTTCCTACATGGATTAAACATGGAGATCCCGCCACCCCGGGCTGGCGCCTGTCAGCCTGCTCGGCACATCTTCCGTGGCCGCCTAGCTCAAGGTGTTGTCGCGACGGGGCTGTTGGTGGTGTTCCAGTAGTGGATATTTGTGAGCTGGGTGGGTCCCGTACTGTTGGCTGTTGGATACGGCGGCTGCCTGTAATCCTGAGGCTGTGGCCCGTGGGCTCTGTGCGAGGCAGGGGCCCTGGGTGTGAATGAATATAAGGAGGGGTGGGAATGATCGTGGTGTAGAGCTTGGTGATGAGGAGTCTCTCCCTGATTCATTGATGAGGTTATCCCCGTCTGAACTAAACTTGGGGGGGCTGGGTATGGAGGGGTCTCTCAGCGTGCTGGTCGACGTCCTGTGTGAGCCGGGGAGGCTTGCGAAGCTGGAGAAGCATCTTAGAAGCATGGGGTTTGCTACACGTATACTTTCACCGGATACTCTGAGGGTGGTTCAGAGGATGCGTCTCAGGGACCCCGGTGACGCTTTAAGCATGCTCTTCAACGCGTTGAAGTCCTCGTCTATGTTAACCAGGAGGATCTGTGTTGAGGCCTGGGTTCTCCTCCCCTCTGAAGCAGTAGCCGGGGACACGGTGTTGAACACGGGAAGCGGCTTCCTCTACGTTAGGAAGGGTAGGCGAGGCATGGCCGTGGTCAAGGTGGTGTGGGGCAGTGTAAATCCATATGTGAAGCCCCCGCCTGGAAGCGCTATGAGGAAGTGCGTGGAGCCAACGGGCCTCCAGGGCCTTGAGGAGGAGCTGCGTGGGAGATTGGCGGATATCGCCAGCCTACCGGGGGCTGCCGCACCCCGGGGCTGACCCCGGAGGCTTCATCAGACAGGGTTCGTTAATGCTCATCCCGCTGCACACGGTCACCTGGATAGGGCGTTCATCACTAGGCTACCTTAACGCCTCTGGAGGCGAGGAGTCTTTTGAACCTAACGGCGTCGTCGAACATGTATACATTGTTGAACAACACGTATGTCTCGCTTGAGCCAATCCCCTCTATTATCGCGTAGAGCTCCTCTAGATCACTGTCACTATACTTGTACCTGTAGTTTGTCTCACCGGCTCCTCTCCCATGCAGCCTGAGGTAGGCTACGCCGTTAGGGGTTGAAGCAGGCTTCCTTTTAAACGGGTCCACTACGTGTATCAAGCCGTATTTCCCAAGCAGCTCAACTACCTCCTTCCTCTCAGAGCACTCTCCTCTAGGCTCCCATCCAATCATTATGCCTTCACCAATGTTTCCAAGCACCTCCTTAAGGAAGCCCTCGGCGCTCTCGAGGCTCAGGGGTGTGCAGGGCATGCTGGGCGGTGTCTGGAGGACTATTATCCTGGCTCCGAGTATCCTCGCCCTGTCCACGACCTCCATGAATGCCTCCACGTTCTCCCTTGTATGCTTAAGGAACCCGTAGTTGGCTGGGTCCCCTTTAAGCTTACTCTTCATTTTCCTCCAGGTGGGCGACGTAGAGGGGTGTGTTACAACCTGCCATGCTTTAACAGTTATCTCGAAGCCGCTGGGGAGGGACCCCCGGAGGCTCCTACACCACTCTCTTGAAGGTAGGTCGTAAAAAGTGTTCTGTAGCTCGACCACGCTTAACTCTTCAACATAGCGTTTCCTGGAGACCGGGAACCCGCAGCACCCGACTCTAATCATCGCTGGCTCCCGGCGCCTACACGCTTAGCTGCACTAGCTCCACGTTTTTCACTGGCTCCAGCTTCCTGAGCTCTCCCACTATCACTGAGGGATCGGCCCACCCTGTTTTACTTATGTCCACTATCATCTCGCATTCGCCGAGCTCCTCTCGCTTCAATACAACGCACTTCGTCGACACTATGTCAACGTTGTAGCCTGCTATGAACCTCGTTAACTCGGCGAGGACTCCCGTCCTGTCCTCGACCAGTAGCTTCAGCTTAGCCAGCTTGGCGGCCACTGGCAGCGGCACCAGTTTTATCTCCCGTGCCTCCTTGTCAGCTATCATTAACAGGTACATGCCTTCCCTTATGTCGAAGAGCTCTCTTACCGCTATCGGTATCGTTATCCTGCCTTTCTGATCCACCTTAACCGTTTCCTCTATGGTGGCCGGCATTCAGGGTCACCACGCTGCGTCCGCATAATTACATGTTTGTAAATATACCTTTTTAAATCCCACATATATTTTTCATCACGCTGACCCCGATGTGCGGGATCCCTAGATGGTGAACGGTATCACGGTGAGTACTTTCACATTGTATTCCTCGAGCCTCTCCCGCCACATGTCGCCTAAACCCAGCACCACTATTATATCCGTTATCTCAGCCCTGGACTTGGAGAGTAATTCGAGAACGGCCTCCAGGGTTCTACCGGAGTAAACCACATCCGAGAGCACGAGGACCTTGTCCCTCCTACTCAAGAGATCCCTGTCGAGGTAGAGTGTCTCAACATCCTTAGGGCTCTTCATGAACGACGTGCTATAGTACTGTACACCAGGGTAGCTCTTCCTCTTAACCAGGATTATGGGGGCGTTGAACTCGAGTGACAGCATGGTGGCTAGTGGCAGGACTGCTTCAGCGGTAGCTATGATCTTGGATACCTCTTTACCCGTTAACTCGAGCACCAGTATTATTGAGAGGAGCCGGGCTACATAGGGGTCTTTGAGAACCCTCAGCAGGTCTATTATGGGGCTCTTCTCCTTCTCCACTAGATCCCTGAGCAGGTAGCTTAAATCTATTGATAGGGCTATCCTGGAGAGTATCTGGGCCGCCTGCTCAAAGCTCGGTATTATGGAGCCCCTGGCATACCTGCAGAGGACGGATTCAGGTATACCGGTTATCTCGTAGAGATCCCTGTATGAGAGACTCGGCTTCAGGAGCCTGAGTATCTCGCTGGCCATGAGCCTCATCTTCGTTCTATCAGCCTTGCTCCTCGAGTGGGTCTCCATTAATCTCTGAGCGAAAGCCTTCACCTCAGCTTCACTGGGCTTCTTGACGACCAGTACCCTGCCTCCTCTAACCCTAAACACATGGGTCACCGTCCCTGAGTCATGGATCACAATACTACACCATCATTTTTAAATAAGGATATAAAAATATAGTGAGACGCGAGGGATGAAGAGGGTTTTAAGAACTGAACACCGGTGATGTAAAACCCACGCGACGACCCCTGCACGGTGGATGAACAGCCTTGCTGGAGTTCGATGGAAAGCTCTCATCCATCGCGAGCACCGAGCACCTTTTAAGACCCCTAGAGGATGCCGTGGCACTCGGCTACGAGTACCTGAGGGCCTGCGGGGTTTGTGGTGAGAGAAAGGTGTGCATATACATACATTTAAAGAGTCTTGGAGACGGCTTCCTAGCCGAGCTTACAGGGGTATCCGTGGAGGTGAGCCCGGACACCGTGGTCGACGAATATGTAGTCAAGCTACTGGGCTACGCGTCAACGGTTAGGAGCCGCCGGGGAAGCGTGGAGTTCTACGCTGGCCCCGGCACAGCGGTCGGGGTCTACTATATGACCTGCAGGGATAAGCTAGTAGCCGTGGACGTGGAGCCCGTGGAGTATGAGGAAGTACTCTTACTCGGAGGCGATTAACATGGTTGTGTTCAAGGTTAAGAGGTGGCTTGAGGAAAGCGAGTTCAAGGAGCTCCTCAAGATAGCTGACTACAATGGTTACAGGGATGGCTACCGGGTGTTCACGCTCAATGTGGAGAAGTCCCTGAGAAACGGGTACGGCGTCGAGGATGCTTTAAACCTACTCATGGAGCTGGAGGCCGAGGTCGAGGGCTCCATCGATGACTTGAGAAACGCGTTCAACAAGTACTCGGTTACATTAGAGTGGGATAGCGTGGAAGGATTCATCATGCTCCACATGCCTAAAACCCTTTACACGGGGTTGAAGAACGTCCTCTCCCTTGTGGGGGCGAGAAAGAGCTCCGAGACACCTGACACGTCAACCTACAGGATCCCACCCTTGAACCTGGATCTACTTGTAAGAGACCTTGAAAGACTCGGGATACCGGTGAGCGATCCGGCTGGGCTCACCCGGCCGAAGACGCTTCAAGTGAAGCCTGAGCTTAGGAATGTGGATTTAAGGGATTACCAGCGGGAGGCCCTGGGTAAGTGGGTTGAGAACAAGCACCGCGGGGTCATAGCGTTGCCAACGGGCTCCGGTAAGACGCTTATAGGGGTTGCAGCCCTCGTTGAGACCGGTGTCCGTAGCCTCATAGTGGTTTACACGAAGGAGCAGATGATGCAGTGGAGGGATGCTATACTCAAGTACACTAATATTGAGCCGTCGATGATAGGCCTTATACACAGCGAGGAGAAGAGGCCTGCACCAGTCACTATAACGACCTATCAGAGCGGGTTCCGCCAGATAAACACTCTGTCGCCTTTCTTCGACATGCTGATAATAGACGAGGTACACCACCTGCCCGCCGAGAAGTTCAGGCACATAGCCGTGCACAGCATAGCAAGGTATAGGATGGGGCTCTCCGCCACCCCCTTCAGGGAGGATGGGAGGCATGAGGAGCTCTTCCCGCTGCTTGGCGGAGTAGTATACTATAAGACGCCCAACGACCTAGTGTCGATGGGCTACCTGGCACGCTACAGGGTTGTCACGGTGAAAACAAGGCTCAGCGGTGAGGAGCGTAAAGCGTATGAGGAGTTGAGGCGGAAGTACTGGGCTCTCGCTGGATCAAGGGATTTCAAGCAGGTGGTTGAAGACGCGAGAACCGACCCAAGGGCGAGGGAAGCGCTCAGAGTACACAGCCAGATGAGGAGCATCCTTGCCAGGGCGAAGGCTAAGATCGATAAGGCGGTTGAGATAGCTAGGAGCGAGCTGGAGAAGGGCGGTAAGATAATAGTGTTCACACAGTACGTGGATCAAGCCAGGGAGATAAGTGAGAGGTTGAACGCCTACCTCTTAACAGGTGAGATCCCCACGGAGGAGAGGAAGCGCATCCTCGAGGAGTTCAAGAACACGGATAAAGGGATACTGGTAGTCACCACCGTTGGAGACGAGGGCCTCGACATACCTGACGCCAACGTGGGCATCATGGTCTCGGGCACGGGTTCCAGACGCCAGTTCATACAGAGGCTAGGGAGGCTGCTGAGGCCGAAGCCAGGCGGTAAAGAGGCAGTCCTCTACGAGATAATCCTCGAGAAAACCAGTGAGGAATACCAGGCGAGGAAGCGTAAGAACATGGGTTTCGACGAGATGATGAACAGTGGGGAAGGCGAGTAAACCGGGTCACCGCGGCTAGGCGCCGGCGAACTCCTCGAGCAGTAGCTCGACAATAATCCACTGGAATACATCGTCGAGGCCCTTCGGCAACACCACCTTGATGAATGAGGCTTCACCGGTTCCCGACGCGGTGACCAGGGGTGTGAGCCCCCCACTGGTTTCACAGTACAGGTATCCCTCCCTGTGCCTCCCTGGAACCCATGGGGCTAGGCGTGCCGAGGCATGGCCCAGGAGCCCGGCCACATATATTAGTCTCTCATCGGCCACAACCACCTTCCCGCATTCAACCCCGGCCTCCTCTACAGTGATGCAGAGCCTTCTCACGCATACCCTGCCCCTATCAAGCAGTGCCCTCAGCCCGGAGACAAGGGCGTCCACAGGGATCTCAGCGTAGTCCAGCCATGCATCCCTGGCGGCAACGTATGCTCTACCGGCTAGGCCGCTGATCAACTCGTTTAGACCGCTGTGCTCCCGGTTCAACCCGGCTATGATCTCAGCGTAGGGTGGGAGAGCCACGGCGAGTACCACGCCGTTGAGCAACACGTTCACAACGCCAGGCTTGTAGAGGACGCCGACCCTGTCAACATACCCCTGGAGGGCCTCGAGGAGCTTGACATGGTTGCTTAGAGAGAGCCCCGCGGGCTCCAGGATGATGGAGCCTGAGAGAAGCCTCGGCATGGTTTCAACCGGTTCAGCGGGCCGGCAACAATGGGTGGGGAAACTGGTTTAAAAATACTGGCTTGCCTACTCCTTTACCTTTATCTTTATCTCGATGATGCTGACCCTGGACTCCCTTCCCTGTGGGTTGGTCACTGTCTGGCTGCCTATCTTTATCTCGTCCACGTCGACCTTTCCAGGCAGGAACCTGTTCTTCACTATCTCCACTGTGTCGACGGCCTTGCTTATGGCTCTGCCGCGTGCCTTGATGTAGACTTCTTTCACGCCCTGGTGTACCAGGGTTAGTACAGCTATCACGTAGTTCATTACAGGCTTCTTACCTACTAGTACGGTGTTTGCGCTTTGGGGCTGAGACATTTATTCCACCTCTTCCACTAGGTTTCCTCGTGGTTTTATACCGGAATCTGAGATTAGGGAGGTTCTATAAAAACTTTTCGTTTGCATAATGATAGGCAACGGGATCCATGGAACCGTATTACAAGCCCCTCCTCTTTTAAACCGTTACGCGGGGAGCCATTGATCTAGCGAGGGATTTGAATTGCTGAGATCCGTGGACCCTTTATACAAGGGTTTCTGCCCGGTTTGCGGTGGAGACGTCTCCGCCAGCGAACTAGAGCTTTACGGCTCGTGTAAAAAGTGCTCCAGGAGCAGTCTGACACCCGTACTCAGAGACATAGTGGCAGGCGACCTCGATGATTTCTCAGGTTTCTTCAGTAAGGCCACGAACGGGCTGAGTATATGGGGTGCACAGAGGATATGGTCTAAGAGACTGGTGTCCGGCGAGAACACCGTCCTCATAGCTCCCACCGGCATGGGTAAGACAACACTGCTAATAGTCTACTCCCTTTACGCTGCGAGGAGGGGGAAGAGGGTTGTCTACATTGCGCCGACCCGGGTGCTTCTCACACAGGTCTACAGGAGGATCCTTGACGCAGCCTCAAGGATCGGTTTAGCCGACTCCATGATACTAATGTATGACTCGTCAGCCGGAAAAAAGAAAAGGGAGGAGGCACTCGCCAGGATCAAGCAGGGAGACTACAGGATCCTCGTTGTAACCAATAGCTTCCTCTCAAGGAAAACCGATCTCCTCCTACCGGTTAAACCAGACGTCGTTATAGCTGACGATGTTGACAGCATTGTTAGAAGCGAGAAGAACATAGTGCGGCTACTAAGGATCCTGGGATACACGGATGAAGTCGTTGAGCTCGCCAAGAAAAGGATAAGCTTAATGTGGAGGCTGATGGTTAACCGGGCCTTCAACAGCGAGGAGAAGTACGCTGAGGCCGTGAAGGAGTATATAGAGGTGGACTCAGAGCTGGAGAAAAAACTGGCTGAGACCCCGCGGAGCCAGTTCATAGTGGCCTCGGCGACGGGGCGAATGAAGGGTTTAATGAGCAGGGTTCTAAAGGAGCTCCTCCACGTGGATATCTCAGGGGTAACAATCTACGGGAGAGACGTGACAGACAGCTACCTCCTCATTAAACAAGGGGATTCAGGCAGAGGCGTCGCCGAGCTCATAGAGCGCCTCGGCCCCGGTGGACTAATATATGTGGCGCCACGCCACCCCTTCAAGAAAGAGCTCGAGGAAATCCTTGGAAACGTGTTGAAGACTCTTTCCAGCAAAGGGTACAGGATAGGGGAGGCCACCCCAGGCAACGTCATGAAGCTTGTTAAAGGAGACCTCGACCTCCTCGTTGGCTCCGCAAGCTACTATGGCTCAAGCGTCAGAGGCATCGACGCGCCTGAAGCCATAAGATACGTGGTTTTCATAGGGTCCCCTGTATTCGCAGTGAAGCTTGAAGCACTCCTAGCCAACCCCAACATGATGATACGTGCACTCCTCGAGATAGCGAACCTAGCCGGGGACCCCGGTGCCCGCGGCAAGGCAGCCGACCTGAGGAGACTGGTCTACACGCTGTCGCCAGGCGAACTGAGGCTGGTTAAGCTAGCCCTCTCAGGGAAGATACCTGAGGAAACCCTTTCATCCAGTGAAAGGCTCTCCTCCAGGTATCCTGAGATAAAGAACTATTACGCTGAGACCCTTGCTAAGGTTAAATCAATCCTGGATGAAAGGCACGTCGTGGAAATGGGGTCTATAACACTTGTCTCCGTGGACGGCGACTACCTGGCATTGATACCGGATGTAATGACCTATATACAGGCCAGTGGGAGGACGAGCAGGCTCTACGGGTTGAGGATGACGCATGGATTATCCATAGTAGTCGAGTACGAGCCACTGGCTAACACGGTGAGGGGTCTTGAAGCCAGGCTCAAAGCCATCAACAGGGAGCTGGGCTTCACGGATCTAAGAGGCGTGAACCTCGAGCATGAATTAGAGCTCATTGCATCGACTAGGAGGGGAGGGGGCGCATCCAACGGCCTCAAGTACAGGTCTATCCTGGTAGTCGTCGAGTCGCCCACCAAGGCTAAGACCATAGCGAGGTTCTTCGGGAAGCCTGTGGCTAGGAGGCTGGGGGATGTATCGGTCTACGAGATCCCGGTGAAACTGGGGGATGAAATAGTCCACTTAAACATAATGCCGACCAGAGGCCACATATTCGACCTCACGACGGATAACGAGGGATACTACGGGGTCCTCATCAATGAGGGGGGCGTCAGCCCGGTGTACGAGTCTATAAAGAGGTGTAGGCTGTGCGGCACCCAGTTCACAAGCGGGGAGACGTGTCCTCGCTGCGGTAGCAGGGTTTTCACGGATTCGAAAACCGTTGTAGCTGCTTTAAGGAAGATCGCTGGTGAAGTAGATGAGGTCTACATAGCAACCGACCCGGATATAGAGGGGGAGAAGATAGCTTACGACGTGTACCTAGCCGTCAAATACTATAATGAGAAAATATGGAGGATAGAGCTACATGAGATAACAGTGCAGGAGTTCCTGAAGGCACTGGGCAGTAAGAGAGGCATCAACACGCTGCTTGTCGAAGGAGAAGTCTACAGGAGGGTTCTCGACAGGCTCATCGGCTTCAAGCTCAGCCAGGAGTTGCAATCCATGCATGGATTAAGGTTCCTTGGAGCAGGCCGGGTTCAGACCCCTGTGCTCGGATTAGTCATTGAGAGATACAGGAGCTTCCTTAGGAACAGGTGTAAGAGAGTCAGCTTCAAGCTTGGAGCCCCGTTGAACACCGTCTTCACCATCCTCGTGGACAAGGGCTCGGAGCTACCCAGCAAGCTGAAGGATGCCAGGGTGCTTAAACTCGTTAGAACCAGGAGGGAGGAGGTAGTCGTCTCCCCTAAGCCACCCTACACGACCGACGAGCTACTGGCTGACGCAGCCAGGCTCGGCCTCCCAGCTGGGACAGCAATGATGATCGCGCAGCAGCTCTTCGAAGCCGGGCTCATAACATACCATAGGACGGACAGCCATTACGTGAGCAACACCGGGATAAGCGTGGCAGTAAAGTACATGGAGGAGAAGGGTTTCAGCAGGGTGGCCAGGCCAAGCCACTGGGGATCCCAGGGAACACATGAAGCCATAAGGCCTGTCCACCCCTACGATGTCGACGACCTCCTCAAGGCCATAGCCGAGGGATTGGTCAACGTCGTCATACCTTTAACCGGGCTACACCTGAGGCTCTACGACATGATATTCAAACGGTTCATCTCAAGCCAGATGAAGCCGTTTAAATCGGTTAAATCCACCTTCGCAGTCTACTATGATGGCTTGAAGCTAGGAGAGGTGGAACTACTGACCAGGATAGTTGAAGACGGCTTCAACCTGTTCGAGAAGGTGAAGGTGCACAGTGAGCTTGATGACGTGGAATCCCTTGATGTAAGCGTCGAGGACGTGGTGATCGCTGACTCCAGTAGGATACCGCTCTACACGGAGGGCGAGCTGGTCTCATTGATGAAGCAGCTCGGCCTCGGGAGGCCGAGCACTTATTCCAAGATAATAGAGAACGTGAGGAGGCATGGCTATGTCATAGCCTCAAAGAAGAGGTTGAAGCTTATTCCAACGAAGAGGGGCATGGAGGTCTACGAATACCTGGTGTCAAGGTACCCGGACCTGGTCTCTGTTGAAACCACTAGGAGGCTGGAGGAGTCCATAGATAGAATCGGGAAGGGGGAGGTTGACGCGCGCACACTGTTAACCGAGGTGTGCTCCAGGCTGAATATATGGGGGAAGCCTGTTGAAGGCGCCACTAGTATTTCTTCCTGATCTCTATCGCTATAAAGGGCTTCATCCTCCCCTTGATCCTCTCGCTGCCGATGCCGACTTTAACGAGTTCGACGCTGTCCCCCATTCGCGAGACAAGGGCGTTGTAGAGGTCTACCGCCCTACTTATGTAGGGACCCACCCCTTTCAACACTACTCTTTCACTCCCCTCCTGGAACATTAGGATAACCTCTACAATGTAGTCGTCGAGAGATTTCCTACCCACATTCAGGACTCGCTCAGAACTCACATCATTCACCCTACATAGGAGCTTATCACATGAGAAAGATATATAAGCTTTCACAGTAGCCTCACTGTCCACGCCTCCATAAGAAGCAAAGGGGTAGAACCATTTGTTCCACGGGTGGAGTGCAAGTGGACCCGTATTGTTGATCCATCATGAACCATTTGTTCCAGGGTATGATTGCGAGTGGAGTCCAAGCCGTCTCAAGCGATCCCATGTTCATCCCACCCCTGGAACCAAGGGTTCCGGGGGTGGTGTTCAAGTGAAACCCCTCCTACCAGTCCCCCACCCCTTTGCTTCAACTGGAAATAAATTTTATTGATTCTTCATTGCCTCCTGAGAGAGGAGTAATTGCTTAAGTCAGTTTGTATAATGATTTATTTGTATAATAGCTTTGATCAATCATGGAAACTCGTAATGGTTTATTGGAAATGGAACATGGGATCCGGGATTCCAGTGGAAGGGGAGGGGTGGGGGTGTTCTATTCAGGGTTTATAAGCCGGCAGTCTATTGAAACCTTTGGTTCCACCCCTGGGCTGCCGGTGGAGACCCCTCCACGGTGTTTATAAGGGGTTTACACTAGAGTTTGATACGCGGCCGGGCGCCCCACTCACGCCCCGGAACTGTGACGGGGTGAGGAAACTCCGCACACCCCGTGGCAGTGCGGCCCCGTAAGGGGCACGGGCAGTCCCCGTGGCTACGGCACAGAAACGGTACGGCCACCACTGGATGGCGGTGAAGACGGCCGAGCCCCGGTGACGGGGTTGCCAAGCCGTTGAGGACGGTGGTGGAGGCGTTGAAACGGCCGTCCCGCATGGTGCAAGGCCCGGTCCCGGTGTGAGGGCCACGCGACCGGTGTGGGCCGCATAGACAAATGTGGGGTGAACAGAATGCGGGTTACGGCCCGGCCGCGCTGTATCAGCATGGAGGGCTGGCGGGCCAAAACTCTGAGATCGCTGATTCCAGCTCACCGGGGGTTTTACTCTTCGAGTATGCGTCGAGGAGCTCCTTGTTGAGCTCGTGGAAGGTCTTCATCCACTTATAGAGGCCGAGCAGCCTTGAGTACTCCTCGTGGAAGCCTGTTATGTAGAGTGATGCTGCAACAGCCTCTATGCTTGAAAGTATGCAGGGCTTACCGTAGTTGACAGGGTTGCCTGGTAGTAGTGGAGGCAGCTTCACATGGAGGCCCCTTATACCTGTGAACCTTGAGGGGCTGAGCCTCCTCCAGCTCGCGTCAACCACTAGGATTCCCTGCTGCAATACTGTGTCACGTAGCCATGGGCCAAGGTATTCCTGGGAGTAGGGGTTCAGGACCACTGGCCTGGCTCTAAGCCTCCTAGCGTCGACTAGTGTGGCTAACCCCATTCTAACCATCTTCACCGCAGTGTTCTTCAAGGGGTCGTCCTCACGGTGCAGCAACACGTAGACATGTATGTTCAAAAGGCCGCCTCCCCCACGTACCCCGGCCACGGGATCACTAGTAGGTGGTTCCACCCTTAATATCCCGCATTGACTGACCCCCTCCCCGCCCTAAAGGGGCGAGGGTTCCCTTAGGGCGGATCACCGGTTCCCCGCATCTGTTCGTGGTAACATTTATTATTCCTGTGGACACAATAATAACATGGGGATGGCAATGGCGAAGTCATCGGCCATAATCCTCATTCAGACGGAGATAGGCGCGGAGGCCAAGGTCCTTGACGAACTCTTTAAGATACCCGAGGTGAAGGAGGCCTACGTAGTGTATGGAACCTACGACATAGTCCTGAAGATCGAGGCGGAGGCCCTTGAGAAGATAAGGGAGATAGTCACCAACAAGATAAGGAAGTACCCTGACATAAGGACAACCGTCACAATGATAATCGTGGAGGAGAAGGTGAGGCAGTAGCCGCTTCTTCACGCTTATCCCATTTCTTTTTTTAAGATTTAGGGAGAGGCCTCGTGCCTATCGATGCCTCCATGATTCACCCTGCCTTGCTCTGACCTCCTCCCGCCCTAAAGGGTGAGGCTTCCAGTCGTAATAAGGTATGGGAGGATTAGTGGACCGGCCGGGACTTGAACCCGGGACCTCCGCCTTTCCTCGACCTCGGTGAAGCCTGGAGAGGCCATGCAAGGGCGGCGCTCTTCCAGGCTGAGCTACCGGCCCACCATTATTCACTGTGATTGATAGCCGGGTTTTAAAGGTTTGACGCTACCTTGTGATTTTCGCCTTCGAAAGCTCCTCAAGTACTCCACGTGCTTCTGGATCACTTTCTATACGTCTCCTTATGGGGTCTAGGAGCTTGTTTAACGCGTTGGCTGTAGCCTTCTTCAAGTCTAATGGGTGGATCTCGCCGTTCACATACATTTTCTCCAGGTCAGCGTAGTTTTCAACGATGATGGTTCCCCCGTATTTCTCAGGTCTCTCCACTACTAGCTTGAAGCCCTCCTGCTGGAACAGGAGGTACTTGTTGATCTCCACTATAGGGTTGAATTCCACCGTTCGCGGGGGACAGTAGGCTTTAAGGATTTTGGCTTCAACGGCTTCAGGGCTGTCGTGCACGAATACAGCGGTCTCAGGCTTACTCTTACTCATCTTCACACTGGCTGCCACTTCATCATATTCTCCGCCACCCATTCTCTCGCCGGGTCCCTGCAGCCCTGTTATTATCGGGGTGTGAATTGCCACGGGTTTCCTGCGTCCAAGCCTCTCCGCTATGTCCCTGGTCAACATGTGTGCTTTCCTTTGATCCATTCCCCCTAAAGCTATGTCGAGGTCCAGGTAGAATATGTCGGTTACCTGCATCAAGGGATATATCAGCTTAGAGAAGTCTGTCTCCCCCTCATCCATCCTACGCCCCATTATCGTGAGTGCTCTCCTAACCCTTGCAAGGCTCGTGTGCTTCGCCGCCCTCAGCAGTGTCGCCCAGTAGTCCTTATCGCTCGCCAACTCCTCTGCATCAATGTATTTCACACTGGACTCAGGAACCCCTATGGCGTCCAACACTATCCTCGTGTACCTCGCCGCCTTGCGAATCAACTCCATGTCCCCGCCCAGCTTGTCATTTATGTAGGCGTGCCAGGTTGCTTCGAGAATGTGGAAGTCCACGCCGGCTTTAACGAGATCCCTGACCTTGAACATCCAGACAAGCCATCCTACATGTACGAGTCCACTGGGCTCGAACCCTATGTATCCCCGGGGCCTGGGCTTCTCCTCGAAGACTTTCCTGAGCTCCTCGACTGTTACAACTTCAACCGTGTTCCGTGCGGCGAGGCCGACCTTTACATCTATGTCCATGGGATCACCATGCGGTTTCAAGCAATGAGTATATCTAGCAGTGAAGCAGGATAAAAACACTACCATGGAGCCCGCGGCGAGGGCTTTGAGCAGAGTGGTAGGGGACCCGGGTATGGCTGCATACATGTGAGGAGTGTCCCCCACCCCTAACACTTGTGGTCATCGAGGCCAACGGCTCTCCTCCCACAAGCTCCTCTAGGTGGGAGCGGGGCTGTCACCTAGAACTATCGTGGTGTATACCCTTATATCCCTTCTGGCCTTCCCACCGCTTCAAAAGGCAGTGGCTCCCTGGTGCTTGATTGCAATGGGTGAAAAACTATGGGTATGTGAGGGTTCCACCGGGCTTTAACACCACTACTTTAACCCCTGTCTTGGCTTCGACGAGTCTCTTGAACTCCTCTGGGTCGGCCTGTATCAGTGGGAATGTATTGTAGTGCATTGGTATAGCTATCTTGGGCTTGATTAACTCCACGGCTTTAACGGCTTCACGTATACCCATCGTGAAGTGTCCTCCTATGGGTAGCATGGCTACGTCGGGTCTGTAGAGCTCACCTATCAGGGCCATCTCGCTGAACAGCCCGGTGTCGCCTGCATGGTACACTGTTAGGTCTCTCCCATGTACGATCACACCGGTGGGCGAGCCCCTTGTACTGCTGTGTGTTGCAGGCGTTAACACTACTTCTACATCACTTATCTTAAGTGCTCCGCCAATGTTTCCGCCCACTGCTTTCACGCCTCTTTCCTCAGCGTATAATGCTGTCTCGTATATGCCGATCAACGTGGCCCCCGTGGCCTTCGCCAACTCTATGGCGTTCCCCATGTGGTCTCCGTGATCATGCGTGACGATCACGTAGTCTATCCTCCTATCCCTGTAATCGCCCACCTTCACCGGGCTCAACGGGTTTTCAACCCAGGGGTCGATCAATATGTTTTTAACGGCACCGTCTAGGCCTGTGAGAGTTATCTCGAAGAAGCTGTGGCCGAGGTACTTGATTACACCCATGCCGGGTCACCGGGCTCCACAAGATATCTCTATTGATCGAGGGCTATATATCCTGCCGGCCTCTGAAGAAACTACATGGAAAAAGAGTTAAGGCGATACTCATAGAGGAAGAAAAATCATGTAAAGTCGGCTACGGCTCACTGCTTCCCGCATCTGTTCCGGGTTCGCAGTCGAGAGCCTCGTCCTTTAGGGTGGAGGGTCAACGCAGTGTTAATAAGTGATCTAAGTGATCGCCATTCAACCGGGGTTCATTGACGCCCGGTGGCTGGGCATGCTCTCGGATGACGCGGTCTCCAAGCTGAAGCGGGCTGGATGGATAGCGAGAGTTGTAAGGGAGGAGGCTGCTAAACTAGTGAAGCCGGGTATGAGTCTCCTTGAGGTAGCCGAGCGCGTTGAGGGCAGGATAAGGGAGCTTGGCGGCGAGCCGGCTTTCCCAGTGAACATAGGGGTCAACCATGTTGCAGCCCACTATACTCCTCCACCCGGTGACAGCAGCATTATACCTGACGGATCTATTGTGAAGATTGATCTAGGTGTGCATGTCGACGGCTACATAGCTGACACAGCGACAACTGTTTCATTCAACCCGGCTTACGAAGGGCTTGTTGAGGCATCGCAACGCGCGTTGGAAAGAGTTGTCGAATTCGTGAAGCCCGGGGTCAAGGCGAGCGAGATAGGGAGGATCATAGAGGAGACGATTAAGTCGAGGGGGTTCAACCCCGTGAGAAACCTCAGCGGGCACAGCATAGACCAGTACGTGATACACTCGGGGCTCAGCATACCGAATTACAACGACTTCTTCGCTGGATGGAGGCTGGGACCCGGCGTGTACGCTGTGGAGCCATTCGCCTCAACAGGCGTCGGCCTTGTGTCAGAGGGGAGGAGCGTTACGATATATTCACTTAAAAGGAAGAAGGCCAGGCTACCCCCTGGTGTCGTAGAGGTCTACGAGAAAGTATTCAATGAGAGGAGGACGCTCCCATTTGCCGAGAGATGGCTGTTGAAGTACACTGGTAACCCCCAGATGGCAGTACGCTTCATGGCTAAGGCCGGGGTGCTCCACGAGTACCCGGTGCTGGTTGAGAGGTCCGGGGGATTGGTGTCGCAGTTCGAGCACACGTTCATAGTGACCCAGAGCGACGTCATAGTGACCACTATTTGAAGCCGGCCTTATCACGGGGGTGATCACCCCGGCTAGCCGGGGAGCAAGAAACTTATAAACTCCTCCAGCCCTTGAATTCATTGAGTGATTATATGTGGCAGCCCTGCGTCGATGAAGGTTGCCTCCATACCCGGGGAGCTGGGCGGGGTGGAGCCTGGTTCAGGCTTGTCTACATGTGGATGCAGCCTGGACCCCGGTGCCCTCTATAGTGGAGTGGATGCGCGATGGATGGGGATACGACCTCGCTCATAATACAGGTGATCTGGCTCATACTCTTCTTCCTGATTGTAACCGGGCTTAACCAGAAGATCCAGATGAAGATATGGATCACTGATATACGTATGAAGCTCGGCTTGATCAGCAGCATCGTGGAGGAGGATAAGCAGAGGGCGAAGAACATGTTAAGGAACCTGGGTCTCCAGACACCTGAGGTGCTTGTGGACAGGGTGATAGAGTTCTTCACTATAGAGCCCGTTGAAGTGGAGCCGATAGACATAATAAAGAGAATGGATCACTTGATCCGGACAACCGATACAACCGTCAGGAAGATGGTTGAGTCAAGCCTGCCGCACGTGGGGAAGTATGAGAGAAGCCTCGTGGAGACAACGCTCTCAATAGTTGGAGTACTCCACATGATCTACAAGGTTGTAAGACACTACTTGTTGACTGGTGAAAAAGAGAACAACTGGATACTGATAATGCAGCTACAGTTACAGATGCCCCAGATATTGAAGTATGTGAACACGTATCATGAAGCCCTCGACGCCTTCACAACGGGGAAACCCATAGGCGACGGTGTTGGACCGCTGGTAGCATACAGGCTCATAGAGTCAGGTAAGAAGGTCTCGACAAGGGTGCTCGAGGACACGTCTATCACGGAGCTATGGTATAAGGATAGGAGGATATTCGTCGTGAAAGCCGAGGGACCCGGCAGCAATGTAGGGCATCCAGGAGCCGTTATAAGCAGGCTTGTCGACGAGTTGAACGGTGGGGTAGACCTCATAATCACGGTTGACGCGGCATTGAAGCTTGAGGGGGAGTCAACGGGCTCGATTGCCGAGGGTGTTGGCGCAGCGATAGGTGACCCGGGCCCGGAGAAGATAGCTATAGAGAGGGCTGCCTCAAAGCACGGGATCCCCTTGAGGGCGCTCATAGTTAAGATGGATTTACGTGAAGCCATAACGGTTATGCGTAAGGAGATCTTTGAAAGCGCTGAGACAACACTGAAGTATCTTGAGAAAATCATGGAGGAGCATACTAAGCCGTATTCAACAATAATAGTGGCTGGGATAGGGAACACCATGGGGATACCTGGGTGAGGCAGCCGTGAACCTAGACCCTAACACACTATACAATATATTGATGCTCGCAATAGTGGTAGCCCTAATAGTCTACCTCTACCTTGAGTCCCGCCCCAGGAAGCCTCAGAGAGAGGAGTATGTAACCAGGGTTCTGCTTAAATGCACAAGCTGCGGCTACAGGATTGAAAGGGACTTCGAGGCAGGGGACTTCATAGGGCTTGAGAAAGGCAAGTGCCCTAAGTGTGGTGGTGCAACGAAGATCACGGGTATCTACGCTGTCGAGAAGAGTAAGGTTTTAAAACCCCAGTAATAGATTATGGGACTACGGTGCCCGACCCGGCCATAGTGGCCGGGCAACACCCGGTCTCGTTTCGAACCCGGAAGTTAAGCCGGCCACGTCAGAACGGCCGTGAGGTCCGAGAGGCCTCGCAGCCGTTCTGAGCTGGGATCGGGCACCGCTCCTCTACCCGTGTCAAGGCATCCGTGTATTTAAGCCGGTGTGGAGATAACTGGGCTCTCGTAGACTGGAACCCGGGTGCATGCTTCACCATGGAGTCCTCGGAGCTCGTCAGGGTGAAAAAGATCGTCGTAGGCGGTAAGACGTTAACCGGGATCGAGGTTTCCTTACCTAACAGTCCGCCCGCGGTAATCTTGATTGGTGAGAAAGGGTTCGCAATGTGCGGCCTACTAGACATTCAGGCGGCTGAGAGACTAGGGGTGGCCGCCGTCAAGGTCTCAGGGGTTAGAAGCGTTGAAGACATGCTTGGGAAGGAGATATCTGACGCCACAGTCAAGGCCAGGGAGCAGGGGCTTCTAAAGGGTGTTAAACTAGTAGAGGTTGTCGACAAGCTCTAGGTGGATGGATTGGTCAAGGTTAAAATAATAGCTACCCTGGGGCCCAGTAGCCGGGATCACGATGTAGTTAAGAAGATGGTTAGGGAGGGTGCAGCGGGCTTCAGGATCAATTGCGCCCACGGCGATGAAGCCGATTGGCTGGAGTACGTGAAGATAGTGAGGGAGGTGTCCTCGGAGCTCGACCAGGCGATCCCACTTATACTGGATACTCCGGGACCCCAGGTTAGGAGCGGCGACTTCCAGGAGTTCAAGGTGGTTCGCGGCGATAAAGTATTGTTCTCAATGGACCCGGATGCTAAGGAAGGGAAGCACATCGTTGTCCCGGCACGGGAATTCTACAGTGCAGCCTCCATAGGCGACACCATACTCTACGGTGACGGCGAGGTATCGTTCCGCGTCAGCGAGGTGGGCGAGGGATTCGTCGAGGCCCTGGCGTTGAATGAAGGAGTCGTGAAGCCCAGGAAGAAGGTGGTCGTGGAGGGCAAGGAGTACGATGTATTATTCCCCAGTGAAACTGATAGGAGGGTTTTCAAGTTCTCCAGTGAGGTCAAAGCCAGCTTCGTGGCCTTGAGCTATGTGAGGAGGCAGAGGGATGTCGAGGTAGCTAGGGATATACTGGCTAAGCATGGATGGGTGCCGGGGCTCATAGCGAAAATAGAGACGAGGAGCGGCTTCAACAATATGGGTGAGATCATAAGGCTGGTGGACGGTGTTATGGTTGCACGCGGAGACCTAGGGCTGCACTTCCCCCTGGAAGAGCTCCCATTGATACAGGAGAGGATAGTCAGGGAGGCTGTGAGGCAGGGTAGGGTTGTGATAGTTGCAACGGAAGTGCTTGAATCCATGATTGAGAACCCGAGGCCCAGCAGGAGTGACGTGGTTGATCTCTACAACTCTGTAAAGGATCTCGTCGACGCCGTCTTATTCACTAATGAGACAGCCGTCGGCAAGTACCCTGTCGAAGTAGTTAAGTGGGCTAGGAAGATAATTGACGCAGCCGAGTCCAGTCTCTCCACCGCCCTGGTGTCAGAGTACAGGAGTAGCATCGAGGCCAGGGATCTACTGGATAAATACGTGCAGGGACTAGTATTGCTCGCAGAGAGCCTTGGAGGCGTCATAGTGGGCTACAGTAGGTCGGGCCGCATGCCGACCCTGCTCTCAAAGTACCGGCCGCAGATAAGGATCTATGTTGGAGTCGGCGACAAACTGCTTGCCGAGAAGCTCTCGTTGAGATACGGGTTGAACATAGTTGACATGTCGCGGTTGATCAGCGGGGAAGACGAGTATGAGAGAGGCGTGAGGAAACTGCTTGAAACACTGGTTGGCAAAGGACATGTGAGGCCGGGCGACATAGTGGTTGAAACATACGCTAAGCCACGGGATAACATGCATGAGATCAGGATTAGCCAGCTACAGTGACGCCGTGGGAAGCCGCCGGCGGGATTTGAACCCGCGTCCACCGGCTGACCAGCGACTCCGGTTACCGAGCCGATACGAGGCCGGCGCTCCACCGGGCTGAGCTACGGCGGCACCTGGTTTAGAGTATATCACGTGTGAAGCGTTATAAAGCTGAACACCTCCTGCCCGAGAACGGGTTCCACACGCCAGCCGAGGTCGCCTAGAGGAAAAAGCTATAGGGCCTTCAACATGCCCTCAGCCATATCCTTCATGACTTGATAGGGGTCTTTCGCCTTAACTATTCCGGATGCCACTAGGACACCCATTGTTCCAAGCTTAACCGCCATGTATGCGTCTTCACCGTTGGAGATACCTGCACCAGTCAACACGGTCACCTTCTCGTTAACCCTCCTAATCATGTTCACACTATTCGTCACTACCTCCGGTTTAGCCCTGCTAACGCTTACACCCGTACCTATTAGCTCGGGTGGCTCCACGGCAACCATGTCGGGCTCCAACACGGCTACGGCTGCACCTGTCTCAGGTGTGTCGGCGCATACAAGTGTCTTCAACCCGAGGCTCTTAGCCTTCTTAACCAGGTAGTTTACCTCTGAGACCCTGAGCTTGTGCTCACTGTGGTTGAGTATCACGCCATGGATCCCTGCGTCCTTTAACCCTTCAAGAGGGATGAAGCCTGTGACGGCCCCGGGTTCAACGGGGTCCGCGTGCTGCGCGTATACCTTGACCTCGGTTCCACTCACGGCTTCAAGGATCCTCCTCAGCTCTGTGAAGGGCGGGGCCAGTATTACTTCTACCCCTGTCTCCCTCCAGACTCTGACAGCGTCGAGGGCTATCCTATAGGCGTTTCCACCGAAGCTATGCGGGTAGTATGCTTTAAAGTTCACTGCTAGTATTGGCTTAACCATGTCTTCAACCCCTTTTCCTCTCTGTGGTAGCTGTGCTTCAGCTCCCGGATAACATGTCGCTGTGCTTCTTGACCACTTTGACTTCCTCGCTTTTGACGAATCTATCCTTCAACTTCTCCAGTACAGCTGGGAGGGTAGTGTACTCCATTTCCTCGGGTCCCAGTCTATGCGGCATGAAGGGGCCGTGCCTCCTCATGTACTCGGCTATGTTCTGCGCCAGCCTCCTTGTTTCATCGAAGGCCACGTCGTCGAATAGGTCTGCCGGCCCTATTAGCCTCCCGTTGGAGATGTTCCATCCAAGCGCTATGACTCTCGGCGGACCGTCGAACCTTGTTACTCTAGCATACCTCATGGGGACGGGCATTAATGGCCCGTTGTGGCTGCCCCTCATCCATCCCGCCACTAGGTGGGGGAAGCTGAATGCTTCAAGGATCTCGCCTACGGCGGGTAGCCCGTGCTGTGCTCTCACGATTGCTACTGGGTCATCCTTCCCAACGTACTTGCCTGCTATGAGGTTCAATCTCTCCACGCTTACAACTGCTGCCAGCAGGTTGTCGCTCTTCCTGTATACTCTTCTCACAATGTATCTCCCAGGGGTGCCTATCAACGCGAGGATATCGTACATTTCTTCAGGCGACTTCAATAGCACGCTCCGGCCCTCGAAGACATCGTATACCTCGAAGACGAAGCCGTCGTGCATCTTGGGGTCTATCACTAGTCCCGCCGTATTGAAGGGGTCCGCGAATATCCTGAATAAGGGGAGGTTGAAGGCTCCTGGCTCGGTTTTATCAGCGTGGAACGTCACCACGGGCTCGGCCTCCCTCTCCTCCATTTCCAACTCGGCTACGCCGGGCCCTAGGCCCTTAACGTTGCCTGAGAATGCTTCGGAGAGGAGGTCTTGGCCGGCCGCGTAGAGTTTGAGTTCACGGGCTACTTTGGTGGCTGCTTTGAAGGCGTCCCATGCTAACCCATGGATGTCTGGGTGGTCGGGTCCCTTGTTGTGGGTGATTATTAACTGGATGTCGTCGCCTACGTGGGTTACGTAGAAGTCTATTATCAAACCCTTCTGCTTGGCTTCAGCCAGTATTTTTGTTGCAACGGCTAGTTGATCGGGGTGGGGCATGTGGTGGCCTGCAATACTGCCTAGGTCTGCTTTAATAACTGAGAGTGTTACCTTCGCACACATGATTCGCACCGTTTTTAATTATCTATGTGAAAAACTAATAAATCTTTTTGGCTCCATGTATTAGAATATTTAATTAATTGATTAAAAGATTAATCAGGCAGATAGTATTCCCCGCGGGCCTTCTGCTCCCTATCCATAACCGAGCCAGGCTTATTTATCCTGGGTCTCCCGCTCTCACTATCCCTCCTAACAGTTATGTCTAGTTCCCTGAGCAGCCTATTAAACCCTTCCCTTAGGCTGACCGGGCTGTGTGCATGGCCCTCGACACCCGGCTTCCCTAGGAAAACCATAACCCTATCCGAGATGTAGTTCTGTACTAGGAGATCGTGCTCCACGACCAGCGCGGTCTTACCCTTCTCCTCGACTATTCTACGAATGGTTTTCGCCACACTGATCCTTTCCTCGACATCTAGGTAGGCGGAGGGCTCGTCTAGGAAGTAGAGGTCAGCGTCCCTGGCGAGCGCCACTGCCACGGCGAGCTTCTGTAGTTCTCCACCGCTTAACTCGTCGACCCTTCTCTCCAGCATCCTGTTCAACCCGAGCTTCCTCACGAGCTCATGATAGATCCAGGAGGATGGATCCAGGGTTGCCGGCGAAGCCGACTTAAGGTTAGCCATAACGGTCTCCTCGCTGAATACTCGGGGCGATAACTCCTGTGGCTTAACGCTTATCTTCTCAGCGGATATCAGGACAGCTCCCTCTAATGGCTCAGCCTCCCTGTTGAGGAGTTTAAGGAATGTTGTCTTACCGACTCCATTGGGGCCAAGTATCCCGAGCACCTCTCCAGTGTAAGCGTCGCCGGGTTCCACTGTGAGCCTGAAGCCTGATGACTCGTATTGGAAGACCATTGCATCCCATTTAAGCACCGGGTAGGCTCCTGTCTCAGTCTTCCTCTCCTGCACCTGGATTCTGAACCTGAGCTCATCCTCCCTTATCCTCATGTTCTCGGCTGGCAGGTATCCTTTCAGATAGTGGTTTATGCCTGTCCTCGTGCCGTAGGGCTTTGACACCACGCCGTATACGCCGGGTTCACCGTAGACTACCACTATATTGTCGCTCATGTAGTCCAACACCATTAAGTCGTGTTCAACCACCACCACGTAGTTCCTGGCGTAGTCGCTGAACTCCCTGATCACATTGGCCACCCTGATCCTCTCCCTGATATCCAGGTAGCTGCAGGGTTCATCGAAGAAGTATGCGTTACCGTTCTTCACGAGCACGGCTGCGACAAGGAACTTCTGTAGTTCTCCACCGCTTAACTCGTCGACCCTTCTCTCGAGGAGGTGGGATAGGTTGAGCTCGTCCACTACTTCGCGCCACAGTCCTCTTTCATCCGCTCTCACCATGAGTTCTCTCACAGTGCCCTTCAGGATCCTTCTAGCCGCCTCAATGTACTGTGGCTTCACAACCGCTTTGACCTCGCCGCTGGCCAGCTTCGTGAAGTAGGCTTGGAGCTCGGTGCCCCTGAAGTACTTTATCACGGTGTCCCAGTCAGGTGGACTACTATAGTTGCCTAGGTTGGGCTTCAACTGCCCGGCGAGTATCTTGATGCTGGTGGATTTCCCCGCACCGTTCCTGCCGACCACGCCCAGGATGCTGCCTGTCCTTGGAGCCGGTAGATTGTATAGTTTAAACATGTTTTCCCCGTACCTATGCACCAGTGTCTTCTCTAATTCATCCGGGAGGTTGACTATTGATATAGCGTGGAACGGGCACTTCTTAACGCATATGCCGCAGCCTATACATGCATCCTCGCTTATCACGACATACTTGTTGTCGCCGCTTAACTCTATGGCCTTCTTCCTCCTCCCCCTGTTCACAGGGCAGAACCTGATGCACTCCAGGCTACACTTATCCGGCTTACAGTAGTTTCTATCTACTACTGCAACCCTAACCATTCCTCGAACCCCCTTGAAGCACGCGTGCAGCGCCCATGGATGAGGACAACGCCAGTGTATGCGTCGCGGGCTCACTGTGCTTTATTACCTGTTGCAAGTTAATAAGGTGTGAGTGCAACAAGCATAGTTGGGTCTTCAAGCACTATGTGCTTGAGGCATGATGAGTGGTGACGGCTCTGAGGACTCGATGAGGAGGGATGTGCAGCTGAGGCACAGTGTATAAGGCTTTAATCCGACTCCTCGGACTCGCTTTCCTCCTGTTCAAGCTCCTCGAGTAGGACCTCGTAGTACTCTCTAAGTATCTCCCTTTCCTCAGGCGAGAGCTTAGCCTCCTTGGCCTCAGTGGCCTGCGCGGTTACAACCCTTTTGCTAGCGTCAACCTGGTATTTAACACCATACCTCTCCTTCTTGACATCGGTCTTCGCCTCGTAGCCGCACCTGTTGCACTTCAGGACTACTTCGTCATCCTTTTTAACTGGTACCAGTGGCCCCCCGCACCTCGGGCAGAACTTGACCATTCATCTCACCACAGTAGACACACGTCTTAACTATTGCTGGTTAAACCGGGTTATAAAGGTTTGGACACGGCTATCGAACACGTGGAGGGCTCGGAGCCCCCGTGTTTATTTAAATACCCCTCCAATCCCAGAAATAATTGAGATGCGGAGAGGTGCAGCGTAGTGAAGCTGTGGCTCGAGGAAGAGTGGGAAGAGGAATGGGAGGAGGAATGGGAGGAAGAGGAGTGGGAAGAGGAGGAATGGGAAGAGGAAGAGTGGTAGGGCCCCTAGACCAGTGCGAGTAGGGCATAAAGGTTTTTTACCAGGAGTCCTGCGCAATCCTCGCTGCATAGGGGTGTTTCAACGATTCTACAGTTCCCAGGCTTCCTCACCATGGTGGATACGGCGTGGTCGCTGCCTCCACCCGTGTACACTTTAACCAAGTAGTATTCTTCATCCTCCAGGAATCTTTTCTCAGCCTCCTGGAGTAGCGTGGACAACTGTTGATGGCCTGTTGAAAGCATCATTAACAGTAGCCCCTTGTTCCTGAACCTGGAGAGCTTATCCCCGTATATGGATAAGTGTATTGCTCCCTGAACGATTTGAGAAGGGTTTGACACCATGCTTCTAGGGATTATTGATGCAGCACCCTCCAATCCCAGTTCTGAAACCTCTTCGCCAAGGGATCCATGCTTCTTACGGCAGAGATACATTTCCAGGTATATGCTTCTACCGAGGAAGAACACGCGGTATAATCCGTCTCCGAGGCGGGAGAACTCGAGAATAGTATTCCTACTCATGCTTCGCCATGGCCTCACGCTTAGCGCGGACAGCCACGAGGTGTGTAACGTATCCCGCTATAAGGTTCCGTATCTTCTTTGACCGGGTTTCAACCAGCTTAGATACAACTGTCTTATTATGCTGGAAGTCACGTGTGAACAGCTCCGGGTACTTCTCCAATAGCTCGCGTGCAGTCCTTTTGACAACCCTTATCCTAACCTTGCCCATAACCGCTCACTCTCAGCACTACCCGGTTTAACAAATCATGTGGAGGACTTTTAAAGCTTGAGACTACAGGAGCCTGAAGCACAGTAGGGTGGTGAAGCTTACCACCGGGATAGTTATGTTGTCGATCTTCTCATGTATCTCGAAGTGCTCCACTAGGGTTGCCAGTATAGCTGAGGTTAAACCAATTGCGCCAGCCAGCGTGTAGCCTGTTGGGGTGCCTCACCTAGCCATCAAACCATACGTGTACCGGGTGAGCGGGTAGACGGCTATTATCACCTATGCGAGCAGGGTCAACGTGTACAGTGTCTCCCCCTATAATTGCTCAGTCACCATGACTAGTGCACCGTACTGTTTCGCAGGGATGTTTAAAAACATGTATCAGGGTTGGGATCAATATCTTTGTGAGGAATGCTTCACGGTGTCATCAATTGGGCAGTGTTAAGCCACGTGATGAGAGAACTGATTACAGGGGGCTCCTATATTCCATAGTGATGGCTGATCCATGGCTCTACCCCTTCATCTACCTGATATATTCATCCCAGGGTGCTACACTCGACGACCTGAGGAGTATGACGGGTTTGAGGACGCAGCTCGTTAAAAGAGCATTGTGGTGGCTTCTTAAAAGCGGGGTTGTTGAGGAGGCAGGGGGGAGATACTATGTCAGCAGGGGGTTCGCCAGGCATGTTGAGGAGCTGAGACTCTCCACGTGTATCACGGGGGGCGTGTACATTATTCAGCTTGGAGACGCATACATAGTTGTCTCCCTCGGAGAAGGCAGGGTGAGCCACTGGGCTGTGCATAGAGAACTATACGATAAGCTATTGGAGCTGGAGCGGAATGCCGGAGCATCGTTCACTGGGAGAGAGGTCTCCCAAGCCCTCTCAATAGATGTTGGGACTGCGACGAGGCTTGTGAGGCTGAGGGAGCTATTAAGGGAGTGCTGGAGGCAGGGTGGCTGACCTCCTTCCTTGAGAAACAGGGCTTCCAGTTACAGGAGGAGGCCGGGCAGTGATACCGGTGCGTCACGTTTTTAAAGCCCGTGAGAAGTATGTATTCTGGAGGGATTATGGTGGGTTCGATGAGGAGTGCGAGCAGCATACTGCTCGTGATCACCCTGGTCTCCTTGTTGACAACGCTTCAACCGGCTGTTGCAGCAATATATAAGAGCGAGGGCGTCTACACGCATCCATACCCCTCGGGCATTCGCCCGGGCGACATAGTGATAGGCCACTCACCTGATTTAACGAGCAAGCTGATCCCGGGTTACTGGAGCCATGTAGGTATGGTCGTGTGGTTCGACAGTGCCAGAGGCGACTGGATAGTGGTTGAATCCCTGCCTGATGGAGGAGTACAGTTGAACCCGTTGAAGAGCTTCCTATCCAGGTATGACACCGTGGCTGTTCTAAGGGTTGCTACAACCGACTATATTCGTTCAAGGGCTGTGGCCTTTGCTCTATCGCAGCTGGGGAAACCATATGACTGGGGCCTGTACACAAAGCAGGTCTATGGGAGCAGCTACTACTGCTCAGAGCTCGTCTGGGCCAGCTACAAGGCGGTGGGAGGCCCAGACATTGATGCTAACCCAGGGTTCTCCCTGAAGTACCTGTACGCGGTTGCACCCCAGGAGATATATGATGACGGCGACACCTACATTATATACTATCACTCCGCTTAGCTACGTGTTTCCCCCAGCGGAAACACCACTTTTTTTAGATTGAGGTACTATAGCCTATGCTGGTTGATGAGTAGAGGGAAGAGGAAACGCTTTGTTTAAAACCAGGGTTCTCGAGGAGTAGGCGGGTTAACCTGTGATGGTTAGCCCGACGTAGACTTTATCCATGGGCTTGAACTCTAGTGGCCGGGGAGACTTAAGGATCACTAGTAGTCCACCCAGGGATATTACAACCCTGTGGAGGCCCCCTATCTCAGTCCCGGAGACCACGTATCCATGTGCGCAGAAATCGTTTCCAAGGCACTCCTCCTTGCTTCCCGACACGTTGATCCTGACCTTCGAGCTGATCCTCGGCTGTGCGATGACATCCTCGTGGAGTTCAACCTCTATGGCTAGGCCATCGCTACAGGTGGTTTTCAACCGGTAGACCTTCGGCGTCCTCAGTTGCTGCACCTCGCTTACAACGCACTCGTCTCTGAGCATCTGGAACACCTGTCTTTATTTTCCGGGATGCTATGTAATTAAAGGCTTGTAGTGTGTTAATAAGCTTTGGTGGTTGTGTATGTCGGTTGTCGACGCTTCCAGGAGGCTTGTCAGCGAGCTCGCATCAATGATAGATAAGAAGATACGTGTGGTACTGAGCGATGGACGATACTATGACGGTGTACTAGTAGGCTTCGATCACCCAGGCCTCAACATCATGTTGAGGAGTGCCGTAGACGAGAAGGGGAACAGGGTTCCAAGAGTAATGATAAAGGGAGAGAGGATCTCGGAGATAGTGATAATGGAGGAGCCCCTCTTCAACCCGGAGGAGTTCAAGGAATGGGTGCTCAGGGAGATGAAGATCCCGGATCACATGGTTAAGGTGATACCGGAGGCAAGGGTTGTAGAGGTTCAGGGACGCTACAGGGTCGGCGAGGACGGCGTAATAGGCTCAGGCCCCATAGCTGAAACCCTTCACAGCATTTATAAGAAGTACATGGAGTACAGGAGGAAGCTTGTACAGGGATAAGAGGTGTTTTTCGAGCCCCGGGAATACGACCTAGCGGGCAGGCTGGCCCGCCTTACCACTAGGCACGGCGTCATCGAGACACCTTATCTTTTTCCCGTTGTAGACCCATTGAAGCAGGAGGTTTCACTTGACAAGCTCCTAGAGCTGGGTTTCAACGGGATAATAACGAACGCGTACCTGTTCTACAAGAGGAATAAGGGGGTTGTCAAACCCATACACGGTGAGCTGAAATGGGATAAAACCATAATGACGGATTCGGGAGGATACCAGGTTCTCGTCTACGGGGATGTCGAGGTAGATAACAGGACTATTGTCGCCTACCAGAGGGACATAGGCGTGGACATCGGGGTGATACTCGACAAGCCCACTGGCAATAACGCCTCGTACAGGGAGGCTGTTGAAAGCGTCTACGAGACCTACAGGAGGGCTGTTGAAGCCTCACCACTGATATCTGGGAGCGACCAGTTGTGGACCCTACCGATCCAGGGACTCCCCTACAGGGATCTAGTGTTGAGATCCTCCATACTGGCGTGGAGGCTCCCAGTGTACAGCGTGTATGCTGTGGGATCGCCCACGGTTCTCCTCGAGAGGTATAGTTACTCAAAGATAGTTGAGCTAACTCTCCTGGCAAGGATCACGCTGCCCCCGGGTAAGCCGATACATGTATTCGGGGTAGGACACCCAATGATCCTCCCCTTCCTCGTCGCAGCGGGCGGCGACCTGTTTGATTCAGCCAGCTACATACTGTATGCTCGCGACGAGAGATACATGGTTGAAACCGGTACTAGGAGCATAAGGGACCTCCATTACCTCCCATGCAACTGCCCTGTCTGCAGCCGTTACACTGTGAGGGAGCTTCTTGAACTACCTAGACGGGAGAGGGTTAGACTGCTGGCACTCCACAACCTCTACATGCTGGCCAAGGAGTTGAGGAGCATTAGGCAGGCGATAATGGAGGGCAGGCTATGGGAGATGCTTGAGCACCGGAGCAGGGGTCATCCAAGCCTCCGCGAAGCATTCAGGGTTCTCGTGAAGCACAGGGATTTATTGAAGCGGTACAACCCGTTGACCAAGCCCGATGCGAGAGCGTTGCTGATAGTTGACAGGTCGTCGGCGTATAACCCTAGAGTGGAGTCCACGTATTCAAGGGTTCTTGGAATGCTTGGGCAGCCCGGTGGCAGGGGATACCTGGTGGTTATCCCAGCCTACAGGAAGCCGTATACAAGCCAGGAGGAGTATGCTGTGGTCTCAGAGAAGTATAAGGGTAATGGGAGTGTGAGGATAGTCTTCCTCCATCCCTTCCTGGGCGTGGTGCCGCCGGAGCTGGCGTCGACCTACCCGTTCTACCAGCATGAATCCAGGTTTTCCAGGGGCGATATCCCGTTTGAAAGGATTAGAGGGGTCTTCATGGATCTCGCTGGAAGAGGCTTCGATAAGATAGTGGTTGTTGAGTCGGGATGGTTTGATAGGGAACTATATGCTAGGCTCGTGGAGTCCTCCCCGGTTTTAAAGGGGAAGCTGGCTATATGTAGGATAAACGAGATTTCCTCTCTGATTCCTCAATAGCCTTCTCGACTTTCTCTCTCTCGGCCTCAATAGCCTCTATTATTGATGCCTCCTCTAGAAGGGACGAGGTATCTATCTTCACTCCGAGTATGTCTCCTACAACCTCAACCGCTACGGCGCTCGCCTTCGGATCCGGCCTATATAGCTCAGTGTATGAGAGTATAGTGACCCCCTTCAACCCGTACGCGTTCATGAACACCATTGTCAAGGCCAGTGGCCCTATTACATGTCTATCCTCGAGGAGTTTCGCGTCAAGCCTTATCCCTGTATCCCCTATGGGTATCCACCTGTACTTCTCCTTCTCATCCTCCCTGATGCTTGGGTCGAGCCCGCCTACCAGTATTACTTCTTTAACGCCTAGATCCCTGGCCAGTGAGGCCAGGTATTCAGCGTACATGGTTCTCTCCCTCTCAGCGGGCGTCGCATTATGGAGGACGACAACTATGTTGCTGCCGCCTGCTCTCCCAGCGTACACTTCGAAGGGGTATACTAGTCCACGATCCCTGCTGTACAGGGTGAATTCAGGCATGTACCTGGTTTTAATGAAGCCTGCTTTCTGAAGCTTGAGCTCCCGGACTATGTGCCTGGTTGTCAGGTAGCCCACCATCCCGAAGCCCTGGTATCCTGTCACCAGGTATGGGGCTTCGAGCTCCCTTAGGTCTATGCTGCCGGTTTTGATGAAGGATATCATTAGCTCTCCTCCTCCACTCCCTCTCTAACTCTAACAGCCTCCCCTCTTTTATAGTAAACCATTTCACGGCCGGGCACGATTGCCCTGCCAACCGCTATGAGCTCCCCCCGGGGGGATACCACTAGTACTTCGTCATTGGGAGCTATGTCTGGGTCGGCCATCAACACGTGTTTACAGAAGAGGTTGCCTCCCTTAGCCACGAAACCCACGTAGTCCTCCTTCACATAGACGCGTAGCCTGGGATGCGGCAGCATGGTGTTTAAAACCCTCCCTGACGCCACGTGTAGGTTGAACCTGTAGTCGCCGGCCCTGATGGTTAGATACCTTGAATCGTTCAGCAGCACCATGCGTATTTTAAACGTGTTGGGGCTTACTGCGACCTCGATGTCTTCAGGTATGAACTCGTCGCCGACGCCGAATTGGAGCCTCGCTATCCCCCTTAGCTCAAGGAGCTCGGTGCCACTGGGCTTCCGCTTAACGAGCCCCATTTAGAGCCCCTGCCAGCGGCTCAGGTGCCGTGTCTCCATGATTTAACGTACTCCTCCTGCTCCCTTGTCATGGAGTCTATCCGGATACCCATGGATTCCAGCTTCAGCCTCGCCACCATTTCATCTAGCTCCACCGGGGGATTCATGACTTTCAAAGGCAGGCTACCCTTGTTCTCCAACATGTAGAGTGATGCAAGGAACTGGTTTGCGAAGCTCATGTCCATGACCTCGCTTGGATGCCCTTCAGCTGCCACCAGGTTCACTAGTCTGCCCTCGGCGAGCAGGTATATTCTCCTACCGTCACTTAACTCGTACTCTGTCACATATGGCAGTATCTGCCTCTTGGATCTGGAGAGTGCCTCTAGGTCGGGTATCCATACCTCGACGTTGAAGTGTCCAGCATTAGCTAGGACTGCACCGTTCTTCATTTTCTCGAAATGCTCTCTTCTCACGACAGCCTTGTTGCCTGTGGCCGTTATGAAGATGTCGCCTACCTCGGCGGCTTCACTCATAGGCATTACTTCGAAACCATCGTAGACTGCTTCAAGCGCTCTAATCGGGTTGACCTCTACCACTATGACTCGTCTGGCACCGAGCCCCCTTGCCCTGGCCGCTATCCCCTTGCCCACCCAGCCGTAGCCGGCTACCACGACTACCTTACCCGCTATAAGCATGTTGGTTGCCCTCAGTATCCCGTCGAAGGTGCTCTGCCCCGTCCCATACCTGTTGTCAAACATGTGCTTCGTGTACGCGTTGTTTACAGCTATCACCGGGTACTTGAGCAACCCTTCTCTCTCCAGGGCTCTGAGCCTTATGACCCCGGTGGTCGTCTCCTCTGTGCCTCCAACTATGCTGCTAGCCAGTTGTACGTGTTTCTCATGTATGAGTGCATGTAGGTCTGCACCGTCATCCAGCACTATCTGGGGTCTCCACTCAACTATCTTCTCGAGGCACCAGTAGTACTCCTCCCCTGACTGACCCCTCCAAGCATACACGTGTACACCGTACTCTACGAGGGCTGCTGCCACGTCATCCTGCGTGGATAAAGGGTTGCTGCCGGCTAGGGCCACCTCGGCGCCGGCGTCGATGAAAGCCTTCATAAGCACGGCTGTCTCCTTGGTTACGTGGAGGACGGCCCCTACCCTTACTCCTTTAAACGGCTTGGCTTCACTATACTTTCTCCTCAGCAGCATCAGTACAGGCATGTTTTGCTCGGCCCAGGATATCTTGGCGGCTCCCTGGCTTGCTAGGGAGAGGTCTTTAACCCTGTAATCCATTTCTCATCCACCATTCATACCTCATGGAGCCCGGGCTTTAATAATATGAACTGGTGAAAGATGGTTTTAGAAGAGGAATCAGGGAGCAGGCTGCTGGATTGATGCCAGGAATGTGTTAGCCTTACGGAAGCCGTTAAAAAACGTGGACGCCTCTAATCCTCCTTCTCCTTTTCCTCTTCGCCGGGCTTCTTACCGGTTTCCTCCTTACCCTTCTCAAGCTTGCTGGCCGCTATGACGTCGTCTATCCTCATTATTATTGTCGCGGCCTCTGTACCAGCCTTTATAGCGTTCGCCAGTATGCTGACAGGCTCTATTACACCCTTCTCCCTCATGTTGACGAGGTCCCCGGTGGCTAAGTCTATGCTCAGGTACTTGCCGTCCTCCCTCTCGTGTGCAGCCCTCAGCTTCATCACCATGTCTATGGGGTCTAATCCAGCGTTCTCGACTAGTGTAACGGCGAGTCCCTCGAGAGCCTTTGCGAAAGCCTCTATGGCAAGCTGCTCCTTGCCTCCAACCCTTGTAGCCAGCCTCCTTATGTGCTTGGCCAACTCTATCTCAGCTGCTCCACCGCCGGGTATTACCTTTCCATCCCTTAGGGCGTCTGCCACAGCTGACAAGGCGTCTCTGATGCTTCTCTCAGCCTCATCGACCAGCCTCTCTAGGCCGCCCCTTATCACTATGCTGACAGACCTCGGGTTCTTGCATCCCTCTATGAACACCATTTTATCTTCTCCAACCTTCCTCTCCTCTACTAGTGCAGCGTAGCCGAGGTCCTCCGGCGTCAAGTCCTCTATGTTGCTGACTATTCTCCCGCCTGTCGCCCTCTCAAGCTTCTCCAGGTCGCTTCTCTTCACCCTTCTCACTGCGAGTATGCCTTTCTTCGCGAGGAAGTGCTGTGCAACCTCATCGATACCCTTCTGGCAGACCACCACGTTTGCCCCAACGCTCGCTATCTTGTCAACCATCTTCATCAGGATCTCTTCCTCCTGCTGCAGGAACTTCTCCAGTTGCTCGGGGTCGTTTATCCTTATCTCGGCGTCTATCTCGGGTTTCTCTATTTCTAGTGGTGCGTCGAGCAGTACTATCTTAGCGTTCTCAACCCTTCTCGGCATGCCTGGGTGCACTACCTCCTTGTCGAGGACTATGCCGTAGACGAGCATGGAGTCCAGTAGTGCTCCACCATACTTCTTTATTATCTGAATATTGTCTAGGTCAACGTAGTTCTTGTCGCCCCTCTTCTCAACCACCTGCTTCACTGCTTTAACAGCTATGTCCGCGAAGAACTCGCGTGCATCATGCACAGCCTTGCTTGTGAGGGATGTTCTCGCGACCTTCCTCAACAGCTCCTCGTTGTTCAAGTCTATTGGCTCAGCCATCTGATCCAGTATCTTCAACGCTTCCTCCATCGCCATCCTGTAACCGGAGATTATCACTGTTGGATGAATGTTCTTGTCGAGTAGCTCCTCAGCGTACTTTAAGAGCTCGCCTGCCAGTATTACAGCACGCTTTGTTCCATCGCCAACCTCGCTGTCCTGGCTCTTAGCAACCTGCACAAGCATCTTTGCTGCTGGATGCTGTATCTCAGCCTTGTCGAGGATTGTCGCACCATCATTGGTTATCGTTACATCGCCGAGGGCGTCGACCAGCATTTTATCCATGCCTTTCGGGCCATACGTGGTCTTAATCATCTCTGAGATGGCTCTTGCAGCCAGTATGTTTGTTCTCAAAGCATCTCTTCCAGTTGTTCGCTGGGTGCCCTCCTTCAATATCAGCACGGGTATGCCCGTGGGTTCAACCGCCATTGCAATCACCACGCACAATAGAATCCACTGGTATCTCATGGAAGGGCTTCTATATAAATTTTTCTTCAATGGTTGTTTAAAGGATCATGTGGTATGCAAGCCGGGGATCCACGACGCCTTAAAGCTTGAACACGTGGGCTTCGCTGAGCAGGTTGCCGTCGACGATTCTCCACTCTTTAACAACATAGTACTCCCTGAGAACCGGGTTATTCACAACCTCCTCAGCTAGGCTCCTGTCCCTTAAGAGCACCAGTATTTCTCGGCCACGAACCTTCACACCGCTCACACCCTTAATCTTGAATAAATGGGTTAAGGCTGTGGCCACGCAGCTAGCGCACCCTTTGCTTTCAATCCTCAATACAAGCGTCCACATGGCGGTGCCACCGCACTATTGCTTCATGCTTCAATAACCTGGTGATACCGGTGAAGCACTTATATATATTCGTGAAGCACACTGGGGAGACCCGGGTTCACTAGTTTTTGGAATTGGATATAAGCCCCCTAAGCCAAGTATATACTTGGTGAGTAAACCCGTTAAAGGTGAATGAAGCTGAGTAAAACTGCCAGAGCGGAGGACACACTGGTTGAGGAGGATGGAGAGGTCCTCGAGGTATTGGAGGATCTGGTGCGCGGCGTCTACGGTGAGCCGGGCCTCAAGCTACTTAGATTCATGTTGGAGCACGGCTATGTTGCAGAGGAGCTGCTTACACGCGACACTGGGATAAAATCGAACGAGGGGAGAAGGATACTCCAGAAGATGTCAGAGGAGAACATTGTTGTACCCGGTAAACTCAGAACCGGGGACGGCGTGCTCCACATATGGAGGCTCAATAAGCCTGGGTTGAGGAGCGCTGTACTGATGAGGCTCCGCAAGGCAAGGGAGAAGCTTGCAGCCAGGTTGAGCTTCGAGGCAGGGAACATAGTGTACGAGTGTCCGAGATGCGGTAAAAGATATACTCTCGACGAGGCATACGTGAACGACTTCATCTGCCCCTCCGACGGCGAGGTACTCGTCGAGTCAAACAAGGGTGAGGCGGTAAGGGTTCTCCAGGAATCCATAAGCAGGATCGACGCGTTGATTAGAAGGCTGGAACGGGTTCGAGAGTGAAGCCGGTTTACAAGTATATAGATGTCTTCTCGGGGGCCGGCGGCTTCTCACTAGGCTTCCATCTATCAGGTAGATTCAAGTCCCTGCTCGCGGTGGACAGCTTTAAGCCGGCTGCCGAGACATATAAAGCGAACTTCCCGCACACCCTGGTGGTTAACGAGGATGTGAAAGACCTCACCGGTGAAATCCTCACGGGGCTCGTGAAGCCGGATGAAGTCGACGTGGTCATAGGTAGCCCGCCCTGCGAGCCCTTCACGGGAGCCAACCCTAGACGCGAGAAAAACCCATTGGACCGCTTATACAGTGACCCCATGGGGCAGTTAACACTGCACTTCATAAGGATCATAGGGCATTATCGCCCGAGAGTATTCGTCATGGAGAACGTGCCGGCGATAACCGAGGACGGGCTGCGCGACGCCCTGCTACGCGAGTTCAGGCGTGTCGGCTACGGTGAGGTCTACTTCAACATACTGCTCGCCGAAGACTACGGGACCCCTAGCCATAGGAAGAGAGTCTTCATCTCGAACATCCGTATAGAGCCTGAGAAAACAGGGAGAAGGGTTGTATGGGATGCCCTACGCGACCTACCTCCACCTGGCCGGGGCCTGCCGAACCATGAGAGGCCCCCGGATCCCTCGTGGAGGAAGCTTAAGAGGATGCATAGGTTGAGGTGGGGTGATGCAATGATACATTATCAGGGAGCTGAGAAAACCCTTCCAAACATGGTGAGGCTTAACCCTAACAGTATCGCACCCACGGTGCTCGGCTCCTCGAGGTTCATCCACCCCTTCGAGGATAGATTGCTCACCGTGAGAGAGCAGGCTAGGCTAATGGGTTTCACCGACACATTCATCTTTATAGGTGGAAGGGAGGAACAATACAACATGGTGGGTGAAGCCGTACCAGCCCCGCTGGCTAAGGCCATTGCGGGGCACCTTGCAAGAGCACTGGATGAAGGGGTGGTGTAATGTATATAGCGTTGTACTCGCCGTCAAGTATTCAGAAGCTCATGGACTTCGTTAAGACAGTCTACGTGTTAGACGGCCTCGTGCCTGTTGTGATAAAACCAATCGGTGCAGCCGCGCAGATCGGGGTGCCCGAGGCACATAAGGTGGCGATCAAGCAGGGCAAGCCGCTCATAGTGCTACCCGAGGTAAGCGATCTCCGCAGTGTACTAGGGTGTGAACGAGTATTCTACATTGATGAGTCGGGTGTGGAGGCACAGCTCCCGGAGATCGTTAACACAGGTGGCAGGGTGGCGATACTCCTGGGCTCCGGCGACCAGGAGCCGAGCAGGAGGGAGGTCGAGGGGCTTGAAGCAGTGTGGCCAAGCAACGTGCCAAGGGGGTTGCCGGTTACAGCCCTAACCGGTGTACTTGTCTACGAATTCTACCGGAGGACTGTGAAGCCCTAGTAAAAAGCTTCAGCCTACTCCTGGATCGCTGCAACACCCTGCTCAATGGTTTAAATTGGTTTCATTAAGCAATAATGATGAAGGGTTTCAGGCTATGAGTAGCGGGATGGATAACAGGGAGAAGCTTGAGAAGCTTGATGCAGTGGTGAACGAGGAGGACTACATAAGGTATCTTGAATCCAAGGTCAGGCTCCTTGAGGCTGAACGCGAGAAGCTTTTAACGAAGATAAACTACTATAGGAGCGAGCTTGAAAAAATGATCTCTCCCCCTCTCATAGAGGGCGTTGTGGAGTATGTTTTAAGCGATGGGAGGGCCGTGGTTAAAAGCTCCACGGGACCCAACCTAGTGGTGGCGTTAGCGGACAACATTGATAGAAGCCTAATCAAGCCCGGTGTTAGAGTGGCTTTAAACCAGCGTGGCTCAGTGATAGTTGAAGTACTTCCCTCACACGTCGACACATATGTTCAATCAATGGAGGTAGTGGAGAAGCCTGGGGTGAGATACGAGGATATAGGTGGGCTTGCAGAGCAGATAAGGGAGCTAAGGGAAGTCGTTGAGATGCCGTTGAAGAACCCCGAGCTATTCGAGGAGATAGGTATCGAGCCCCCTAAGGGGGTCCTCCTATACGGCCCACCTGGATGCGGTAAAACACTGCTTGCGAAGGCTGTTGCAGCCGAGTCGAATGCAACATTCATAGCTATAGTTGGCAGCGAGCTCGTTCAAAAATTCATCGGGGAGGGCGCCAGGATAGTCAGGGAGCTCTTCGAGCTGGCGAGGAGGAAGGCTCCCTCAATAGTCTTCATCGATGAAATAGACGCCATAGCAGCTAAGAGGATAGATATAGGTACCAGTGGTGAAAGAGAGGTTCAGAGAACCCTTATGCAGCTCCTAGCAGAGATAGATGGGTTCAAACCCCTCGACAGGGTTAAAATAATAGCTGCAACGAACAGGATAGACATACTCGACCCCGCTATACTGAGGCCTGGGAGGTTCGACAGGATAATAGAGGTCCCGTTGCCAGACCTCAACGGTAGACTAGAGATATTCAGGATACATACGCGTAGAATGAGGCTCGCAGGCGACGTGGACTTCATGGAGCTAGCCAGGTTAACCAACGGGTTCACCGGTGCAGAGATAAAAGCCGTGGTAACAGAAGCCGGATACAATGCGATCCGTGAAAACCGCAGGCAGGTCTCGATGAGGGACTTCCTGAAAGCAGTGGAGAAGCTGCGGGAGAAGAAGAGGCTGCGTGGTGTGGAGGAATACGATAGAAGGGAACGGGACGGCACGCAGACACTGGTCTTCCAATAGCTGAGCCGCCTGAGACATCTACATGCATGTGTTTTCAAGGATTCCCATTTTCAGCCATGTGACGGTTCCCTTAGGAATTGTCTTCAATCCGTGAAGCACCATGGCGGAGTACTCGTAGTTGCCAGCGGTGGAGGATCCCGTAGTGGGCCCGCGGGGATTCGAACCCCGGTCCACCCGGTTATGAGCCGGGCGCTCTACCAGGCTGAGCTACGGGCCCCGTCTCTATTTATTGAGCTGGAAGGGGATTTAAATAATTTCACGAATCAATGTGTCAGGGACTCATTGAAGCTGTTCCCGGTTTCACCTAGAGTACTCCTGCCCCTTCAACGCGCAGATGTATTTGCAGGCTGCGTCAGCCGCTATAGCTCCGTCTGCAGCAGCCGTTATGACCTGTTCAAACCTGTATTTGTAGGGTCCTCCGGCAGCGTCCCCGGCTACGAATATACCGGGTAGGTTCGTGCTTCTATCCAGGTTAACCACTGCTCTACCGGTTTCATCCACGTTTAACCCTATCTTCTTGAAGAATTCTACGGGTGGCTGAAGCCCTATCTCTATGAAGAGCCCGTCTACCTTCAACACTTCCTCTCTCTGGGTCTGAGTATTGTATATTTTCACGGCTTCCAGGTGCTCGCTGCCCAGTAGTTCTTTAACCACGGTGTTCGTTAGGAGCGTTATCTTCGGGTTGCTACGGGCGGCGTCAACGTATATCTTGAAGGCTCTGAACTCGTCTCTCCTATGTATGATGTACACGTGTGAGGCAAGCTTGGCTAGGTATAGTGCTGAAGTAAACGCGGCGTTCCCACCTCCAACCACCGCGACCACCTTGTCCTTGAACAAGGGGCCGTCGCATGTGGCGCAGTAGGAGACGCCTCTCCCCACCAGTTCTTTCTCGCCGGGTACACCCAGCTTCCTCTTCTCGCTTCCAACAGCTATTATGACTGCGTAGCTGCAGAGCATGCCACCGCTTCTCAGTTCGACACACCACTTATTATCCTCCGGCCTCCTCGATACGTTGACGACCTCATCGACTACCACTGGTACATTGTATTTTCGAACATGCTTGACGAACTTGTCGACGAGGTCGTTGCCGGGTATTTCAGGGATCCCTGGGTAGTCGTCGACGAGGGGTGCCTCTGTGACGGCGCCTCCCACCAGCTTTGTGACAACTATGGTTTTAAACCCGTATCTTGCACTGTAGAGTGCGGCGGTTAATCCAGCTGGCCCGCCTCCAACCACTATGACATCGTAGGTTTCACCACTCCTGTATGCCGCCCCGCTTAACCCGGTTATCCTGAATTTGAAGCCCATAACCGTCACCATCTCCCACTACTTGACACATGTCTTTTAAAGTTTTCAAGGATGCCTTGCCCGGCATCGGCTTGTAGTCCCACCCGGAGGCCTGCGGGTTAAGCCGGGTGCCCATTGTTTTAAGGGTGTTTCCCAGTATATTTTAATGGTGGATTCCATGGAGTACACTACGCTTGGCTGGACTGATGAGAAGATATCTAGGATAGGCCTCGGTACATGGCAGTATAGTGAGACATGGGGTTTAACAGAGTATGAGGCTGCGAAGAAGGTTATTGCCAAAGCAGTGGAGGTCGGCATGAACTTCATCGACACCGCGATGGTGTATGGCAGGGGGATGAGCGAGGAGTTCCTGGGCAGGTCGCTGAGGGAGCTCGGGGTAAAGAGGGATGAGGTATTCATAGCGACTAAGATACCCGGGGACTTCCTGAACCCTGATGACGTCTTTAAATCGGTTGAGCGGTCTTTGAAGAGGCTGGGAGTGAACACGGTGGACCTCCTTCAGTTGCACTGGCCTCCATGCTGGCATAACTATCCCACTGCATCCTATGCCCGCGCCCTTGAAAGACTCATACTCCACGGTAAGGTGAGGTATATCGGTGTAAGCAACTACCCTATAGCATTGATAGAGGAGCTCAGGGAGGCATTCTCCTTCACGGATATCGTGAGCATGCAGTACAGGTTTAACCTCGCTGAGAGGTGGGCTGAGGAGGAGTTGATACCCTACGCGGAGGCAAACGACTTCACCTTCATACCATGGAGCCCTCTCGCCAAGGGTGCATTGACAGGTAAGTACACGTTGGAGAACATAGGCGGCTTCAAGGATCTAAGGAGTAATGAACCAGTGTTCCACCCCTCTAACTTCGAGAAGCTGACACCGTTGATCAACACGCTGAAAGAGGTGGCATCCAAGTACGGTAGAACGCCTTCACAGGTAGCGTTAAACTGGCTGATAAAATACAGCCCAGTAGTAGTCCCAATACCCGGTGCGAAAACCCCTGAGCAAGTCGTAGAGAATGCGGGCGCGGTTGGATGGGAGCTGAGCTTCGAGGACTGGATGAGGCTGTACGAGGTTGCAAAGGGAGTAAGGATAACCTATGTGACATGGTAGGCCATCGTAGAACAGCTGTGGCCTCCCAGAACCGGGGAGGGTTGAAAACCTGTTTTTCCCAAGCCGTATTCCTCGTAGCCATTGCTACGGGACGGTGCCTGGAGCACTGGCACAGTATCCATAAATAAACCTTAACTAGGATAATGGCGATAGGGTAGGCAGGTAAGGGTGATGGCTTTGTCCTGCTACTGCGAGGTCTGCGGACGGGAGGTTGGGAAAAACGAGTGCAGGAAGGTGGTTGTTGAAGGCAGCGTCCTCACCGTGTGCCCTCAGTGCTACGCCAGGCTTGTCGGGCAGGGTAAGGCTAGGCCGTTTGTGGAGGAGAAGAGGCAGCAGCCTGCTAGACAAGCACCCAGGCCGTTGAAGCCAAGGGTTAGGGAGGAGTTCGAGGTGGTTGAGGACTACGCTAAGAGGATCAGGGAGGCCAGGGAGAGGCTTGGCTGGACTCAGCAGGTTTTAGCGCAGAAGGTGAGGGAGAGTGAAAACATAATCAAGAGGATTGAGGCCGGGAAACTGAAGCCGGGCCTCGACCTTGCCAGGAGGCTTGAGAAGGTTCTAGGCGTGAAGCTCCTTGAGCCAGTGGTTGATGAAGGGGCTTCTGCAACCGGTGGGGGAAGCGATGATTTAACGATAGGTGACTTGATCAGGTTGAAACGCGAGTAGAGGGCTCAGAGAGGGTTGAGGGTCGCTGTAGCCGTACCCAGGAGGTACTGGGGCTTCCTCGAGGAGGAGCTTGGACTTGTGAAGACCATCTATAGTGACATACAGTGTGTTGTGAAGGTGGGGAAGCCCTCGCCGGGGACATACTTGTCGAGTGAGAGGCTCAGGGAGCTCGGGGAATGCGGGTTCGAGAAGCTTGTTGTCATGGATAGGCTTAAACCGGTGCAGGTAGTTAACCTGGCGAGAGAGTTGAAGAGGGATGTCGTGGACAGGGTTATGTTGATACTCGAGATATTCGCTGAGCACGCTGGCTCCAAGGAGGCGAAGATGCAGATAGAGCTGGCCCGGCTGAAATACTATATTCCACTCGTGAGGGAGGCTGTGAGGTATGCTAAGATGGGTGAGCTACACGGCTTCCTCGGTGCCGGCAGGTATGGCTACGAGAAATATTATCTCATGCTTAAGAGGAAGGAGGCCAGGGTTCGAAGAGAGCTCGAGGAGCTGAGGAGGATACGTGGCGTCAGGAGGAAGCAGAGGATTGAATCAGGACTCCCCCACGTCGCGATCACAGGGTACACCTGTGCAGGTAAGACAAGCCTCTTCAACGCTTTAACAGGGCTCGGTAAGCCCGTGGGACCCGAGCCCTTTACAACTCTTGCACCTAAATCCAGCAGGGTTGCCTACAGGGATGTATGCTTCATCCTCACAGACACAGTGGGGTTTATCAGGGATCTTCCCCCGGAGATCATTGAGGCGTTTTACGCGACACTAGAGGAGATCAGTAGTGCAGATGTGCTTGTAAACGTTGTGGACGCCTCCAAGCCTCTTGAAAGGATCCGGGTGGAGTTGGAGACTACGAGAGGGGTGTTCAGCAAGATAGGTGTCCACGGGAAACCAGTCATAGTCGCATTGAACAAAGTGGACTTGCTGGGTGACTACACTGCTAAGGTGAGGGATGTAGAGGGCCTCCTCGCGGGTAATGAGGAGTTGATACCGGTTTCATCAACTATGAGGTTTAATCTCGAGCTATTAATGGAGGCTCTTTATAGGGTTTTGAGGGGTGGGACTGCTTGAAGATATATGTGTTGAGATACGGGCATAGGCCTGGCAGGGATAAAAGGGTTACAACCCATGTTGCACTCGTGGCACGTGCCTTCGGGGCAGACGGGTTCATCCTTGGCGATGTTGCCGATGAATCAGTGAAGGAGTCGATTGAGAAGGTATCGGAGATATGGGGTGGCAGGATCCACTTTGAGATGGGGGTTGACTCGCAGAAGTACTGTAGGGAGTGGAAGAGGAACGGCGGCTTAGTGGTTCATTTAACAATGTACGGCCTCCACGTTGACAGCGTGATCGACGAGGTGAGGAGGCTGGGTAGGGATATACTGGTGGTTGTGGGATCCAGGAAGGTGCCGGGGTTCTTCTACGAGGTGGCAGACTATAATGTAGCAATAGGTCATCAACCCCACTCAGAGGTAGCCGCCTTAGCGGTCTTCCTCGACAGACTGTTCACTGGGAGAGAACTCTACCTGAGGTTCCCTGATGCAAAGGTTGAAATAGTGCCGTCTCCCCGTGGCAAGAAGGTTAGGAGGCTTGGAGCCGGCGTGGAGTGATCCTTGTTCATGGGCTACCGGGTTCCACCCTCTCTTTGAACTGGCGTCTTCTTCACCAGTAGTATGCATGCAGTGGTGCTCGCTGCCAGCGAGATTAAGGGTAGCAGGATCACGGGTAGCGTTGGAGGGTCGCCTTTCCTCTGGAATTCAACCTTATAGTAGGTTATGGTTGAGTTCTCTAGTTTCCCCTGTGAGAGCACGTAGATTGTTAGGTTACTGTTCGCAGTGTAGAATGTCCAGGCGTATGTGATGGAGCCGCCGCCCGGGGATATTATTGTGGATAAAGGTATATCCTGTGCTCCCTGACTACTGTTGACCCTTACAAGTACAACCGGTATGTAGGGGTCCCTTAGCTCGATCGATATGTTTACTAGTGCTGCATCCCTGAATGAGTCCCTGAGGACGTAGGAGTAGTTGTAGGTCTGGTTCTCCAGCGTAATGTACTCTAGCTGTGAGAACTGCGCGTAGAGCCTCTTATCAACAGCGGTGTACCCGGTGGTGAACCCTGTGCCAATGTAGAGCAGGGAGGAGGCTGATACAAGGGCTACGAGCATAGCAATCACGGTTAGAGATAGTGCTAGCCGCAGGCCGCTCATCCTTCTCGAGATCACCCAGGCCGATGCCAGTACCACGGCTGTGTTAACGATGTTAACGGCTTCAACATATATGCTGGCGCCCTTCGCAACCACTACCGCGTAGCTGGATGGGGACGGAGCCAGTGTAAGCGTGGAAGGGGCACCTGTGGAGATAGTGATTGTTTCAGAACCCCTTGCTACATCTACGAGTGCCAGCCCCGTGCCCTGCTTGAAGTACAGGTGGATGCTCTGCGGGCTGTTTAAAGGCGTCACCCATGTGTAGGATGCTGATGAATCCTGCTGGTATATGTATACTGATGCAGCCATGGAGAACAAGGCTATTACAAGCCACGCCAGGACACCCATGCTCACCTTGATCTCAATACTCATATAGCACACCACCAACCTCTAAACTTATCAATGGATCCGGAGCTGCATCCATTTTGATGAATACTTGGGAAGTCTTATATACCATGTACCCTACATTGCGGCGGAGCAGCGGGTGCTGAATAAGGGTACCATGCAGTGATGCATGAGCCTAGGTGGATCCATGTCGTTGTGCCCGGTGGCAATCCACGACCTCCGGAGTGCTTGCCTGTGGCTTTGGACGAGGCTGGAGCCCCCGGGTGTGAAGGAGCGTGAGGAGATGGGTGTCTAGGAGTGAACAGAGGTTAGAGATGGATGTGGGAGGAGGGTTCTCCCCGCTGCGTGGGGAGACAGTGTTAAGCGTGTTTAAAAAACGTGTTGGTTAAAAGGGGTTATTTCGAGACTATGCTTCTCCTAACGGTCAGGTATGCTAGTAGGGCGAACACTGTTGCCAGTAGTGCGAATATCACTGCGACTAGCCCGATGTAGAAGGCGTTGGTTGCTGATGCACCTGCGGCGTCCGCCTTGCTTATCGCTGTGTCTACCTTACCGCTCACCGTGTTGAGGGTGTTCTGCAGGCTGCCTACGCTTGTCTTCAAGCCGGATACGTCACTGGACACCGTGCTCAGTGTGCTGGCTACGTTGTCAACCTTGCTTGCGACACCGCTCACCGCTGTCTTCACGTCGTTGACACCGGTCTTCAAGCCGGATATGTCGCTGGATATAGTGTTCAAGCTCTGCACGGCTGAGTTGAGCTGGCTTGTCACGCTGTCAAGCTTGCTTACAACGCTGCTAACGCTTGTCGATAATGCATCCACCTTGCTTGCGACATTGTTGACGTCGGTCTTCGATGCAACGGTTGAGCTGAGTGCGTCGAGCTTGCTGTTCACGGTGTCCACCGCGCTCTTTATGTTGTTGACTACTGCTGACACTGAGGAGACGGTGTTCACTAACCCGTTCAGTGTGCCGGCCACCTGGTCAACCTTGCTTCCAACCTCCTTCACATTGTCGATCGTGGCAGCCCTCGATATGTTGTTGACCACGTATACGAAGCCCGGCATGCTCTTCATGAAGGTGTTGTTTACCGAGTATACTAGTGACACAGCGTACTTGCCCGGCTGCACCATAGGTATCCATAACCCTAGTGTGCCTGTGAACTGGCTTACCAGGACACCGTTGGAGTCCGAGGTCCACCTTAGGACGTTGGTTGTGACACTCATTAATGCATCGGTGTCATTGATTAGCACGCCTGCGAAGGCTACACCGGGCGTGAACCCGGTGCCCAGTACTCTCACTATACCGCTTCCAACAAGGATCGGTATGTAGTCTCCTGAGAGTGATGCCAGCACTATCTTGGGTGCCACATACGGGTTGGCATAGTTGTTAACGTTCATCGAGAAGTCCACAATGTGTTCGCCTGTAACGGATCCAATGATCCTTATAGTGTACTCGCCTTCAGGCAGCGTTGGTACAACGAATTTCGCTGAGAAGAATCCATTATCGTCGGCTGCACCGCTTGCCACCTGGATGCTCCCGAAGTACACTGTGACCTGCTCACCGGAGGCGAGACCGTAGGCAACCACCTGTATAATGTTGCCGAGGTAGTCGCATTCACCACCGTATACAACGCACTCGCCACAGTAGGCTGTTCCAACCGCTGTTTCACATGGGCATATCTTGAGCACATAATACTTCTCTCCATCATAGAGGCCGGCAGACACCTTTGTAGTGTTTTTCATTGGTTCATTGGTCAACGGGTTTAATCCAACCCAGTAGGCTGTGGTGCCCACTATTACAGCCAGGCTGTATTCGTAGTCCCAGCTGTCGATGCCCCAGATGTAGTGGGCTCCGAACGATGTGTTGAGGGGTATAGTCACCTGGAACGTGGCGTTTCCATCCTTGTCCAGCACCACTGGCTTGGGGATGGTGTCTAACGGCATTATCTTATCATAGGAGACATCCAGGTAGTTCTCGTTGTAGCCCCATGCTGCTCCAGGCCCGTATCCATATGCCACTATGGTTATCACTTGGCCTGGGAGCACTGAGGGGGCAGGCCCACCGCACTGTGGTCCGCTGTTGTCAACGTAGCATAGTATTGGCCTGACCAGGTGGTAGGTGTTCCTGAACTCGTACTTGGTTCCATCGCTGAGTGTGACTCTAGGTATGTAGAGTCCGGCAGCCATGTTGGTTCCGTTGTAGTCCTTTAGGTTCGATATATTGAAGTGTCCGACGCTGTCTGCAGCCACGCTCCCAGCCACATTGAACACGTATACTACCTTGGTGAAGTTAGTGTTGTAGAGCTCTATGATGCTTATAGAGGCTCCCGCAGGGAACCCGAAGCCCTCTAGCGAAATTGCTTCATCAGCTTTGCCGTTCCCCTCGCTGGGGGATACGACGACCTGCGGTATCACTGTTAGCACTCCCACCTTAGCCCTGTACATGAGTGTCGCAGTGGAGGTGAAGTTCACATTGTACTTGTCAGCGGGTAGCACGAATATTAGGGATTCGTCGTATGAGAACTGTATCGGAATGCTCACGGAGCCGTCGGCGCCCGCGGTAGCTGAGACAGTGTATGTCGTGCTGTATGTTGCGCCATCGAAGTTCACGGCGGTTATGGAAGCCCCCTCAGGGAACCCGTATCCGTTAACGACTATGCTGTTGAAGTTGCGCTTACCATCCACTATTGTTGTTACTGAGGGCGTTACCTCGATCAACGGGTACACGTAGAGGGTTCTCTGATCCTGACCTATGAAGGGTATGCTTGCTGTGACCAATAGTGCTGGAGGATCATTGGTTCCAATGTTAGGCAGGTTTTTCGGTATGGGGACCAGGATGCTGTATGTACCTGGGCTAGGCGGGTAGAATGTCTGGGTGGCGTATACCTGGCCTGTGAACGCGTTGGATACCTCAATGGTTACTGCAGCGGTGAGGGGCACTGTTACTGTGACGTTTATGGTTCCACCAGGGTATACTCCCTGGCTGTCTGCCCCGGTCACGCTCACTATTATGCCCTGCGCGCTGGTCACCGGCGCAATGAATGCTAGGTTCACCAGTATAGGCGTCAAGATTGTTAATGCGAGTATTATGGAGATTATCCTCTTGGACATGATACTTCACCGTTGTTCACCTTATACACTGGCAGGGTTTTAAGAGGGGTGTTTACACAGGTATATACATTGTGTATACAAGTGTATACATGAATTCAACCCGATCCAAGGGTGATCGGGCCCCCCGGGGACTCGGGGAACCCGTAAGGGGCCCCTCTCAGGATTGATGATTCAGGGAAAAAGCTATGGGTAGAGCCACGCGTACTGTAGTCCTGTGATAACCCAGTCCTCGATCACATATGTGGTTGTGTTAAGGTAGTAGCTTGATCCAACCCTGCTGTAGACGGGGAGGCTGCTGCTGGTCATGAACACTAGTAGTGATATATCCTTCCTGTCTAGTGTTCCACCTGTGTTCGCCCATGACACAGTGTAGGAGAACACGTAGAACGGCGGGTAGTTACCTGTGTAGCTTACGGGTGCAACACTGTACTCCCTTATGTCCGCGTTCTGCGAGCTGAAGACCGGGTATGATGATGCATTGACCACGGTCGGGTATGGTGATGCATCGACCACGGCGCTTGACTCTGTCACCGGGTATGGGAATCTAACGCTGAATCTTGCAACACCTGTTGCAGCAGCGTTCACCGAGGGCAGTCTCGCCGGGATGCTCTGCGGCCAAACCGATAGGGTGAACCGCTCTAGGTTGACGCCTGCATCGAACAGCACTGTTCTCACAACTATAGTGTAGACTCCGAGCGTGGGCTTGCTCGACGGGTAGAGACCGTACCTGTAGGATGTACTCGGGAACGTTATCGTCGACGTGTTGCCGCCTACTCCACCTGTCGCATGCCACATGAATCTACCGCTACCGAGGTGCATGTGCCATGATACTGATTCACCCAGGAATATGCCTGCTAGGAACCCGTTGGGGCCGAGCGTGTATGTTACAAGCGAGGTGTTAGGCATGCTCCACGAGGCCTTGACCTGCATGTAGGCTATGGCCGGGCTGCTCACATTGACGTAGAAGAACCTCCAGTCGCCTGCCTCATACCTCCAGTCCCAGTCGTTTTCTCCCCTGATGTGTGAGGCAGGCATGGGTGACGCGGTGTCCTGCATCGGGTTCAATACTGTTTCAACACCGGTGGTCAGGGATGCTACAACCGTGTATGTGAGTGGCACATAGTATTCTTTCACGGAGGAGCCGTCGCTCACCGTGACCTTCACGTAGGACTGGTAGACTGTTGGAGCCATAGTGGAGGTGGTCTTAATGGTTCCATATATGGTCACGGTTCTACCAGGGTAGACTGTGAAAGCTGTGGACGGCAGCATGATGGAGGTGTCTGCGACGGTCTTATAGTAGGTTATCGTCAAGGTGACTGGGACGTTGACTAGCTCCGGGAAGCCCTTGCTCGTATCGGTGTCGTTCCATAATCTACCCCTTATAACCAGCTTGGCGTCACCGTACTTTGAGGCGAAGTAGTTGAGCCATTTAAGCGGGTCGGCCACCTGTAGCCTGTTGTGTGAGGATGTATGCAGCCCGTAGTTGACGTAGGCCACTTCTCCTACCTGCAACAGGTTGTTGGGTGTCGAGGGGTCGTATGGGTAGCCGTTTCCATCCGCGTCGTTGACCCATATATAGGTGTAGACTAGTGCATCGTAGTCTGGCACGTAGTCGCCGTCGCCGTCGAAGTATTTGAACGGCATGTTTACTTCAACACTCATCAAGGCTGTGTCGCCGGGTATCTCGCTCCTGTCAAGGATCAGGTAGAAGGAGTAGTCGGTCATACCCTTCAGCAGGCTCGCTGTGAAATTATATGTCTTAACAGTGGACACCACGTATTTAACGCTGGTGAATGAGACCGTTATGGGCGTCGAGGACGGGTTGGATACTGAGAGGTCGAAGACCCTGGATAGCCCCCTCGGTATGTCAGGCACGTAGATGCCGTAGTATCCTGTGCTGCTCCATGTGGATGGGATGGACGGGTTCGCCGGGAACAGGGCTACACCATACCAGTAGAGTAGGCTTGAAGGTATGTAGTCTCTCCAGTAGTAGAACCATATCTCTGAGAGCTTCCCTGAGACACCCGTGTAGTAGCTCCTGGAGTATATGAGTGGCTCACTGTTCTCCAGTATGCTTGAGACAGCCCTGTACACGTTGACCCTGCCGGCACCCTGGTCGAGTGGCGGGTAGTTGAGGAAGTCAGCAGTGTTCATCAGGATCTGTTTAACCGTGAACGGGCTCGTGTACCTCCCGGCGTCTCCAAGCTTCTCCATTAACGCGCCTAGGAGGAGTGCAATGGAGCCGGCTGTCAGCGGGGTGGCGTAGCTGGTGCCGCCGAACACAGTGTACTTAGGCCTATTCCACCCTATCACCGAGGCAGTGAAGCCGAATGCTCCCACGTTGACTACATCCGGCTTCAAGTAGCCGGCTGGCGTGGGGCCTCTGGCCGACCAGCTTATTATCTGATCGTATGTTATGTCAGCATACCCGTAGAGGTAGTAGTAGGGCCACCATGAGGTTGAAGCACCAACCGTTATAACGCCTGCAGCGGAGCCTGGTGCTGTAACCGTCCCGTAGCCTCCTCCACCGTTACCGGCTGCCTGCACTATTACTATGCCTGGGAAAGCAGGGTCGAGGAAGCCCGGTGTCACCAAGCCGTTTTCAAGTATCGAGGTGAAGTCGTAGCCGAAGCCCGAGATATCGTATATGAAGCTGCTTATACCCCAGCTATTGCTTATCACATCAGCCTTCCTGCTCCCAGTGTAGTAGAGTAACCCATTGGGGTCGACGTCGAAGCCGGCTGCCCACAGCATTCCAAGCTCCGTGTTACCCATCCACAGCGACTTGACACCGATGACCTTGGCGCCGGGTGCTATGCCCTCGAGTAGACCCCCGTAGAGGACGTCTTCGCCTGCAACGGCTGAGGCACACGCTGTTCCATGCCCATTGAAGTCGTAGAATATGCTCATGTAGTTGCCCTGTAGATCCCAGCCTGGGAGGAACCTGCCGGAGCCGAACCACCAGCCGAGGTCGAAGAAGAAGCCGCCTGCGATGCCGAAGCTGTAGCTCGGGTTCGCCTGGCTCGGCGACACGAGTAGCCTACTACCATTGTATGAGGCGCTCATGTCGACGGAGTCTGTGAAAACATTGTTCCTGTTGAAGTCTATGTATAGCTTAGTGTAGACGCCCGGTGTATCTGGGTCGGCCAGCAGGACGAACCTGACTACGGCACCTGATACACCGGGAAGACTGAGGTATGTTAAGCCCACCTTGTATACTCCGCTAGCCGAGGGTATGTTGCCGACGTAGAGGCTCCTGCTGGTGGTCAGGGTCAGGTTCACCATGGATGGGGTTATAACCTGGAAAACTGTCTCAGCCGGTATGTTGATGTAGCCGCTGCTGTCCGCAGTGTAACCCTGGAAGAGTATTACCTGTGATTCATCAGCGTCTAGGACGAGTGGCTCCGTGATGTTCACTAGGTTGCCGTAGGCATCCATGTATTCACCGGTCCAGTATATGAGCTTGTTCTGGAGGTTGGGGTGCCCGTAGTCCACGCCTGTGTCGACGACTGCGACGGTTACTCCGCTACCGTTTAAACCGTATACTTGGCTCGTTAAGTCTACACCGGTGATCAGTCTCACGTACATGGTGTCGGCTTCAGGGGTCTCCTTGAAGGGTGCTGAGTCAACGGCTCTTGCATCGAGTCCACGGTTCATCAGCGTCAACGCCGGCTTGACGATAGCGTTGCTGAAGGCAACTTCCTTGGCGTCGCCTAGTACCCGGGCCACGAGGTCTCTGGGCCCGAATACCTTGAACACGTAGTTGCCAAGCTTATCCCTCACGAGCCTTGAGGCAGCCATGTTCACCTCTACGCCATAGTACTCGAAGCTCGTGGACTGCAACCTGTTGTACAGCTCGTAAACGGCCTGGGGAGGCGTCGACTTATCTATCGAGACCACTACTGAAACGTAGTCGCCGTCAACCCTGTTCAACATGCTCACAATGTCTCTTACCCCCTTCGCCTGCACAGTGGTTTTCGCCGCTATAGGTACCCCGGAGACTATTACTGCGAGAAGTAACACTAATATGGGTATAAGGTATATTCTAGAGGTTTTCATTTCACACACCTAAGCATTAGGAATAGTATCCCCCAATATATAAGTTTTCACCACTCAAGTGCCACAGGGGATCCCTCGGTGCCTCCGGAGGCCGGCTTATGAAAGCTTTATTAGGCTTACAGAGGCTTCTACCTCTCTAGACGGTGGGGGAGACCCTGACGGTATGCATCCCACTGGCTTCATGCTTAGGCCGGCGGGTCCTCGAGGAACCCGGCGCCCCGTGGCGTGTTTAAAACCCGTTAACCCGGTGGGGTTCCATGTCTAGGGAGGTAAGAAGGAGGTTTGTACCGTTATCAGATGAGGTTATACAGGAGGCTCTCAGCGTCTCCGAGAGGTATGGGATGCCCTACAGCGTCCTCATAGAGAAGGCCCTGGGCGGCTTGCTCAGGGTGATGAGGTATAAGTCGTCTATCCTTGAGAGCCTGGTGCTAGTCGACGCCGTTGACGACTTAAGGAGGCTGGGTCTCATATTCCTGCCATCCCATGTAGCTAGAAGGGTGATCGACGAGGTGGATGAGGAGCTCTTCACCCAGCTACTCGACGAGGTTTCAAGGTCGGCGAGATGGTTCGGCGAGCTGAGCAGGGTTAAACGGGGCAGTTCACCCAGGGAGTTCCAGGTATCCCTCTCCCTGTGGATCCCGGCTACAACGGTTGACATGGTTGCAGAGGGGGACGGCGTCTACAAGTTCATTGTCTCAATGGCTGACGCCTCCCCCAGGATGATCCGCCTCCTCGAGAAGGTGGTGACGGGTATTGCGGCGGGCTACGACGTCAAGATCCTTGACCTCGCATCCAATGTCAACACTGTGGTTGTAAGGGTGACGGGGTTCCTTGAGAAAGAGTAGGAAGACCATAGGAGTGGACGCGGAGTACGTGGAGGCCCTTAAGGAGGTTGCGAAGAGGAGGGGGACAAGTATCTCCAGCTACATGAGGCAGCTAATAGATGAAGTCCTAAGGATCGAGTCAGCGGGCTACTATGCTCCCAGGGCCCTCATGGAGAGGTGGATTGAGATACTTCTCTCCAAGGTGGGCTTCACCTACGTGTACCCGGAGGTACTCGAGGTAAGCGACCCCGTGGAGTTGGAGAGAAGGGGGGAGAGGCTTGGGTCAACGCTCGTGGAGCTGGGCGTGGACCCGGTGAAGCTCGTCGAGCTACTGGGGGTTGGGACTGGCACGGCGATCTCTCAAGGAGAGTCGATAATACTTATACCGCAGGAGAACCCTTTGAAATCCAGGATGCTCCACTTGATCAGGGGTATGGCGAAGGGCGCCGGCTTATCCATCTCATCCAGCGGTAGCCTCGTGATAATATCACCGAGAAAGCCCATCCTCTAGGATTCGGGTCAGCCAGAATACTTCTAGTTATTTACTTCACCTCTTCATTTCATTTATTGTTTCCCTGCTCCCTCGGGCTTCACTGTTCATTACAGGAGTGTTCAGGGACCCCTGGCTCCCCTACATGTGCGTATAGAGCTCTGAGCCAAATATTCATGGCTCCAACAGTATCTCCATCAGCCATGAATCTGCATCTTGGACATGTAGATGAGGTGTTCTTCGGATCCATGAAAACCACTGGTGCATTGTACTCAATAGCTTTACAACTGGAAGCCTCGCCATTTAGGGCGGGGAGGAGGTTGGATGTTTATAATCCGTGTCCCTGATATAGTAGTAGGTGAATGCCTAGCTAAGTGAGCGTGGATTAAATGGGTGAGGGTGTTCTACCGGGTACAGCCATAGGGTTGAAGACGAGTGAGGGCGTTGTACTGGCTGCTGAGAAAAGGCTCTCATACGATGGCTTCGTGCTCAGCAGGAACGCTAGGAAGATACACATGGTGACAGACCATGTCGGCGTAGGCTTCGCGGGCTTAATGGGCGACGTAGGCTTCCTGGTGAAGGTGCTCAGGCTTGAAGCCAAGAACTATGAGCTACAGCATGGGAGGGAGATCAGGGCTAGGAGCATGGCTAAACTCCTCTCCCTAATCCTCTACAACTATAAGCTTGCACCGATGCTCACAGAGGTGGTTGTAGGAGGCTTCGACGACGAGGGCCCATCACTCTACATCCTCGACCCCGTTGGCAGCCTGATAGAGGAGAAGTACGTGGCGGTTGGCTCAGGAGCACAGCTGGCACTAGGCTACATAGAGCCAAGGTACTCGCCAAGCATAACGCTGGCTGAGGCAGAGGAGCTAGCGGTGAACGCTATAAGGACAGTCGTGGAGAGAGACGTACTGTCAGGGGATGGAATAGACCTAGCCACTATAACCAGGAGCGGGTACAGGTTCAAGGAGATACTTTTCAAGGTCACCGATCAACAAGGCCGCGGGCAGCATTAACGAGTTTATATTTCTCAAAGACCACATAATACTAACCCAGTGGGCCCGTCGCCTAGCCAGGATAGGGCGCCGGCCTGCGGAGCCGGAGGCCCCGGGTTCAAGTCCCGGCGGGCCCGTTGAACAATCAAAGACGCCTTGATCCCCGCTTCCACCACCCTGCTTCCCGCTGAGGGCATGGGTGAGCTGCTTCACCGTGGAGAGGTTCTCCAGGCGGGGCCAGCTTTTTAAGGGGCTGTGATCATACTTCCCATGGTGGTCTGTTGAATAGTAGAGTCGCCGTAGTCCTATTGATAGCAATAGTGCTCTCAGCGTCAGCGGTGCTTTACCTCCTGGCGGCGCCGAAGGGAAGTGGGCCCGGGGTTTCACCGCATCCAACCCCTCTGCAACCATATATTTCCAATATAACACTGGAGGGATTCCTCTACGTGGGCGGCGACCTCTACATGAGGTTGAAGGTTTACGGGGATGTCGACCTCAGAGACACGGATTGGATCGGGGTGTTCAAGGTCTGGCTCCCAGATGGAAGGGAGGAGGAGCGGATCCATGAAGCAGGAGACTATGCGAGTATTTCCGACACCTTCAGACTGCTGAGAGGGGTGAAGACAATAGACGTCTATATACCGACTAAATGGTACGAGGAGCCCAGGTTGGAGGGGGCGTACAATATCACAGTGTTCCTGTATGGTCCCTACCAGAATAGGACAATGCTCTTCACAAGGATCCTCAACCTTAGAATGGCGCTTACAGCAAGAATATCTCCGACTACATGGCGATCCTGGGATGAAAACATCACGGTAACCGTAACCAACACCGGTGATGTACCAGTAATCCTGTATGGTGTTGGAATAGAGCATTCTGGGACGCTCATAGGTAGGATAAGGGGGCCCAGTGAAGTAGTCATCATGCCCGGCGAAACAAAGGACTACGCTGGAGTACTCGAGGTTGATGAAAAAACATACTATGCGGGGAAAACCATCCAGGTGGATTTCCCCCTGAGCATCGTGGGGGCATCACAGCGGTTCACTATAACTCAAACCGTGAGCTTCCCGGCGGGATAGTTCCACCGGGCACAGCGTTAAAGAACCCGGGGGTAATGTGCCTCTCAGCCCTAGCCCGCTTTAAACTTGTTGATCCACGTGTCTCCCCGTTGCCTGCTACACGGCTTCAAGGATTCAGTGTATTCATTAGGGTGGTTGAGTATTAGACTGGCGTGAGGGAGGCTGTGTGAGGGAGAGGACGGGGGATCCAGGCATCCTAGGGAGGCTTCATGTGAAGACGCATGGGGAGTTGCTGGGGCTCGTGGATGCAAGGCTCCGGGCTCTGGGTGTGCGGGGTTCCAGCGGGGAGGGCTTGCTGCTCAGCGGGCTTGAAGCAGTGTACAGCACGGTGTCCAGGGAGCTTGAAGTCCTAGTGGAGGTCGCTGAGCTGGTGGAGGGTTTACCCTTATTCTTCAGGGAGCTGTACAGGATGTATGTCGGTGAGGAGCCAGCTGACACTGCACGCGGCTTCAGGAGGCTTCTCAGGATTGCACGGAGAATATACTTGGAGCACAGGGATGCCATCCGTAGGCCGGGAGGCAGCCCCAGGGAGGCTTTCAGAAGCGGGGTGGGGAGGCTTCTATCCCTCTACAAGAGGAAGGCTAGGGTCATAGGGCTCGTGAAGAAGTATGTCGCCGAGGTCTCAGGAATGCCCGATGTATCCGGGGACTACAGGGTGGTTATAGCAGGGGTGCCGCAGGTAGGTAAGTCGACACTCCTCTCCAAGCTGACTAGGGCGAGGCCGGTGATAGGGTCATACCCGTTTACAACCCGCAACATAATTGTAGGCCACATTGACGTGGATGAAGCCGGCAGGATAGTGTTGATAGATTCACCCGGCATACTGGACACGCCGCTCGAGGAGAAGAACATCGTGGAGAAGCGGGCTGTGCTCGCCTTAAAACACCTTGCAGACCACCTTCTCTTCGTGATCGATGCAAACCCCTCCTTCTACTACTCCCTGGAGGAGCAGTTAAGAGTGTTGGAGACCGCTAGGAGGCTCGTAGAGGGGAAGCCTGTGACACTCGTGGTGAACAAGGTTGACTCCCTGCCCAAGGAGCTTGTCGAAGAAGTTGTTGAATCAGTTGAATCGAAGACAGGGTTGAAGCCTATCCCTGTGTCAGCCCTCCTCGGCGTCAACCTGGATTTCCTGAGGGAGGAGTTGGTCAAGGCGTTCAGGGCTGGAAGCCAACGCCCCTTATAGTTACTATCCCCGGCTTACCCAGCTCGCCGTCGACCACGGGGTCTGCACCAGGGAAGAAGAGTTTCCCCACCTCGATCGCCGTGAGCAGGTGGAGGGTTATCCTTGAGACACCTATCCTGCTCACCCCTCTAGCCAGGAACATGTATGGGATCAACATGTCACCCATATGCCTGTCGAAGGCCATCCCTGTCTCCAACTCCTCTATGAGCCTTAAAGCAGCCTCCTCGCCTACTTTCTCAGCCGGCTTCCCTTTCTCACCCAGGGAGTCGCTGCCCAGCCTCACCCCTGGCTCGGCTTCAGCGTAGACGAGTACACCGCTCCCCGGCCCCAGGTGGGGGTCCCTGTCAGGCGGGTAGGTTTCAATGCTTCCATCTATCTTCTCCCCGAAGACTCTTGCCAGGGTGCTCCTGGCTGACTCCAGCTGTCTAACCGCCACGTGGTGGGGTAGTTTAACACAGTAGCTGTGTATGGTGAAACCCGTTATACGCCCCCTTTTAACGATCATGACTGGTTTAAGGGGCTCCTTGAGGTGTCTCACCTCTACATCCACTACTCCGCCCCCCTTGGGGTAATGCCCTCTCCTGGCGACGCTTACCTTCGCCTCGACACCCATGTGTCTCACATTGTATAGGAACACGTGGCTGATGTAGTCTATTGGAGGACTCCACGGTACATTGGTTCCCCCTTTAAGCCTTATCCTTGAATCCCGCTCCCCGAAGACCAGGACTGGTAGCAGTGCCTGCAGCACTAGCGAGATGCTTCCAGCCGTCCCTATATCTATCTCCATCGCCCCGCTCCTCCTCTCAGTAGGCTTGAACACTATCTCAGTGCTCCCTACTTCAGCCTTCTCCACCTCGGCTCCAGTCACCTTCCTCAGGGCTTCGACAGCGGTGAGGTGCTGGGGGCGGAGGCCTGGGTTGTCTCTCTTAGCCCTTATATTGTAGATCCTGACGGGTCTAAGCGTCAGGGAGGAGAGTGCCAGCGCGTACCTCAGTATCTGCCCGCCTCCCTCACCTATGCTACCGTCTATTTCTAGAATGCTCATCAACGCACACCTCCCTTATCCTCTCCACTCCTCCAACCTCCTCCATGTACTCGGCTACAGTGTATGGGACCAGGCTCCTCCATTCTTCACTACCCTCCACTATTAGCTGCCTTATGCGTGTACCACTATACTTATCGGGCTCCACCGGCTCTATCCTAACTGTTTTGAAGCCAACCCATTTGAATAGCTCGAGTACATGCGGGTTGCCTGAGGCGACAGCGTTAACCCTCGGCGTCAAGGAGAGCACGTGCGTGGTCCACGCCATCGGCATATATATGTCTGGCACTGGTATGAGCCACACTCTGTCGAAGACGTGTTCATCCCTGAAGAGGCGTGTAAGCATCTCTATTCTCTCACCGGCTGTGAAAGGGTTTCTACAGGTGAAACCCTCCTGCGCGCTCCCTATTACTACAACTATCTCGTCGAACTCTTCGAGGAGCCTCTCCACGACGGCTAGGTGGCCCCTGTGGAAGGGCTGGAACCTCCCTGGGAATAGAACCCTGTTCATTTAGACACCTGGATCAGGCTTCCTGGATCCATTGATCCCTTTAAGTCAAATTAATAGTGTCCAGTATGTTGGGCACTAATACCTCGGGCCTCCCCCTGGCCCTGAGCTCCCTGTCGCCTTTCAGCAGTGTTGACAGCGCGCTGAGCGCTGAGGGCTCCCCGTGGTTCAACAGTATTCTCCTAGGCCTCGGGGAGATGTCCCTGGCGTATTCGAGTAGCTCGCGTTGATCACTGTGGCCGCTGAACCCCTCGATGCTGTAGACCTCCAGCTTTATATGTATTGCTTCAACCCTGTTCTCCGACACCATTGTGACCTCTCTCGCACCGTCCTTTATCTTCCTGCCCAGCGTGCCCTCCGCCTGGTAGCCGACGAACACGAGGGAGTTCCTCTCGTCTCCTGCGAGGAGCCTCAGGTAGTCGACTGCCGGGCCGCCTGTGAGCATGCCGCTTGTAGCTATGATCACGGAGGGCCTGTCCTCCACTATGTCGGGCCTTGCAACCCCTGACTCTATGGGCTTCAACCATTCCGATGTAAACGGGTTGTCACCGTTGTATATGGCTTCCCTCAGCGACCTATTCAGGTACTCCGGGTACTGTGTGTGGATGGCTGTCACCTCGTTCACTAATCCCTCCACGTAGATGTTCATCCTCGGTATCCTACCGGTTTTCATGGCCTCATTCAATATGAGTATTATCTCCTGCCCTCTCCCCACGGCGAAAACCGGTATCAGCACTATGCCCTTCCTCTCAGCAGTCCTCTTCACTATGTCTACGAGCCCCTGCTCGGCTTGAGCCCTGTTCTCCTGGAGTGTTGCACCATAGGTTCCCTCCATTATCAGCGTCTCCACGCGTGGGAACACCGTGTTCGCCTTGTTTAGGAGCCTTGAATCAGAGTACTTGAAGTCACCCGTGTACACTATGTTGTGGAGCCCCATTCCAACATGGAGGTGGACTATTGCGGACCCCAGGATGTGGCCGGCGTTATACATGGTGAGCTTTATGTCTGGCGCTACATCGGTTACCTCATCGTAGTCCACTGTTATAGTGTGGAGCAGCATTGTTGAAATATCCTTCTCCGAGAAAGGTATGTATCTACCGGACCTCCTCGTCACATCCACGAGGTCCTTGAGCATCACGATCATGAGCTCCCTGGTGGGCTTGGTTACGTAGACGGGTCCCCGGTAACCATACTTGTAGAGCACTGGCACGAGCCCAACGTGATCCAGGTGTGCATGTGTCACTATGACGCCGTCGAGCTCGTCAAGCCTCAGTGAGTCTACTTCGAGCAACGGGTATGCTTTACCCGGGTCGTCTATGGCCCCCGTGTTTATCCCTAGGTCTAGTAGCACCTTGCTTTCACGTGTCTCAACGAGTATGGAGGACCTGCCTACTTCACGGAAGCCTCCGAGCCCTGTGACCTTAACATAGTTGTTCTTGAACACAACGTCCCTGTGTATCCTCTCCCCGAGCCTCCTGAGGAATTCAACCCTGTAACTGCTCTGCTTCAACACATTGTTGAGTACCTCGTAGAGCGCCTTGGACTCCAGGGGGGAGGACCGCTGGGGTATGACGCGCCACCCGGTTTTAGCAAGGATTAGATGCCTCATAGTGCTTCCTTTACCGACAAGGTAGCCTGGCTTCTCTACTTTAACCCATACTTCCCCCGATGCCTCGTCGAAGTATATGCCGTTGGGGTCTACTCCAGCGTCCTTCGGCGCTAGCTCCTTGATCTTCTCCTTTGCCTCCCCGGGTGGGAGACGGCTTTCAGGCGCCACCCTGATGACCACTCTCTTCCGCACCTTCTTAGCTATGTTCTGCGCTAGATCCAGGTACTTCTCGATGGCCTCCCTGTTCCTCACATATATGACTATGAAGGGGCCTTCGAACTCTATGTTCGACAGCTCGAGCTCAGCCGGTATCTCCTCCATTATGTTCTTCAATAGCTCCAGCTTATTCTTCTCCAGCAGTATCCTGTCTAGTTTCACGAGCCATCACTTCACTCCTAGGTGCTTCTAGGAATAACCGTTACATGGCGCTGATTATTGAATCATCCAGGAGGGTTTTTAACCTTATCCCAAACCATTTGGGGCGCTGCAACCGGCTCCACGGGGCTGCTAAGGCTTGGCCTCTTCAACGATTCTTTTAAGCGGGATCGTCTCCTCCATGTAGCCCTGTGGGCCTATGACTACTACGTCGACGCCTTCACCGGTGAACCCATCCCTCATTATGGCTGAGGAGACGGCTTTGAACGCTAGTGCCTTGGCCTCCTCGAGGCTTAGATCGCTTCTATAACCCTGCTCGAGGACCCCGAAGGCCACTGGTGAACCGCTACCGGTCGCCATGTATTTTTCACGTGTAACGCTACCGTATAGATCCATGTAGTATAGGCTTGCACCCGTGTGATCTCTTCCCCCGAGGAGGAGTTGCACTATGAAGGGCACGTACCTGAGGTACACGGAGAGAACCAGGGATATCCTTGAGGCGAGTGCGCCGACGGATATGGGTTTCCCGGTTTCAGCCTCGTAGTCCCTTGCAAGGAACCTGGCGTATTCAACTATGTACTGTGCGTCTGCAACGAGCCCTGAGATCGTTAAAGCCGCGTAGTCAGTGATCCTCGATATCTTCTTGACGGCTTTGTGGTAAACCATTGGCCCGGCCGTAGCCCTCTTATCCGCTGCGAGGACAACGTAGTCGCCGACTACTAGGCCTACAGTAGTGGTCTTCGACTCAGCCTTCTTCAAAAGCCACACCTCCAGCTCAGTGTATAGGATATAAGGCTCAACGCATTATAAAGATACCTTGATGCTGGTGTACTGGTTTTGAGCAGCATCCATGAGATAACACTGCCAAGCAAGGTGATCGTGGGGCCCGGCGCGGCCGCCAGAGTGAGAGACATTGTTGAAGCAGTGCCACGGGGCTCGGGGAGAATCGGGTTGGTGACCGGTGAAAACACGTATAGGGCTGGCGGCAGGCTGGTTGAGGAGGTGCTCAGCAAGGTCGGCGAGGTTAAGACATGGGTGATCGGGGATGCAGCTGTGTCGACGGCTGAGAGAGTGGCGTCTGAAGCCGGGGAGCACGGTGTAAGCCTAGTGGTGGGTGTTGGGGGAGGACGCGTAATAGATGTAGCCAAGTACATAGGGTTCAGGAACAATATACACGTGGTGAGCGTCCCCCTCGCGCCGAGCCACGACGGGATCGCCAGCCCCTTCGCAAGCCTCAAGGGTGCTTCAAGGCCTACGAGCGTGTACACTAGGACGCCCTACGCTATAATAGCGGACACAGACCTGATTTCAAGGGCACCGAGGAGGCTGATACTGTCAGGCGTGGGCGACCTCCTCGGCAAGCTGGTGGCTGTCAAAGACTGGCGTCTAGCACACAGGTTGAAGGGCGAGTACTACGGGGAGTACGCTGCACAGCTAGCGTTGCTCAGCGCTAAACACGTGTTAAGGTACCATGAGCTGATAGGAAGCGGCTCCCAGGAGGGGATAAGGATACTCGTGGAGGCATTGATCAGCAGCGGGGTGGCAATGTGCATAGCAGGCTCAAGCAGGCCTGCAAGCGGGAGCGAGCACTTGTTCAGCCATGCATTAGACTTGATAGCACCGGGGAGAGCGCTCCACGGGGAGCAGGTGGCATTAGGCACCATAATGATGCTCTACATACATGGGGACCCCAGGTGGAGGCTGGTTAAGGAGGCCATGGAGAGGATAGGGCTGCCGACAAGCGCCAGGCAACTCGGCTTCAAGCCTGAGGAAGTCGTTAAAGCCCTCACCATAGCGCACACCATTAGGCCTGAGAGATACACTATACTAGGGGAGAGCGGGCTAACCCCTGAGGCAGCGTACAGGGTTGCGAAGGAGACCGGGGTCATCGACTAGTTAAAAACAGTGTCCACCCTGCTCTCGAAGCGCTTCGTCAGCTAGGCCTGCTCACCACGTCCTGGAATACAAGGGTTGACACGGAGTCCTTGAACGTGTCGAAGACGTCGGCGGCTAACGCTAGCTTCGAGTAGCCGAGATCCCTCTTTGAGAGATACTTGCCCGGTATCGTTACAGTGAGCTTCTTCTCATCGCTGAGGAGGGATACCTCGATCTCGCTTGAAGGTATCTTCAGATACCTCGACGCTAATGCTTTAAGCTTCTCCACGGTGTCCTCCAGCTTTCCAACTATCTTAACCTTGAAGACAAGGGTTTTCCCTGCCAACGGGTGGTTGAAGTCTATTGTAACCCTCCCGCCGCTTATGTTTTTAACCACGCCCTGCCTGCCCTCAACCTCCACCACGTCTCCAACGCTGACGCTCAACCCTCTTCTCTGGAACTCTCTCAGGCTGAACGTCTTCACCTTGTCAGGGGATCTCTCCCCGAAGGCTTTCTCAGGCGGCACCTCGACCTCTACTTCGCTCCCGACGTCATGCTTCAACAGTTCCTCCTCAACGCTCTCGTTCAGCCAGCCTCTCCCAAGTATTATCAGGGTTGGCCCGTACACCTTGCCCTCCTCATATATATTCTCCTTCTTAGCGAGCTCGGCGTCCGTCGTGTCGAGCAGGGTGTTCGTCTCCTTAACCCTTACATTGTACTCGACCAGTATGAAGTCTCCTTTGCTTAAAGCCATGTCGACCACCGTGAGCAACCGTTTCATGCTTCAACAGTATCCATTAAGAGGGTGAGCTCATTTTAAATCTAACCAGGACTACACGTGTCGTCGCCTAGGCGGTGCAGTACCTTCACAGCCTTCCCCTTCCTCACACCGTTCTTCAAGGCCTCTGAGTCTATTAAAGCGGTTCCAAGGGCGATAACCCTGCCGCCCTCGGCGTCGACGACTGCTACAAGCTGCCCGGCTTTGAATCCGCCTCTCGCCTCCACTATGCCTGGCACCATTAGGTCGGCGCCCCCTAGCACGGCTTGAACAGCTCCCTTATCCACGAGTAGGCTTGGCAGGGATAGGGTTAACTGGTTTCTTGAAACATAGTTGAGGCAGGGTATCCATAGATCCCCGTGCTTCATGAGCGCCGGCGCCTTGTTGACAAGTATGTACTCGTTGACCCCGTCACTGTAGTATTCGAGGACATCGTCGTCGGAGACCTGCACACCGTACTTCTGGAGCTCCCCTGTGATCAGCCTCCTATCCTTCTTCGAGAGCGGGTACCTCTTCATTTACAGTGCCTCCGGGCCTCGGCTGACCTCCTCTCCGCCCTAAAGGGGGTTTTCTTTGGGGCGGTTCATGGGTTCCCCGCATTTGTTCGGGTTTACATCTGTCATTTGCGGGGCAGTCGGGGTGGTCAGAGATCCCCCCATCTGGTTGTCTCTGCTCGGGAACAACCCCTCGTGAACGAGGGGTTGTAGCCCCCTCATCGCTAAATATGTTTCCTCATCACCATTACCCATACATAAAAAACAAACTTATAAACCTTCATTCCCGCCTTGAAAGACGAGGCTTTCGGTTGTAACTGTGATACTACTCGTGGACGCCTAGTTAAAAGCTTATGGATCCCTGTGCTGTGGGAGGAGGAGCCCGCCTACACCGGGCTGCAGGGTGTAGGCGGGTGGCTCAATGAGTGAGCTCGTTGAAGGTTAAAACCAGTAGCTCCGGTGGTTTAAACGTGATTTTCCCGAGTCTCGCCCCGATGAGTGCTTTAACCTGCTTCTCAGCGGCCACCTCGAGCAGCCTCTGTGTCACGATGCCGTCGAACACTACTGCGTACACTCTCCCTGGTTCCACTCCTTGGAGTTCCTGCACCAGGTCTTTCACGGGTACCTGTTTAACGAGGCTCCAGTCCCCTGAGTAGAGTTTGGCTTCAAGGGTCCCGTAGAGGCTTTTAACGTCGTCTAGGAGGCTTGCTGGGAGGGTCAGGGTCTCCGCTACCTCTTTCACAAGCTTCTCCGGCGGCTTACCTGCCTCCTCGGGTAGCTTGTGGAGCTTCCTCTGGACCTGCAGTAGGAACTGGGCGTCCTTATTGCCTTGTTTAACCTGCTCCTCGAGGTACTGGAAGACATCTGTTTTCCTTGAGAGAGCCTCCTCGACTTCACGGCTGCTTAACTCCTCTACTTCGCGATCCGGCGGCGCCCGCGCTATGTAGTCGACTTTCACGTTTCTTAAAACCTCCTTTATTATGAGGTCCCCGCCGTGGTCTCCGTCGACGAACAGCGTGGTCTTCTTGTGTTCTGCAAGCCTCTTTATGGTTTCAGGTACGCGTCTCGCTCCTCCAAGCGCTATGGTGTTAGTGTAGCCGTAGCGTAGGAGGTTTATTACGTCGGCTCTCCCCTCTACGAGTATGAGTTCCTCTGATTTATCCACGTCGGGGCCTGCTGGGAGCTCCTCGGGGCCGTAGGAGACTGATTCAGGCGCCTTCATTGACTCCTGTATCGACTTTATCAGCTCCCTTACGTCGGGCGTCTTCTCCTTACCCCACTTCCTCAGTATCTCTATGGTCCTCTCCATGATCTTCTTTATCCTCTCCATCCTTAAGTCAACTATGTCTACGACGCTTATGGAGGAGTCGTAGGGTCCAACCTTGTCGACTGTTTCTATTAGGGCTGCGAGGAGGGCTGTTTCAACCCTGTCTAGGTTGCTTGGTATAAGTATTTCCCCAACTATCTTGTTGCCCTGGATCTTCGTGTTTACCTGTATCCTCCCTATCCGCCCCTTGTCCTGGAGTACTCTCAGGTCGAACTCGTTGCCGAATAATCCCTCGGTCTGCCCGAATATGGCGCCTATTATGTCGTGCTTCTCTACTACGCCGTCGACCTCTATCCTGGCTCTTATAAGGTACTTGGCCATTTACTCACACCACTCAAAATAATACTTTAGGTGTCAGAGATTAATATTGCCGCACCAGCTTAGGCAGGGTGCTTAAGCACCCTTAGACAATCCTCACCCTGTTAACCTTCTTGTTGGCCCAGCTGTAGCGTCTAATCCTCTTACTCCTGCCGAAGCCGCATGCAGCACAGTAGCCTTTAGCAACGTTGAAGCTGTGTCTACCGCACCTCCTGCACCTTATATGCGTCTTGCTCCTGCCGTGCTTACCCATGCTCGTGGTGCCTTTAACCATCTAGGCCACCCCGCTGCCTACTCGCTTAAGGGGGATATTAATACGACTGTGTCCCCCCTGATGACCACTGTGCCGAGCTTCCTAACCGAGCCGTCTCCACGGATCTCCTCTGTGTCATCTAGCACTATGTTTAAGTGCTGGTCGAAGCTCCTGAGCTTACCTCTCAGTGAGACGCTGTCCTTGGTCTTTATCAACACGAGTCTCCCAATGCTGTCCTCGAGTATCTTGTGTGCTGTCTCACTCAACTGCCACCACCCGTTTCACCAATGCATGTGTTGAACCATGGATCCCGATACTGGGCTCCGTTTTAATGAGTTCTAAGCCCGGTGTAACCTTATAAATCTACGTTTACGGCTGGAGCCTGCTTAACCCTGTGTTTTCCTCGTGTAGTCGAAGAGGCTTCTCCTACCGGCTGAGCCAGCCGCCTTCTTCAACTGGGTGTCCGTGACCCCGAAGTACCCTAGTATCCTGAGGGCGGCTGGTATTATCTGGTGGTCGATGTAGTATGATGCGTCAACCAGTCTCGGGTCCTTCACGAACATGTAGGGCTCCGCTCTCTCGGAGATCTTGCCCGGCCCCTTCACCACTATGTATCCTACTTTATCGCCCACCTCGACCATAATCCCCATTCTCCTAAGCTTCTTCGCAGCGTTCACATGGGGGGCTTCCGCCTCGTACTCGTCGACCTGCTTGGTAAGGGTCTTCCATATGACTAGCTTCTCCAAGGGTATCCTACCCTGGTTTAACTCGGATACAATGCTCCTCACGTAGTCTATTGCCTTCTCAATGTTCTTCTCGCTCAAGAGGATCTCCGTCACCTTCTCCTGGACCTCCTTGGCTATCTCAGCCCAGTCTCCTCTAACGGCTTCGAACCCCACTATGTCTACGCGTCCATCCTCGAGTAGCCCCGCGTAGCGTTTCTTGGCCTCGGTGAAGAAGACCCTCCTGTAAACCTTGTCCACCTTGATCTCGAAGCCCATTTCCTTCTCAACGAAGTCGGCGAGCTCCTTGACTTTCTCAGGTATGTTTTCAACGAAGAGGGAGTCTGTGTCACCGTATATTACTTTAAGCCCCATGGACTTAGCGTGCTCTATCACGGTTGAAATCGTTCTACGGCCCCATGCCGTGACGGCTTCAGCGCACTCCCTGCAGTACCATCTGGCTCCAACCCACCCCATGTACCCGTAGGCGGCGTTAGCGAGGATCTTGACGGCTCTCTGCCTTTCATCAAGCAGCCTGTACTCCGGTGAGTCAACCGGGTGCTTCTTCATCTCGGCCCTGAGCTGCCTCCTTAATGCGAGGAGGGCTTGCAGCACGCCTTTGAAGAAGCCCTGGGGCTCCCTGAGGAAGCAGTGGCCTACCTCCGGTGCCACATTATGCTCCTCGCTACTGCACTCCCCGCCCCTCAATATGGTGTCGGGGCCTATGTTGTACTTTATCATGATGTTCGGGTACATGCTTGTGAAGTCTAATACAGCTATGTTCTCATGTATCCCTGGGAGAGGCTGGAGTACGACTGCCCCCTTGTAGGGTTCAGCCTCCTTTTCAACCCTGTTGGGGATTAACTCCCCTCTACGCGTAGCCTCCTTCATCAGGAACCACTCCAACCTGTGCCCCACGCTGGCTGCCCCAACCTGGTCTAAGGGTAGCCCGGTTATGTTCGCCAACTGCATTGCGAAGGGGAGGAACTTGCCGGCTAACCCCATGGTTGACTCAACGTCGTCGAGGTTGTATCTCAGGAGAACCCTGCGTTTCTCAGGGTCCCTCCAGTACTTGGGGAAGTCCACGTAGTCGACGAGGACTCTCTCACTTCTCTTCATCACGCCGAGGTAGTCGGCCACGACGTCGAGGCTCTTCAACTTGACCTCCGGTATCTCCTCAGCGTAGTTGAGGAGGTCGACGTTGAGTCTTCCAGGTATGGATACGTGGCCATACGTGCTGGTGGAGGGCTCGCCCCCGCTTCTACGCCCCACGTCGAGCTTTAACCCGAGGATCTTCGAGCGTTCAAGCAGGTAGGGCCAGTCGAAGTGGTTGCTGTTGTACCCGACGACTATGTCCGGGTCGTAGTCGAGGATGAACTCGGTGAAGCCGGCTATAACCTTCTTGTCGTCGAGGTCCTCTGCGGTGAACTGCCTGGTTTCACCGCTACTGGTCTTCACACCTATTATTATCACCGGGTCCCTCTCCGGGTGGGGTGAACCCGACTCGGTGAGCACCTCTATGTCGAATGCCAGCACCCGTAGGTCGCTTGGAGGCCTCGTGTCCCCGGTTGGCTTGATAAAGCCTGTTACATCGAAGGCCCTTGCAACCCTGTATCTCGACGGCACGGGGGTTTCAGCCACCTCGGCGACATGCCACCCGCAGGGCTCGAGCCCGTTGTCCAACGCATACCTCATGCTGAACCTTATATCCGCCTCCAGCACCTCGGCTACCTCGCTGAGCCCCCTGGCTTTCTCCCTGTACTTGCGGACTGACTCGGGTATCACTGTTGTAACCCTTAGTGCTTTAACAGGCTTACCGAAGAACCTTTTATCAACGGGCCTGACATCCACTATCGGTGACTCGGGGTCGCTGAGAGCCCTTATCTTCCTGGCAAGGGCTTCAACGCTGGCTTTATCGCTTGCAACCACGTAGAAGTAGGGGCGGAACCGCCTATCCCTTAAAACCACTCGTTCACCGCTACGGGTGATACCCCATAGGATTACATGTGGCTCCCCGCCTGAGACCTCGTATGTGACGTCTAAGAGGTAGAACTCTACCTCCATGTCTTTCACTTCTACGATAATAATTTATTGCTCTACCTCCAATAAAACCGTTTACGGCTGAAGACGCCTCGCCCTAGGCGGGTACACGGGTGGCCCAGTGGTTGAAGGGTAGGTATGGATGAAGGTGCTTGAAGAAGACCTTAGAAACGGGTATGTCAGGATCCTCGTGGAGGACCGGGACGACCTATGGGTTTTATTCATGGTGCTCAGGAAGGGGGATGTAGTATACGCTAGGACGACGAGGGAGGTTAAACCAGGTGAGGGAGGCAGTAGTAGAAGGATACCTATGACCCTCGGCGTACGCGTGGAGGCAGTCGAGTTCCAGGAGTTCACGGAGAGACTGAGGATCAGGGGCGTGGTGGTTGAGGGGCCCGAGGAGTACGGTGTGAAAGGACACTACCACACTATCAACGTGTCGCCGGGCGACCAGCTCACCATAGTGAGGGACTCGTGGAGCAGGCACAGCCTAGACCTCTTGAAGAAGAGCGTTAAGAGGAAGAGGGTGCTCCTAGTGGTCTTAGACTACGAGGATGCATGCATAGCGGTTTTAACGGAGCAGGGGGTTAAATACGTTAATGAAGTACACTCGGAGCTCCCCGGGAAAATGTACAGGGTGAACCATGAGAAAGCAGTGGAGGACTACCTTAGCGAAGTGGTCTCAGCATCGATCAACACGGTGCAGCAGGAGGGAGTGGACGCGGTGATCGCCGCGGGACCCGGGGACTTGAAGAACAGGGTTGCAGAGGCGTTGAAGACAGCCTTGAGGAGACACGTGTATGTGGATTCAACCTCCACCGGGGGTTGTCAAGGAGTAGCCGAGCTACTCAGGAGGGATGTGGTTAAGCAGGCCGTGGGCGAGCTCAGCCTGGTGAAAGCCGGGGAGATACTGGAGGAGTTTAAGAGGCTCATAGTGAAGGACCCGGAGCTCGTCGCCTACGGTGTCGACGACGTCTACGAGGCAGCATCCTATGGCTCGGTGTCGAAGCTAGTGGTGGTCCACGAGATGCTGCATGAGGCGGATGACGAGAGGAGGAGCCGTGTATACGAGGTGCTTGAAAAGGCTCATGAAACCGGTGGGGAAGTAGTGATAGTCCCAGGCAGGAGCGATGTAGGCGCGGAGATCCAGGGTTTCGGGGGAGTGATCGCGGTGCTCAGGTACAGGTTATTCAGAGGATGACAGCATCCTCCTGAGGTAGATGTTTCCACGTGAAAGCTCCCTTAAAGCATCCTCGAAGGATTCATCAGGGGTCAACTGGTACTTGATGAAGACGCCTGTCCTGCCAATACTGCTCCTCCTCGTTAAAACCCTCTCCCTCTCGAGAACAGTGTCCAGGCTCACGCCCAGCCTCCTGGCAACGTACTCCTCGAAGCCCTTCACGGGGATCTCCTGGTGCCCGCTTGGAGTAGGGTCTATGAGTATTAAAGCCTTGTTGACGCCTGGGACCCTTCTACCCTCCACGAGCCCCCTGTAGTCTAATAGGCCGCTGAACCTGTAGAACTCGTACTCCCTCGGCTTGAGCTTCAAGAGGGGGAAGCTAATGGTCTCCCTCTCCTCGCTGTCCATCACTATGTATGCCTTAGGCGTGTTGACAGGCGTCGCCATAACTATCATGCGTGCATAGGGTTTAACCCCGTGTTTCTCCAGCAGGGTTTCAACAATGTAGCTGGGGATGTTGTCAGGGATGAACACGTCTATATCGCTCCCCCTCCATACATCGCCCCTCGCCACGCTTCCATGTATATACGCGTTGACACCGCCCTCCACGAGTAGCCCTAGGAGCTCGGCGGCCCTTCTCCTAATAGTCTTCAATAGCTCCCAGTGCTCGGCACTGTAGACAACCTCCCTGAACTCGGGTGTTGACTGCGGCTGAATCCTCTTCAACCAGTGGTTCACCATGTCTACCCATGCTTCGGGATGGAACTATGTTGACGGCTTGTTTAAGTGTTTCACGAGTAGTACATAGGCTTTAGGGTGTTATGAGGCTTCACGCCCCGTGTTCCTCAAGGAGCAGGATCCATGTTAAAAACGGGGCTCTCTAATCGTGTCAACATGGATGCCTGGTGTCGCGCTATGGATGCAATATATGTTTTCGCGGTACTGCTCGCAGTGTTCTGGATACTTGTGAACCTGTTCTACAGGCGCCTCCGCCTCGCTGAGAGCGGCGTGGTCGAGTTACACAGCTATGTGATCCTGGTTTTCAAGAAGGGTGTTGGATGGGCTCCAAGGCCGTCTAGGAGGATAAGGGTTTACAATGCTGCTTCAACACTCTTATACTTCCTCTCCCTAGCGTTATTCACGTACTCGGCCCTGGCCTCGGTGCTCGGCAGGCTTAGGACGGGTAGCTCCGGGGTAGTGGTACTGGTCCCCGGGGTCAACATAGTTGGCGTCGACTTATTGTTCTTCCTGGCTAGTGTGAGTATTGCTGCATCCCTACACGAGTATCTCCACGCAGTGTTCGCGTTGAGGAACGGTGTACCCGTTAAATCCTACGGCGTGATGCTACTCTTGATCCTCCCGCTCGCATACGTTGAGGTCGATGAGGAGGCCTTCAGGAAGGCTGGGAGAGGAGGCAGGATCGGCGTGCTCTCAGCGGGTGTAGCCGTGAACCTTGCCCTGGCCTTCGCATCAATGCTCCTGCTCTCAGCCATGTCCTCCCCTATAGGTGTACTCGTCACCGGGGTTGAGGAGGGGAGCCCTGCGTACGAGCACGGGGTCCAAGTATACGATGTAATAGTAAGCGTCAACGGGACCCCGGTGAGGGGCATCGGGGATATACCGGTGGTGAGGAAGCTGGCTAAGCCCACTGTGCTCGAGGTAGCAGTGTGGAGAAGCGGGTCAGGGATCGTTAACCTCACTATCCCAATAGGGGTTGGAGACGAGAGGATAGGCGTATACTTGTCGCCCGCGCCCAGCACGTGGCTTATAAGCAGCCTAGGGGCGTCGGCAGCCCTCGCAGCATACAGGTTCACCATGTGGATGTGGATTGTGAACTTCAGCCTGGCGCTGCTTAACGCTGCCCCATTGTTCGTGACGGATGGTGGTAGAGTGATAGGTGAGCTCGCCGGGGAGAAATGGGGGCGTGTGATAAACGCGGCTTCACTACTATTATTCATCGCCATGATACTGCCGTGAAACACCTCCACGGGTTAGAAATAATAAGCCCAGCGTGGATCACTCTTACACGCCGCGGGCGCGGGGAGGGCCCGGCTCCAGCCGGGCCAGATAACCGTGGATGCACCAGTGTGAACCGGTCACCCCCCACGCCAGGTGATGACCCCCGTCCCATGGGGCTGGCGGAGACGGGGCCCCCTCTGGAGGGAGGGGGTTAACCGTCTTAGCCGGGGGAACCCGGCTAGGCCCGGAAGGGAGCAACCTAACCCTGGACGCCAGCGTTCATGGGTCAGCGGGGTTGAACCGGTGTGGATAAGGCTCTGGCCGGTTTCCCTGGTGCATCCACGGGGCTGTGCCCGCGGCTTCAACGCTTCCCGCTGGAGGGCTCACCCTGTAAGCGTCTTGAGGCCTGAGCCCGTTAACACTACGAGGGTTTTCCTACCCGTGAACTGGTTCTTGCTCCTGGAGAGGGCGGCGTAGGCGGCTGCTGACGTTGGCTCCACGAGGAATCCTAGTTCCCACAGTTCTCTCCAAGCTTTCTCCACCTCGGTGTTGCCGACGAGTAGTATGTCTCCCTGGTATCTTCTCAATGCTTCAACTATTTCCTCCAGCCTCGGGGGGTTCGGCACCATTATGCCGTCTGCGAGCGTTGACTCCTCGCCGGGTTGTTCAACGCCTTTGAAAGCCTTGTGCACTGGTTGCGTTGAGTATCCCTGTACAGCGATGAACCTCGGCATCTTGGTTATCCATCCCGCTTCAAGGGCTTTCTCGAAGCCTTTCACTAGTCCGAGGAAGAGCCCGCCTGAGCCGACTGGGGCTATAACGTAGTCCGGTGTATCCTCCTCGAGGACCTCCCATGCTATTGTTGAGGCTCCAAGTATGTAGAGGTAGCTCCACGTGTGCGCCACGTAGAAGGCTCCTCCACCAGTCTCCCTTAGAACCATTTCAGCAGCCTCCCCCCGTGAAGGTGCTTCAACAACCTGGGCGCCCAGCATTCTGACAGCCTTCTTCTTCCCCTCGGGCGCTGTTCTAGGCATGTATATCCTTGCGTTTAAACCGTAGAGCCTCGAGTACAGGGCGACGGAGATACCTGTGTTACCGCTTGTATCCTCGACCACGCTGCGGAAGCCGGTTTTATAGGCGTAGTAGACGGCTAGGGAGGACCCGCGGTCCTTGAAGCTCCCGCCCGGGTTAAGGTATTCAAGCTTGAAGAGCACTGTGACCCCGTCCATTTTCTCGGAGACCAGTGGGGTGTTGCCCTCCCCCCTGGTCTTCTCAGGCTTCAAGGGTACTGCGTCCCCATACCTCTCCCATATGTTCCTGGAGCCCTGTCTCCCTAGTTTACCAGTGTATGAGAGCACTAGGGGTTTACCGCACCGGGGGCACTTCCAGTAGTATTCTTTCAAGGCGTCTGCTTCGAAGCCGCAGTAGGGGCATTTCCAATGCATGAAGCACATCCCCATCGGCTTCAACTATGTGGTTTCAGCATTATAATGCTTGCACTCCAGGGGTGTGGCAGGGGGTGCTTCAAGTTTATTAATGGCTTAACGGGATACGGTTTCAACCAGGCTGCATGTGGTGGTTTAGGATGCCTAAGAAGAGGGAGAGCAGGGGTAGGAGGAAGGGTGATAAGGGTAAGGTTGAATACGTGCAGTGCGATAACTGTGGTAGAAGGGTTCCAGCCGATAAAGCGATATGTGTGACGAGGATGTATAGCCCGGTGCCGCCGCAGCTCGCCGAGGAGCTTGAGAAGAAGGGTGCTATAATACAGAGGTATCCTGTTACAAAATGCTACTGTGTGTCCTGCGCGGTGCACCTAGGCATAGTTAAGGTGCGCCCCGAGGAGGAGAGGAAGGAGAAGCCGGCGCCAGTCTAGGGTTGCATAGTGTTTTAACACCGGGGGCCCCCTGGGGCCTCAAGATATTTAAACAAGTGGAGTCATGAGGAGAACCCTGTAGCCTGCAGGGTGATATGCATGGTTAAAGTCAGGAAGGTTGTCCTGGTTACAGCTGAACACCACCCCTACCATAAGCTGTGGTTGAAGCTGGCTGAATCCCTCAGTAAGGCGGTTGGCTCAGAGCTCGAGGTGAGGAAGGAGGACTACGTCTACCTCGTGGAGCACGGCGACAAGGATGACCTAGGCATGTCCTGGCTCCCCCAGATACTCGTGGAGCTCGACGACGGCAGGGTCCAATGGCTTCTCTCACAGCTACCCTTAAACGAGAGGCTGCAGCCGGATGAGGAGGAAGCCTTGAAAACCATGCTGGGTAAGCTGAGGGAGCTCGGGGCTGAAACCCCGGCTGCGTGAGGACTGCTAAGCCGGCTTAAAGCCATTACTGGTCGACGGGAGGACTCATGTATTATTTTGTACCATACGTCCCCACACCATACCCAGTCGTCAGGGAAATGCTCAGGCTCGCCGGGGCCGGTGAAGGAGACGTAGTATACGACCTCGGCTGCGGCGACGGCCGCATCCTCATAGTCGCCGTGAAAGAGTTCAACGTGAGGAAAGCCGTCGGCGTCGAGAGAGACAGCGAGAGAATAAAGGAGGCGAGGAGAAGGATAAGCGAGGAGGGAATAGAGGACAGGGCAATAGTAGTGCAAGGAGACTTCTTCGAAGTCGACATCAGCGAGGCAACAATAGTAACACTCTTCCTACTCACATCAGTCAACGAAATGCTCCGCCCAAAACTAGAGAGAGAACTGAGAAACGGAGCCAGAGTAGTAAGCCACGAGTTCAGAATACCAGGCTGGAAACACGAGAAAACAGCCGAAGTAAAAGACGAAAACAACCTAACCCACATAATCTACCTGTACATCAAGGGAAAACACATGTAACCTTTCAATTCTCTTTACATTGAGGTGTAAACCTTTGCCTTATATGATACTTTATTGGGAAAGTAACTTTCAATCCTCTTTACATTGAGGCATTTGTCGAAGCTCTTCTACTGTTTCCTGGGTCGCAGCCTTAAATATCTTACGGTTTTAACTGGTGAGGATGCGTGGAGCAACTTCGACCAGTATCAACGGGAGGGATCCAGAATCGGGTGATCAACCTGTTTGTATAAAGCGATCACTTCGACCAAAAACCAGCGAGGGGCATTGGGTTTTTACTGCTTCAAGCATTTAAATCTACGCGTAGGATGTGTTAGCGTGAAGCATTCTCCAGGTGGTTTCACATCGCTGGAAAAACTTTTATTTACGGTGTTGGAGAAGAATACATGGGTGAGGCTCCCTGGTCAAGTGCCCCTACTGTGGATACGAGGGGGAGATGAGACTGTTGAAGAGCTGGAGGTATAGTTTGTGGGATGTCTTCTTCTATGAATGCCCTGGGTGTGGCAGGAGATTCAGGCTCCAGGTTGACCCCACCGGGAAGCATAAAAGCTATGTGATAAAAATTGGTGGGAGACGTGTGAAGAAGAGCTGAGCCAGGTAGCTTATTCCCCGCGATCCTATAGTATAATCGGTGAGTCGGCTAAACCAATACCTTGGCTCGGCTGGAAGGCCTTGAGTGCTCTAGAATATTCACCGGCTTAATGAGCCCATGGGAAACTGAATCACCTGCTCTACACTCTTGGCTTTCCTCGGTGATGGAGCCATATATTCTTTGAGGCTGGATGAAAATTTATTATTTTTAAAGTAGCAGACTATATTGCGAGGGGCGTGCAGTGAGTGACGAAGAGGTATTAATCCTTGAGGAAACCGGAGTTAATCCCGGATCGTTAAAGGTATCGTGGGTGGGATCGTGAAGTCTACCACGATGTATCGTGTGGGGAAAATCACACCAGTAGTCAAGATCCGCGGCAACGAGTTAAAGCTGTTTCTACATGAGGAGATGACGAACCCAATCCTAGCTTATTCCAGTAGGAGTGTTGAGGTGGTTGGGAAAGCATTATCCAAGAGGTTCCTGGCAAGAAATAACCCCGATGGCTCCAGGGACATCCTCCTGCCCATAACAGCGTTTCCAGCGGTATCCGTGTGGCTGGCCGCGTCATACGGGGCGCGCCCATCCGAGGAGCTCCTCGAGAAACTGCTCGACGCCACGCCTAAGGCTGTTGCAGACGTAATCTGGAAGAAAATCGAGTCAAGCCCCGGCGTCGTAGAGGACTGGACGCAGCCACTCATGGACGCGGCGACGCTCCGCGAAACCGCTAAAACCATACGCAGGTACCTCAAAATACACGGGGTGACGTAGGCGTGAAGCTCATCGAGAAAGAGTTCCCGCTGAAAGAAGTCAACCTCATCTCGGAGTACGAGATGAGCTTTTTAAAGATGATACCCAGGGATTTAAAGGAGGCTCTACGCAAGCTTTATAATCTACCAGAGCCGAAAGGACGGAATCTGCCAAAAATCAGCAACATCATGTATTATCCCGCTAGGATACCGCCTTCTGCGACGAGGGCCGTCACCCTTGCCTCCGCCCTAAACTACGATCCAGCCGTGTCTAGGGAGGTGTTCTTGAGGGCCGTGGGGCTGGATAACGCTAGGGAGCTCGCGAAGAAGAGCGGGGCCCTGGTCACGCTCTACATGGCCGACCCGGACAGGGGCCTCGTTAAACGGCTCCTCGGCAAGGATCCCCGGGAGATAACGGTCGTCGACCCGATGGCCGGCGGCGGCTCGATACCTCTGGAGAGCCTGAGGCTCGGCTTCAGGACCATTGCGGGCGACCTCAACCCGGTCTCGTACCTCATCTTGAGGGCCACGATAGAGTTCCCCGCTAAGTACGGGCGGAAGCTCTTGAAGCTCGTGGAAGAAGAGTTCAGGATGCTGAAGGAGTACACTGAGAGGGAGCTCGGGAGATTCTACGGGGAAGAGGATAAAGGTTACATATACTTCATTACGGCAGAGCACGACTGCGGAGGCACTATCCCACTAGCCATGCACCCAGTTCTAAGCAGGAGCAGGCACATCTACGTGAAGCCCGTCTTCAACAAGGAGAGTAAGTCCGTGAGCTTTGAGATAACAACGGAGATCACCTCCTTCTCCCCCGCTCTCTGCCCGTACTGTGGGAAACCCCTAGGCGAGGAGTACATAAGGATGAAGTGGGTGAAGAAGCACACGGAGATACTAAGCGAACTGCTCAACGGAAACGAGGAGAGGGCCGAGGAGGCAAGAAAAACCTACGTGATAGCAGCCGTGCAGAAGGCCAGGGAGCGCTATTCTCCGCCAAGCGAGCTGGATGCCGCGAGGCTGGTCGACGCCGCTAAGGAGCTGGCTAGGTGCGCCCGCGAGGAGATGAGCAGGGGAGACAGCATCAGGAGGTATCTGCCGGTGTCCGAGATACCGCAGGATAACGAGGTGTTCAGCGAGCTGAGGAAATACGGCATAAAGTACTGGTACCAGCTGTTCACGCCGCGCGAGCTGTTGGCCCTATACAAGCTCACGAAGTACGTTAGGGAGCGGGCCCGGCAACTGCACGAACAGTACGGCGAGCTCGGAGACGCGGTGGCCCTATACATGGCTATTGCGTTAGCTAAGATCATGAACTTTAACAACATTTTATCTCAATGGGATCCTGGTGACGGGACTGTAAGAGACCTCGTCGGTGGGCAATACGCTCTAACCCGTGGAGTAGAACTTGGAAGCGACTATGCCGAGGGGAGCATACCGTTCAAAGCGATTCCATGGGCTTTAGAGGTAGAGGAGGGCGAGGCCGAGGAGGAGGCTGAAGAGGTTGAATCAACGAGGGGCGGCATACTGCCCGTGCTCAGGTTGCTGTGCAATAGGCTCGAGGGCCTCTGGAAGGACGGGCTGGACGCCGTCTACCTGTGGGATGCTAGGGAAATCGATAAGCATCTGCCCGAGAAGAGCGTCGACGTGGTCGATGTCGACCCACCCTACTACGACCAGCACGACTACTCCGGCATCTCAGAGTTCTTCTGGGTCATTATCCAGAAAGCCGTGTGGCCCGTACTTAGGGGGCTGTTCCCAGGGGACAGGGTGAAGCTCGAGGGCTGGGGGCCCGAGTCTCCTGAGTTGCCGAGGCACGCCGAGATTAGGGGTGCACCGCCGAAGAAAGTCGGCGAGGTAAGCGAGTTTGGAGGGAGCTTCAAGAGATTCCTTGAAGCGGCCTCGGGGATCCTCAAAGACGATGGGCTCCTCGTCGTGTGGTATGCGTATGGAAAGCTCCACGGGTGGGAGGAGCTCTTCTACAGGCTCTATGAAGCCGGATACGGTGTCACAAAGACATGGCAGGTCTGGACGCAGTCGGGGCAGAGGAGGATTGCCCTCCATACTTCCGCGTTCTTCACTAGTATAGTTATCGTTGCTAGACCGAGGGTTAAGAGGACGCAGATAGTAAGCTATGAAGACAACATGTTCAAAGACGATGTGAGGAGGAGCGTTGAGTCGGTGGCCAGCTTTGTACTCGGCACCTATGGTTTAGACGCCTTGAGGGAGGCTACCGTGGTATCAATTGCCGACGGCTTCGCGACCGCGACCAGGTATTCATATATCGGTGCCTCAGGGTGGCTTGGAGTATACCAGAACCTTGCGAGCATTGCTCTAAGGGAAGCAGTCTACGCGTTCCTTGAGTACCTAGCTAAGAGGGAGGGTATAAGCAGACTCGATGTGCGTGGATTAGACAGTGTTTCAAGGCTGTACACGTTCCTGCTGGTGGCGTCCGAGAAAGACAGGAACTCACCGGCCCTAGTGGTTTCAAGCGACTTCGTGAACAGGGTTAGTCAAGCAGTTAGGGTCGATGAAGCCATTGTAAAAGAATTGAAGATAGGTGGAAGCGGGAAGGGAACCGTTAAGCTGAGAAGCCCGACGGAGGTGGCGAAGAAATACCCGGAGACCGTTATCGGTGAAAGCATCACATTAGTAGAACAAGTGAGGAAGACTATGAGGGAGCTTGGTGTGAGAGCAGCCGAGGATATAGTGTTGAAGAGCGATAGAAGCACCGTGGATCTGGCGAGACTGCTTGCAGCATACTCGTGGGATAAGCTTAATATACCGCCGGACGAGAAGGATGTGTTACTCAAGGTTCTATCCACAGGCACGGGTGAGTGACGCACCATGGCTTCACGTCTCAAAGAAGTACTGGATAAACCATATTTGGAGGAAATAATCCGTCTAAGCCCGGATGACCTAGCGCCATCCTTTGGAACAGTGATTAGAGCGTTAGTAGATCAGCATGCATCGGGGGCATGGCCGTACTATAGGCCAGAGGTATTCTTCGATAACACGGAGCTCACAGAGGGCTTCGCAGAAATCATCAAGAATATCGTCAACACCCTCAGCTCCAGAGGCGTTGACGGGATATTTCTTGATCTCGACATGGGCTCCGGTAAAACACACTTGTTAACACTCCTGTTACACTTGTTCGCGTCCTGCCGGTTTAACCCCAATGTCTGTACGCGATACATTAGGGACTATGGGAAGAAGACCGGCTTCAACCTCGAGCTGGCTGAGAATACCATTGTGATAGCAGCCGACATGAGGACCCCTGAAAGCATATATGAGTATCTTAAGCTGACAGCCGGGATCCTCAGGTGGGCTGGCGCGATAGACGCTGCCAACCACATTGAGGAATCCCTGAGCAACAGGAGGCTACCCGACCCTGTGAAACTCGCCCAAAGCATTCCCCTGAAGAACCACATCCTTATACTCATAGACGAGCTACATTACTCAGCTATTCTAGGCACAAGGTCCTCTAGAGAGATCGTTAAGGAGTTCCTGAAGTTTGTGTCATCGCTTATGAGTTACAGGAAGGAGATTCAAAAAGAGAAGAGGGGAGGAGTGGCACTAGTAGTGGCCTCGGCGAGAAGAGACTTTGTAAGATGGAGCGAGATAAAGACCGTGTTTGAGGACAAAGACTTTGCCGGGGTTCTCGAGGCCTTTATTGATCAGCTGGAACGGGTAAAGGGGTTGGCTGCATCAAGGTGGATGAGTAATGCTGAGGCTCAAAGAATCATTGCTAGGAGGCTCAAGTTGGGAAAGCCGTTTAACGAGGTCTTCCACGAATCCTTCAACGGGTTTATCGAGAGAGTTATTAAAGCTGACAGCGACTTTCCAGACGCCCACCACATGAGGTCGCTGATTAAGGCGTTTGCCATCTACGCGTTGAACGCTCTTGAATCAAATGCACCCATAGTCTCGCCCGCACACTTCAGCGATACAGTGGTAACCGTATTGCTCGGAGACTCAGACATAGCTAGACGCTATAGAGCCGTATACAGTGAGATACTCAACAAATTGGAGAGCATGGAAAATACAGGGAAGAAAGGTCTCCTACGGTTGGCTGTAAACATAGTATTCACAGGCACAATCGTTGGTGATGCTAAGAAAATAATTGAAATGGTTAGAGTTGCTAAAACCAGAGAGGTCTCGGACGAGGCGATTCCGCTTGTTAGGGAATTAGAATTGAAGGAAATACTCACCAAGGTGCATGGATACAGGGACTCAGATGTCGTGGATGTTGTTAAGGATCTTGAAAGCATACATCCAAACATCCATAGCGTTAAACTCGTAGGCGGTGCTCACGCATACTTTGTTGCACCATCGCGAAACGTGAAAGCAATATACAGGGATATTATCGCGAGGAATCGGTACAACTACTTGAATAACGAGAAGAATGTAGTGGAGAAGCTAAGCGAATATGTTAACGAGCTGGCTCTTAATGAAGCTCTTGTGCAACAATCCGTCGTAGGCAACCTGAACGATCTTGACAAAACACCGCATTCCAGGGATAAGCTCTATATCTACATATACTTCAATGCACCCCTACTCTCTCAATCAAAATGGGATGAGACAAAAGGTGATGGAACATTCAGCAGAATGTTAAATGAAGCTAGGGAATACCTGAGGCGCAAGGCGATGCACAACGTGGTCTTCGTTTTACCGAGGATTAAGGAAAGCCTTATAAGGGATATGGCTGACTATCTTGCCGTAGAGGATGCGACGAGCCATATAATTAACACCTACCTTGTAAAAGTAGAGAAAGACGAGTCAACCCGTAGAAGCGAAGAAGACGAGCTCTTCCGCGAACTCCTAAAGATAGAGTTCAAGGATATTGTGGCTGAAGTAGTGGCGAAAATAAACGATGCATTAGCATCGTTCTCGAGGGCCGTAGCATCCCTACCGGATAAAGCGTTGTACTACATGCCGAGCGGGGAGGTCAGAGAAGCCGATGTGAAGTTGACCCCGGTGAAGAGAGAGGTATCAGGGCTCGAAGACGTGCACAGGGCGATAGACATCATGAGAAGTAGAAGAATGGATATCATAGAGAATACAGCGAAGGAGTTATATCAGTGGATTTCACAGGGGCCTATATCATTCATCACTTCGGAATCCGATGCATTGCGAGTAATATACAGCACTGTTACCGAGGATTTAAAATCTTTAAACAAGTACCGGCTCTGCAAGGATCACACGGTGCTACAGAAGGGCGAGAAATCATACTATATACCGCCCTCCTTTATCGAGAAAGCCTTCCAAAGCGTTGGGGAGGAGGTGAGAAAGAGCTTCGAGAAGGATTATACGGTTCGCACAGTAATCGACGGTACCTGCATGGAAATAGTGTTAGAGCCGAAGGGAGCTATAGCAGTAGTAAACCAACCAGTCAGGGCTAGTGTACTGCCTCCCAGACCATCCACTGCTACCAGTATCATGGAGATAATAGACTCTGTTGCTGAGAACGGTGGCGGAGTTGTAACAATAGAGATCGAGGTAACCAAGGATAACTACGAGCTCGTCAAGGAGACATTGTCGCAAATCATGAAGTATGTTAAAATCAAGGATTACAGCAGGAAGGGAGCCGGTAGTTGAGGATTCAGTCGCTCATCATCGATGTTTTTGAAACCGCTAGAAACAGGAAGATAACGTACAGGGATTTTTTCAAGGCATTCATGTCCATCTACGGTGTGCCCGCACGGTTTGAAACTGATGTGTCTTTTATTACTAATCGGCTCCTAAGCCTCGCACACGCCGTGGACACAGCTGTCGAGAGCCTTGACTTAATGGTTAACCGTGTAAGGGAGCTGGAGGGAAAAGGCTACGTACTACTTGTTGTCGACTGCATAGGGCTCCCCGAGCTATACGAGATATATACATATGTCGCTGAAGCTGTTAACCCACTATCCATCACAGTAGAGGCCTACATAAACGGCAAGGCAATGACATACAGGTTCAAATACGCTTTCGGAGAGGGTACAATGCTTGAGGTCGCCAAGAGGCTCGGCGCATCCATACATAGATATATTGATAAAACAGTGCACAGAGACCTAGGGGACCCCGTGGAGCCGGACACCCTAGTAGAGCTCGCTAAATCAAGGTTAAAGCCTCTTGCGGACGACATAGCGAGGGATGCTCTAAATAGTCGAGCCGCCATCATAGTGGCAGACCACGGCTACGATGTCGGTTGCAGAAACGGTAAGTGCTATCTAGAGCATGGAGAAGCAATTAAGCTAGCCAAGATATCGCCGCTCATAATCATGAAATCGAAAAAGTGAAAACATACTGCTCACTTCATGATTGATTACCTCGCATCTCTAAAATACTTCAACACTTGCTACAAGGATTCCCTGGAGCCATGAATTACGCAGCACACGTACTTTAAGCAATCGCCTCCCGCTAAACCATGCTCCAAGGCGTCCCACGACACCAGCGTCAACAATAATGCTTCCATCTAACCCTGACCTACCCCGGCTAACCGGCTCCTGAAGCCTATTACCCCGGGGAAACTAGGCTAGGAGCCTGTAGACATCAGCCTCGACGCATGGGTTGCTGGGTCAACCAGCACTGGGGAGCGGCGAGGGCCGGGTAAAGGAGCCGCCACCGGCATCCAAAATTTATTCGTGCCAAGCACTCCCTGGTAACGGGGAGTGCCAGCCCACACCCAGTAGATCGGGTGGGGCCTACTGCCCTCAGAGGCTGGGACCCCTGTACTTTTGCGCAACCGGTAGCCCTGGTGCACCCTGTAAGGCTGGATCCCCATGGGGGATCCGGTGGTGCGGGGCAGCGGGAAAACTTCTCCGCTTGAAGGGGTGTTTAAGCGGTCTGCCTTCTCAACTTGTAGGCACTGCTCGCCGCCAGGGATGCGAGGAACACTACTGTGAACACCTAGGTGAGCGTGCCATAGCTAATATTTTATGCCTTGCCAAAGCCTAAATGATTGAGGGGGCTGGGGTGGGCTTGGACAGGGTTAGGGCTCTGACATCCAGGAGGGTTGAGAGAAGCCTCGAGGTAGTCAGGCTGGACAGGGAGCTGTTTCCTCCTGCTATGGCCCTCAAGTACTATCCGGTGGCGGTTGCCAGGGCCAGGGGGTCCAGGGTCTGGGATCTCGACGGCAATGAGTACATTGACTTCCTGTCGAGTGCGGCAGTCTGCAATGTTGGCCACTGCCACCCTGAGGTGGTTAAGGCTGTCAAGGAGCAGGTGGACGAGTTCCTCAACTATACTATTGCATACTTCTACGCGGTCAAGCCGGTTGAGCTCGCTAAAATGCTCGTCGAGATAACGCCCGGGGGGATATAAGAAGAAGGTGGTCTTCGGCTTCAGCGGCTCCGACGCCGTTGACTCATCGATAAAGGCTGCGAGGGCCTACACGGGGAGGAAGGGGGTGGTCTCCTTCCTGTACTCCTATCACGGAATGACGTATGGGGCCCTCTCCGCCACGGGAATAGTCGGGCCGAGCGTTAAGGAGGCTGTCCACCCGATGAGTGAAGTGGTGTTCGCCGAGTACCCGGATCCCTATAGGAACAAGTGGGGTGTGGACGGCTACGAGAGGCCCGTGGAGCTGGCAAACCTGGCGCTGGAGGAGGTTGAGGAAAGGGTGAAGGAGGCTGGCGCGGCGGCGATAATATTTGAACCCATACAGGGAGACGCAGGAGTCGTAGTGCCGCCGGCCGAGTTCATCAAGGGGCTCAGGGAGATCGCGGACAAGCATGGTGCAGTCCTAGTCGACGAGGAGGTTCAGGCCGGCATGGGTAGGACTGGCAAGTGGTGGGCGGTGGAGCACTTCGGGGTGGTCCCCGACCTCCTCGTATCGGCTAAGGCGCTTGGTGGCGGAATGCCTATATCTGCCGTGGTGGGCAGGGCAGAGATACTGGACTCTGTCCCTCCACCGCTCTTCGCGTTTACTCACACAGGCCACTCAGTGTGCGCGGCTGCCGCCATAGCCACGATAAACGCGATCAAGAGGGAGGGCCTGGTGGAGAGGGCGGCCATACTCGGCGACTACGCGTTGAAGAGGCTCACGGAACTCAAGGAGAAATACCATGTGATCGGCGATGTGAGGGGAAGAGGCCTAATGATAGGAGTCGACATAGTGAAAAACCCCGGGACAAGGGAGCCCGACAAGAAGACAGCGCTCAAGATATGCTGGAGGGCATGGGAGAAGGGCCTAATACTCATAACATTCGGAAAACACAGCAACGTCCTCAGGATAGCACCCCCGCTCAACATACCCCGGGAAGACCTCGACAGGGGCATAGACATAATCGAGGAATCCATAAAGGACGTGCTCGAGGGAAGGGTGCCCGATGAAGTACTGGAGTTCCTGAGGCCATGGTGAAAGAAGAAAGCCCACAGTTTTTCTGCCCCGCTTCTCCAACTATTCATTCCGCCCCTATAACTCAACCGGCTTCGATTTGAATGCATGGCCTTCGGTGGGAACTGCTGGAGGGCCTGCAGCGTGGTTGCAACATAGTAAGGCGTGAATCCGCGAGAATGTTCAAGGGACGCAGCACAAACGCGATTCGTGGGCCTCGGCTTCAACACCAGTGGTCTTTGATACACTAGGCTTGCGATTCTCTGCGGGGAAGGCTATTCCGAAACTATTGTGAGAGCTGTCTCCAAGGCTCCAGCAGAGATAAAAATCTAGGTGGGTATCACGCTATATGGGTATAGCTTGGGAGCGGCTGCCAGTAGGAGCTCGAATATCCTGTATGCCTCAACGATATCCCTTGCAACATACTTCACTGTTTTACCATCGATTCTTTCTATCAGCGGTAGTAGCTCGGCTACATCGGCCATTTCAGTGCCGAGAAACCTCACTTTGACCTCAACCGGGTATCTTGCCCTGAGGGGCTTAGCCTCCCCCTTATTCAACCTCTCCACAGCCTCTACAACTGCTTTTTCAAGCTCTTTCCTAATTTTCTCGAGGCTTGGGCTCGAGGAGGCGAATCTGGAGTAGGACTCTTTAAGTGTAACCCTAGTGGCCCATGGGGTGTATCTCGCGACATCTTCCTCTATCAGCGCCTTGTCCCCGGCAACCATTATCACGGGCTTGTTGAAGTGGCCGGCAGTATATGTGTTCAGAAGAAACTCGCTTGCCGGTGTGCCGTTTATTTCCAGCGAGTCAATGATCGCACTACTATATGTGTGATCGAACGTCGACTTTGGGGTCCCAGCCTTTGAGTGGTAGCCTAAGAAAACGACAGCGTCAGCCTTCTCAACCCCGGTCACCATGCTGAGGGGCCTCGGGAAACCCCTTATGAGTGTCACATATTCTGGCAGGCTCTCGACATCTAGGTTTACCATCGGCCCATGGCTATCTGCAATCACGACCTCGTTGAATCCCCTCTGGTGGAAGGCCTCAGCTGTCCACAGGGTTATCCTGGTTGCTATTCTCCTAGCCTCACTGAAGAGGGCGCCTTTTATATACAGGTGCTCGCCAGAGGCTATGAAGGGCATGCCCTCCATATCGATGGACATGAACAGTCTCATACAATGTCGCCCCGGACGGGTTTGATTATGTGGGAGTAAAAAATCACTTCCTTTCACCGTACAACTCGTCGTAGTACTCGCCGAGTAAACCCTTAGCGACTTTCTCCAACCCTATTTCCCTGATCCTCTTGCGCACATAGGCGAAGTATACGAATATGCCCAGCAACACCCATGCTATCAGCAGCACATACTCGTAGGGCCACACCAGGCTTACATCCGTTCCAGGAATTAGCGGGGTCACCACGACTATCAAACCAATGATCAGAGCCAGCGGACCGACGAGCCACGCCGCTGGTACTCTAAATGGCCTCTCGAGCTGCGGATACCTCTTCCTGCATATCAGCATTGTTATGACCGTCGTTAGCCAGCAAACACCCAGTGTCACACCACTCACATCTAGGAACCACACGAGGCCCTTCCTGCCCAGCAGGCCTAGGATGAGGGAGATCGCCAGCACAAACACCATGGCCCTGGTCGGCACCCCGTACTTGGGGTGGAGGTATTCGAATTGCTTGGGGAACAATCCTCCCCGGGCCAGTGCGTAGATCATCCTTGACACAGTCATTAGAGCAGGAATCCATGAAGTGACGAGTCCCAGGAACGAGGCCAGCCACGCTACCCATCCCAATGCGGGGTGTATCATTGACATCTCGTCTATCAACCCCCGTGGGGCAACGGTGGACGATCCCTGCCACGGAATTATCAAAGCACCCGCGAACATCATTAGCGTGTAGAACATGCCAGCCAACACAGCGCTGAGGGCCACCAGGTACCCGAACTTCCTCGGGGAGACCTTGCTCTCCTCGGCGATCATGGGGAGGGTCTCGAAGCCTGACAGGTACCCTATGCCCAAGAGCGCGAACCTGAAGGCACTCACAGCGGGGTCAGTTCCGGGTTTGAACGGGGGCATGAAGTTGTTTAACGAGCCATATATAGCTGCCACCGCGACTAGTATAGCCCCGCACAGTATCAGCAGTATAAAGAGCGCGGTCTGGACGTTGCCCGTGAGCTTGGCGCCAAAGTAGTTTAGTGCGAACACTATGAGAGCGCTAATGTAGCCCACTATTATCCAAGGCAGGTAGACCGGGTAGCCTGCGACATAGTAGAGCGGCATGGTGTTTAGCTGGGGGAACACCCAGCTGAGGAGGAACGCTATCCCTATTACATAGAACGAGAGAGCCGCGGCGAGCATCCCCAAGAGGAACATCCACGCCACGAAGAACGAGCCCGCTGCCCCCAGCGCGGGGTACACGAACGCGACTTCGCCCCCCTCCCTGTTTATGGCCGACCCCATCTCGGAGTAAGCTAGTGCCATTAGCGACGCCATAACGGTTGCGACTATGTAGCCTAATATTACCCCTCCCGGGCCGTACAAGTCGTAGAACGTCGTGTTCAAGTATACCCAGCTCGTCCCTACAATTCCAGCGACTCCGAGCGCTAGAATGTGGTACCAATCGAGGACCCTCTTAAGCGACATATAGTCACCCCCACCTTCTCTCTAGTTATACATGGAAAGATATATATATCTTTCGATGTATAAGAAGAAACCGTATCGGTTGGGTGAACAATGTGTACCCAGTCATAGACATGCACGAAGATGTATCCGCGTACTTCTTATACCACGGAGGCGGCGAGCCACTCGGAGATCTGAGGAGCGACATACCCGGGCGCGATGCCGACATACCCAAGTACTTCCGGGGAAATGTGAAGCTGGTCTTCGCCGCAATATTTCCTGGCATTGAGACCTTTCGGCCGGAGGAGTCCAAGAAGCTGGAAAAGCTGTATGGGAAATGGCTCCCGGCGATCGGCTACAGAGCCCCTCAAACCGATGTCTTAGAGCACTTCGCGATATACTACAGGCTCGCGGAGGCCTACCCTGAGATAACCCTGGTGGAGTCTGCGGGCGATGCGGAGAGGGTGCTGTCGGAAGACGGGAAGATAGGGTTGTTGATTCACATGGAGGGAGCTGAGGCAATAGACGACCCCTACGACCTCGTGTTGCTGAAGAAGATGGGGTTGAGGAGCCTTGGGCTTACGTGGAACTACAACAACAAGTACGGCTCCGGGTGCACCTCTAAAAAAGACTACGGGCTAACACCCGAGGGGGAGGAACTTGTGAGGATGGCGAACAAGCTCGGCATAATCATCGACCTAGCGCACGCCGGAAAGAAAACAGCCCTCGAGACCATGGCCGTCAGCAAGAAGCCCGTGATAATAAGCCACGCCAATGTGCGAAAATTTGTTGACACTCCCAGGAACATTGACGATGAAGTCCTAGAGGCACTTCATAAAAACGGGGGCGTCGTAGGGCTCTCGGTAATAGGCCCACTAATTGCGAGCAAGCCAAAGCCGACAATGGAGGACCTTGTTCAGCACTTCCTTTACATTCATGAAAGATATGGGGCGGACTTGCTGGCGATAGGGACGGACTTCCATGGGTTGCTAGGCCTCCCGGCGCCGGAGGGCCTGGAATCCGTGGACAAGATACAGTCGCTCCTTCAAAGGTTAGGGGAGAAGGGGCTGGGCGATAACGATCTAAGGAAAATAGCCTACGAGAATGCATTGAGGGTTATAAAGTCCAACCTTGCCTAGTTTTTTGTCTCAAACCTCAACCTGCTTTGTAACCAGTTGCTCTACGCCTTGGGCAGTGTGACAATGCTACTGGACATACACGATAGTTCGGACTCCAATGCAGGAAGCTATATTATGTAAGGGGTTGCAATACTCGCGGTCTGCCTCCAGCACTAATGTGCCTAGGGGTACTTGCAGGGCGAGGATCTGCTGGAGAATTAGGCGAGCCTGGAGCGGAAACGGTAAAACATGCATATATGGTGAGCTTAGTTAAGGAGGAAAGCGTCGGCGACCAGGCACTGCCCATGCCTAGCGAAGGGTCAATGAAGCGGGAAGACAAAGGTTAAAGCTTTTAATCCTCCTAATGTATCTGGGACACAATGCTTGCACTAGACGGTGTCAAGGCCTCAGAGATGCCTGAGTCTCGGGTTGACGTACTCCTCGATCGCGTACCCTATTAGTGCCGTGGCCTCGACCGTCAGGGTTATCATGAGCCCTGGCGCCACTATCCACCACCACTTGCCGCTCGAGATGGCCCCGCTGTTCATTGCCCAGTAGATCATACCTCCCCAGGACTTCTGGGTGGGATCCCCGAGGCCTAAGAAGCTCAGCGAGGCCTCGGCTATTATCGCACCACCCGTCCTGAGCACCACAAACGCGACAAGCAGGGGGTAGAGCTGGGGCAGTATGTGAACCCTCATTATCCTACCCGAGCCTGCACCGTACGCCTTCGCAGCCTCGATGTAGAGGCTACCCTTGAGCGAGGCCACTTGGGCCCTCACAAGCCTGGCTACACCGGGCCATGTGAAGGCCGCTATGGCTATCACGATGTTCTGGTAGTCCTGTCCCATGAACGCGGCCATCAATATCATGAAGGGCAGCACCGGAAGCAGGAGCATGATGTCGGTGATCGTGGAGAGGATATCGTCCACGAGGCCGCCGTAGTAGCCAGCGATGAGGCCCACTAGAGTCCCCAGCACCACCGTGGCCAAGGCGGCTGAGAGGCCCACTAAGAGCGATATGCGAGAGCCATACACAAGCTCGCTAAATATGTCCTGACCCACGTCGTTTGTGCCCAGTAGGTGCTTCGGCGAAGGCGGTAGGAAGGGTTGATTAACAACGTCCCAGCTTTCAATCCTCTTTGCATTGAGGTTGAATTAACCACTATAGCTGGTACAGGTGTAAACCTATTTCTTTCAATCCTCTTTATATTGAGGCCAGGTTTAACAAATGTGACATATGGCGAGGGTGGTATGTGTTATTGTTGTGCTAGTTTTCTCGCGAAGACTATGTATCCTGTGTGCCCGATCATCCTGGTGAAGGGTCTTACAGCGTTTTTCTCTACTTTGTATTCTCTTAGGAGGGTTTCATATGTGTGGATGTCTGCGAAGCCTCCGTGTTCCCGTAGTGTTATCACGGTTTTCTCCACTTGGTTTACTGTGGGGATGTAGGCTAGTAGGGTTCCCCCGGGTTCGAGGAGTTCTGCGATGGTGTTTACGGCGTTCCAGGGGTCCGGTATGTCGAGGAAGAATGCGTTGAGTGCGTGGGGGAGTTTCACGGGTTCTCTTACATCGTGTTTCTGGAGCCTCACCCTGTTTAGGAGGCCTGTTTTCTCCAGGTTGATCCTCGTGTTCTCGAGGCTTTTCTCGGAGATGTCGAAGCCGTAGAGGATGCCGGTTTCACCTATGATGCTTGCTAGGGCTATGGTGAGGGCGCCTGAGCCCACGCCTGCTTCACCTATCCTTGACCCGGGTTTAACCCCTGATAGATATATCATTAAGCCGGCGTCCTTAGGGTATATTATCTGTGTGACCCTCGACGCTAGCAGGGCGTAGTCGTGTGGGAGAGGCTTGAAGACGAGTGCCCTAGCCCCCAGCGATGTCTCCACGGTGGAGCCATAGGGCTTCCCGACGACGTCGTCGAGTCTTACAACCCCTTTATCAGTGCCCAGTACACCGCCCCTCCTAGCCTTAGCCACAAACCTCCTCTTATCATCTATAACCACGAGTACATCGTCGCCTTCACGTATCACGCTGCTCATAGGCAACAACCGTTCAGTCCTGGCGTCACTCATCACTGCTCAGAAATACCAACCCTCAACATCGATCCCTATAAGAGGCCTCGTCATCCTTATAAACATAGCACGGCGGGAAGCCATGCAGGTATACCTGTTCAGCATTAAACCCGTTTACGCATACAGGGTTTTCACAGGCTCCAAGAAATTCGAGCTACGGAGGTTCCTCGGGCTCAGCGTTGAGAGAGGAGACCGGGTGATACTCTACGTGACGGGGAGGGTGAAAGCAGTCATGGGGGAGTTCACGGCTGGCAGAGTGATAAGGGGGCGGCCCGAGTACGTGTGGAAGAGGCTTAAAGCAATAGGCGACACAGGTGTTTCAGGCGAGGACTACAGGTATATAGCTGGCTCAAGGGACGCCATGGCTATAGAGGTCGTGGACCCCTTGATGTACAGGCAGCCCATAAGGCTCCAGGCGTTGAGGAGGGTTTTCCCGGACTTCAACCCGCCTATGAGCATGAGGCTCCTGGATCCACTTGACCCCGTTGTAAGAATGGTTTTCGACAAGGCGAGGGAGTTCTCCAGCAGTATGGATGCATAGGGGTGCTGCCCTTACGCCTCCCCAGCCGGGTTAAAAACACTATATTTCAGAAGCCTCCTTAACCCAGAGCTCCTTCTTCAACAGGTCCCTTATAGCAACCCTTATAACCTCACTCCTACTACTATACCTCCCTATCCTCACTAGTTCATCAATCCCTTCAACATATAGCTCAGGCATCTTCACCGTTATCAAACGCATCCTGGGTATGACGCCCGACATGCCTCAAACCCGTGGATATTATGGGGCAACCGTAAAGCTTAAAAATCCTAGACCACTTGACGCCGCCGTGCATCACCGGGTCAGCAACCATACTGTGAGCGCGGAAACCCTCCTGTAGAAGCCGGCCAGGTAAGCCAGGTTCTCCCTGCGCAACGCGTAGGCAGCCGTGTAGACGAGGCCCCCGTAGACGAACGGGGCGAGCTGCACACTGTAGAAGCTGTACTGGGATCTACCCCCTGCAAGCCACACGGCCACGTAGCCTGCGAGAACCCCGGTTAGGAAGACCCATTGAAGCCCATACCTCTTATCCCTGAAGACCAGGGGGGCGAGCACTATGGATGCGACGAGCACAGTAGACCAGAGCGGGTAGAACCCTATGGCCGCCACCGTTGGATCCACGTAGACGGTGAAAGCGTTCACGCCCAGGAACCAGTCCCATGGGGCGGAGCTGCCTGGACAGGGGCCGTTGCACTTGATGCTGGTGTGCCATGTGATCGAGCCGAGCAGGGAGTACTTGACCCAGTTACCCAGCCCCATGTAGTTGATCAAGGGGAGGGAGACGGCTGCGAGCACTGTGAGGAAGAGAAGCCCGGATAGCAGGGTGAAGGCTGTAAGCGTGTACACCAGCATGTATGGTGAAGGCCTCCTCCTCAACCCCTGCCGTAGGTACAGTACGAGGAGCGGTATCAGCGTGAACAACCCGGTGAACTTGAAGAGCCCGCCCACCAGGCTTGCTGCAACAGCTAAACCATGCCTCCTCTCCACTGCAAGGTAGAATGCAAGCGTGGATGTGAAGGCTACGAAGCCGTCGAGGAGCGCTATGGAGAAGAGGGTTCTAACCAGTGGGTCGGCTGTGAAGAGCAGTGAAGCCGCCAGCGCTGCTATAGTGCTGCCGGTGAGCCTTCTAAGCGAGAGGTATAGTAGTATAGTGGTGGAGGCACCGAGCACTATCAACGGGATCCTCCAGTAGAAAGGCCTATCCCCAAGCACGTACATTGTGAACGCTATAATGTACTTCCCGAGCGGGGGGTGCTCCTGGTTCAAGTAGTTGTTTATCCCGCTGTGATCAGGCATCATCCAACCAGGGATCACGTCGCCCACCTCAACATACCTCCTGGCCTCGCTGAGGAAACCGGTTAAACCCTCCCTGCTCCCCGACACGTAGAATGCCTTGAGGTCACTGTAGTCTACTCGAAGCCTTAAACCATACCTAGCTGCAAGGGACTCGAGCACTCCGTAGTCCACCTGCCCACTGTACACCACAGTGTACCCGTAGCTGTCCCCAGGCATCCTCGGCTCCAGTCCAAACACTTTCACAAGGATCGTCCTGGCCGAGCCAACATACCATACTTCATCCGACACATAGCCTTTACCGCCCTTCACGGATTCAAGCTCCTCGAACCCCAGGGCGCTCCACGTGAACACCGCTAGCGCCACAGCTGCAACCAGGAGGACTATTAGTGTTTCAACGGTCTTCCACCCCAAGTCAAGCACCCTCCACGCGCAGCCCGCTTGGATAGGTATGCTCACCCACCGTAAATAATGTGGCTGCTGAAGCATGGCGAACCGTGTGAAGGACGCGCCGGGGGCGGGATTTGAACCCGCGCGGGGAATCCCCCACCGGCTTAGCAGGCCGGCGCCCTACCAGGCTAGGCGACCCCGGCTCCCACGGATCCACGTAATGGTGGCTAAGACTTATAACTTTTTCCCAGCGCCATGTCTCAACTGCTTCAACACACAGCTGGATCCCTGTTTAAGCATCTTAAAACAAGTAACTGTAAAGGAAACATTTTTAAACAATCCACTCATATTACTTATCCAGGGGATAAAAATGAGCATGAGTAGGGCTTCACTAGGTGAAGAAGTCTACCTAAGGGGCCTCACAGGCTTCCTCACCGGTGCAACCCTCTACGAGGGATACAAGAGGATAGCCGTGGTGACCGTTGCAGACAGGATCTGTTGCTCAATCGTCGCGGCACAGGTAGCCGGCTATATGCATAGGCATGGATACGGCAACGGGGTCTTCAAGGTGTTCTTCTACGAGGAGGGCGGGGAGGACGCGTTAGCTGAGGAAGTAGCGTCAATGAAGCCTGACGCAGTGAGCATAGTGCTCGGAGGCGAGCAGAAAATGAGCTTCGTTGCATCGGCAACGCAACGAGTGCTCAAGGCGTTCGCGAGGAGAAGAATTCAAGTCCCCATAGTGTTCCACGTGAGGGTCTTCCTGGCGACAAAGCAGTTGACGACGCTGCTCTCGGATCCCGAGCTGGCGGGATACCTTGGCTCCCTCCCCGAGGTAAGGGTCTTCACAGCTGACCTAAACGCAGGGAAGTTCAACTACAGCAAGATATTGTTCACCGAGGGGAAGCCTTCCCTAGTAAAGTACGCTGAAAGCAACCTCACAGAGGAGCATGTGGAGCTACTTAAGAAGTCTCTACCCCCGCCAGAGTAGTTTTTTTTCACTCTCCTCCCCAAGGGGTTGAGTAAGGAGGCTTAAAGCGTAGAGCAGGGTGAGGGCACCCCTGAACAAGGCGATCCACTGGACGGGGTTACCCAGCGACGTTGGCTGAGGCGGTGCTTCAACCCCTAGGATTGCTGAGAGATACCTGGAGGCTTCGCCAGCCTTGAACCATAGTAGTATTATTGCGGCGTTGGATGCCTCCACTACAAGCATCCCGGGGTCAGCCGGCTTGATGAAGGAGAGTAGAAGGGGGAGCACGAGTAGGAGTGTCTGCGGCACCATCCTAGGGTGTACAGCGTAGAGAAGGAGCATTGATGCAGCCATATGCCTTAGGAGATCCATCCTGCTGCCCGCAGGCGGGCTCATGGAGTAGAGTATGAGCATTCCAAGAATCCACACCCCTGTGTTAAAAGCGTAGGCGGCTCCCACGCTAGCCTTAAGAGTGAGGATTGAGAAGACACCGTTGTTGAAGACTGGTTGAAGCACGTCGCCGATCACATTGTTAAAGTAGCCTGGATCCATTGCGACGACGGCGATGAACAATGGTACACCGGAGAGTAGGCCGGCCACCACTCCACGCTCATCGAGGTCGCCTCTCACAACCATGTAGGCCAGTAAGCCAAGCGGGATCAACATGTAGAAGCTTACCGAGAGCGCTAGTGCAGTGGAGAAAGCCGCCCTCCTCCACCTCCCCTCACGGATAGCTATGAAGGCTTCAACTATGAAGGGCAGTGCGAACACGTCGAAGCCGTAGACACCGTAGACCAGTAGGGTTGCAGCGTACAAGGGGTAGAAGTAGACGCCACCCCTAGTAGTCAACCTGTACACGCTGTACAGGGCTGCAGCCGTGGAGAGGATGGATTGAAGCAGGTAGAACACGGAGAGGAATACCTCAGGGCCCCCGGGGGAAAGCATGCTGAGCGAGGTCATCGAGGCAAGGATAAACCCTGCGAGAGGCGGTTGATTCAGCCTGTAGTCAAGGTAGGGGAACACCAGGGCTCGTCCACCACTACACAGCGTTGAGGCAGCCGCCTTGTCGAGCCAGACACCGCTCCCCGGGTTACAGGAGTCAACGTAGAACACCTGCTTAACCGACGCGTAGAGGTCGTCGTACACGGGGTCGTGGAGGATCACGCGTCCCAGCAGGGTTTTCTGAACCTCCGTCGGCATGTGCACGACTATTGACGCAGCCAGGAGTATCACTGTGACCGCTAACACCGCCCTGGGCGCCGTAGCCGTAGATGTTGAGGGATGCATCCTGGGAGACATGCATACATCACCAGCATCTACCTGTACCTGGCAGCCCCAGTAGCATAGCCCGTTAACCCTACTCCACCCACTATATCCTCCCATCTTATGGAGAGAGCTGCCAGCAACTGTTCGAGCCCGCTTTTTATGAGCTCCACGTATTTATCAGGGTCGACTTCATGCAGCCTCGTGAGCTGTATAGCCTTATAGCCCTCCCTACCCTTCACCTTCACATATGTTATGACATCCCCCTCCTGCACGCTGATACCGTAGTTCGCCAGCTGCATCGCAGCCCTCACATGGGGAGGCTTGGTCTTAGTGTAGCTTGAGGGAGGCTTGGTGAGTGCAACCCTTATAGCAAGCCTGTCCAAGGGCACCTCCCTACGCTTCAACCCTACATAGTACTCCTTCAACCTGTCCTCCAGCCAGTTGGCGAAGGAGACGAAGTCCTCCGGTGTCTCAACATCCTTCAGCTTGCCGAGTATCTCCTGGAAGAGCTCCTTAAGGAACTCAGGCGTGTTCCTCTTCTTCGCCACAAGCCCCTTTATCTCGATGCCTCCGTCACCGGTTCTACCGAGATAGTTCTTCTTCAGCCCTGTGAAAACCACGTACGTGAACTCCTTGTCGAGCTCGATCTCGAGGCCGAGGTTTTCAAGTATCCACTTCTGGAGCACCTCCAGCTGGCCCCGGTTAGGGTTCCACACGAATATGGAGTCCGTGTCCCCGTAGAGTGGTTTAACGCCTAGCTCAGCGGCCTTTAAGACTATGGTCATAAACGACTTCCTGCCCATAGCTGTAACGCTCTCGGCCACGGCGGGCGAGAAGAGTGAGAACCGGCTGTCACCGAACACCCCGTAGCTCGCGTTGATGAACACTTTTATAGCGCGCTGCACTACATCGTACCATGCCAGAGTGTCCTTCGGCAGAGACTTATCCTTAGCCCTCTTCTTGTAGATCCCCACTCTGAAATCCCTGAGTATACCTGTGATCTGCGCGGTTAAACCCGGCTTATCCGTGCAGACCCTGTGCAGCTTCCTGCCTGTTTCATCAGTTATATCGATGGTTGACTTACACCACGGCATGTCCACGGTTTCATAGCTGAGATTATACTTCTTGATGATACTGGGATACAGTGAAGCAATATCCAGGACCATTACGTTGAAGAATACGCCTTTCGGCGGCTCTATCACCAGGGCTCCAGCATACTTCTTCCCGTCTATTATGGCCCTGGTGCCGGCTCTCCCAGCGTACTTAACTATGTCCTCGCTGTTGGGTATAAGGTACTCCAGCCTCCTGTGCTCCCAGAAGAACTGGTTCTGTATCCAGCTGGAGATCTGCCTCCTGCACACATCCTCTATGCTTGTCTTCGAGATACGTGCAAGCAGGATCATGAGCCTCCACACTAGCTCGTTGCTGAACGTGGTCAACTGGAGGGTTATGTCTGCGTCCCTCATGTTGTAGGCTACTAGGAGCGACGCTGAGATATCGCCTATGGTCTCCTCGAACCCTATCTTGGACACGCCTAGGAGGGCTGATGACACGGCGTCCAGCTTCTCCTCCTGGTACTTCCCGCTGAAAGCATAGTTCTTCACCGCTCTATTAGAGAAGAACTTGTAGAGGTCGAGGTGGACGCCTGTTTCAAGCCTAACCATATCCTCCCCTATGCTCAATGGGACGAGGTACCTCGGCACCCCGAGCCTTACAGCCCTCGTGTAGATGTAGACGAGGTCGAAGTTGTCGCCGTTGTACGTGAGTAGCACAGGGTACTTGGAGACGGTTTTCAACGCCTCCAGGAGCATCGCCTTCTCCGAGTCAAACACCTCGACCTCGACGTCGACAGGGTACTCCTCAATCATGTAGTCGAATCTCTGCTTGAAAGGCCTCCCGAGGAGGAGCACTTTCCTGAACCCGTTATTCGAGGAGAACGCTATGCTGATAACAGGGTACTCGCCCTGCCTGGGATTCGGTATCCTGCCTTTGAACGGCGTGTAGACCTCGATATCCATGGCCACCCTCACGGCTCTAGGAGGAGCCTCCTCGAAGAGTATCAGGTAGTCTTCAGCCAGCTTAACGGTTTCAGGAGGCTCCTTCCTGAAGAGCTCCCTGACGCTTTGCACGAGGGATAAAGGTATCTCGGGCTTAACCAGGGTTATCCTGGGCTGCTGGCCATCGTTCTCGATTACATACCTCATGCCGGGTATCAACTGGTTATCGTAGATGTAGTTACTGTGATACTTGATCTTCGCCTCCCACACTGATGCACCCTTAGGCACCTTATCCCTCAGCTTCTTCACGGCCAACGGGTCTTTCGTAACGATCTTTGTAACCCTCACCCTCTCCATTGTCAACGGGTTTACCTTGACGACTTCCTCAAGGCGGTCTACATCCTTGTCGCCTGAAAGCTCCTTAATGGACTTAGCCTCATCCAGGCTGAGGTCTGTTAGAAAGTATGGTTTATGCCCTGTTGGATCGACGACTTTAACCACTCTATCTCCTTCCTCACTAAGGAACTCTAACACAGCCCTGCCGAGCTTGCCATCGTAGTATACGCCTAGGAGATAATGGGGTTTACTCAGGGCTTTATAGGATGACCTATCAATGAACCCTGGTGGAGGCTGCTCCCCCATGTACGTCATGACTGCATCATCCTTCCCTGAGGAGCATTATGGCCTGCAGTATGTCGCCTTTAGCCTTTACAAGCGCCTCCCTGGCCTTCTCGTATGAAGCCCCCGTCTGCTCCATGATGAACCGCACGTCCTCCTCGGATACCTTTACCTCTTCAACGGGTTTCACGGCTTCCTCAGCCTGTGCAACGGTTTCAGGTGTCCCGGTGACCTGGTAGAAGACCTGCCCGCCTGCCTTGAACGCGAGAACCTGGGGGTCCCTGACCACTATCTTCCTGTCCTCGAAGACTATTTCAACGCGTTTAACCCCGTTTAACTCCTCGACTTCAACCCCCATTCTCTTAAGGAGCCTCTTCAACTCACGCGGGTTGCCGGCCATCATGGTAAACACCTAAATTATAAAAAGCTTACTACAAATCAATATGGTGGAGCACTAAAATACGTTTCCATCAACAGGCTCCCACCAGGGCCGTGTTGCCGTTGCATCGGTGATAAGCGTTGAAGATAAAGGTGCTTGGAGGAGGAAGGGAGGTAGGGAGGGCAGCATACCTCGTCGAGGATGGATCACAGAGGTTCCTCCTCGACTACGGGGTCAACTTCGATGAGCGGGACATGCCCAGGCTACCCCAGCACGTGAGGCCCGTCGACGTATCAGGGCTCATAGTATCCCATGCACACCTAGACCATGTCGGTGCAGCACCCTACCTCTACATAACCGGGAGGCCTAAAGCCTTCTCAACGAAGCCGACGCTCGAGGTTGCAAGGCTTTTAACCATGGATTTCCTGAAGCTGAACGCCGCTGTAATAGAGTATGATATGAGGGAGTTCGAGAACCTCTACGATAACACGGTTTTCCTCGACTACGGTGAGACATACGAGGAGGATGGATTTAAACTAGTCTTCGCCAACGCCGGCCACATAATCGGCAGCAGCATAACATACCTTGAAACAGGGAGCGGCCGCAGACTTATGTACACGGGGGACATAAACGACAGGGAGACATGGACGCTTCCAGGAGCCGAGACACTTGAGACAGGGGTTGAAACAGTGATAGTTGAGTCAACCTACGGCGGGAGAAACCATCCACCGAGACACGTCGTTGAGAAAAGGCTCCTCGAAATAGTTGAGGAAACCATTGACAGGAAGGGAACAGTCCTCATACCGGCGTTCAGCGTTGGACGCAGCCAGGAGATAGCTGCACTAATAGCTTCCGAAGCACCCTACATAGAGGTATACCTTGACGGCATGATCAAGGATATAACGGACATATATTTAAGGTACAGGAAGTACCTCAGGGACCCAGCGCTCTTCAACAAGGTCTTCGAGACAGTGAACTTCGTCACAGGCACCCGTGACAGGAAGAAAATAATAAACAAGCCATGCGTGATAATAGCTTCAGCCGGGATGCTGAAAGGCGGCCCCAGCGTCTACTACCTTAAGAAACTCCACCAGAACCCCCGGAACTCAATAATCATGGTCAGCTATCAAGCCCCGAACAGCAACGGCCACAAGCTACTGGAGGCAGGCGAGATCCCTGAGCTAGAGGTAGGCAGAGTGAATGCAAGAGTAGAGTGGCTCGACTTCTCCAGTCACGCTGGTCAAAAAGGATTAGTCGACATACTTTCAAGATATAAGAGCACTGTGAGAGACATCATAATAGTCCACGGCGGCGAGGAGGAAGCATTCTCCCTGAGGGAGGCTATACTAGAGGAGCTCGGCAGCGATGTAAGAATACATGTCCCCAACACAGGGGACGAGATCGATGTGGCGTGACAACGGGGATTAGAGCAGTAGAGTGGCAGGTAGCGCCGGGGCGGGGACTCGAACCCCGGACCACCGGGTTTCCGCACCAGGCTACTTTATCGGCGGTTAACAGCCCGGCGCTCTACCGAGCTGAGCTACCCCGGCACCACTATTTCATAAGGATATTTGAGGGATTAATAAATCGTTGCCGACACCCTCCTGAAAAACAGGTTTGCTTCAACCGGCTTAAACCACTATGGTGACAGGAAGTCTTCGAGCTTCGGCGGCTCCGGCTTCAACCCCTTCCTAGTCCTGATCTTCGACACTAGATCCATCAGCATGCTCTCAGGCACCGGCGCCCACCTGCTGAACTCCTGGCCCCATATTGCTTTCCCAGCTGTAACGTTTCTCAGCATGTCGGCTATGTCGAACGACTCTGAGACAGGTATCTCAGCGATAACTCTTGCAGACGTCTCCATCTGCTGCACCTCTATGAGTTTACCCCTCTTCTTAGTTATCACTGTGGAGATGTTGCCGATGTACTCCATCGGGGTCCTTATATCTAGCTTCAGTATAGGCTCCAGTATAGCGGGCTTAGCCGTCAGGAAGCCTGCGAATATAGCGTTCCTCACAGCCGGGAATATCTGCGCCGGACCCCTGTGAGCCGGATCCTCGTGGACCACTGCATCATGGAGCACCACCTTCACTCCTCTCACAGGCTCCATTGCCAGGGGGCCCTCCTTCATTGCGAGCCTGAAGCCCTGGATAACAGTGTCCTTTATCTCTCTAAGATACTGTACACCCGTCGTCATATCCACCAGCATGTTAAGGTTTTCATCGATAGCCATTATCCTCCTGGCCTCATCAGCATCCCAGCCGGCCTGCTCCCTCAGTATCTTCGCTCTTTCACGTGCATCCATGTCCTCCACGATTATGCCCTCTGACATCAGTCTAAGGGTCTCCTCGTTCAAGGGTGCCACACTAATATAGAACTTGTTGTGCTTGTTAGGTGACTTCCCTTCGAAGACCTGGCTGCTCTCCCTAACCGTCTCCCTGTAGACTATGACCGGTGGGGATGCAACCACCTCCAGCCCGTAGAGATCCTTCAGCAGTGTGAGAGCTATCTCTATGTGGAGTGTCCCCACTCCGCTCAACAAGTATTCTCCCGTCTCCTCGTTTATCTTCACGATGAGGCTTGGGTCCTCTAGGTGCAGCTTGTAGAGTGCGTCGACGAGCTTTGTGAGCTGCTGCGGGTTCTTCGGCTCTATTGCAACCGTCACCACGGACTCCGTTATCATCCTGAGCTTCTCGAAAGGCGTCATCGAGTCCTTGTACTTCATTGCGACAACCGTCTCACCAGACCTAGCCTTCTCGAGGCCGAGGGCGGCTGCAATGTTGCCGGCGGTTATTTCATCCGCTAGCTCCCTGTAGGGACCCATGTAGAGGCTTACCTGGAGCACTCTCTGCGGCACTCTCGCATTCACCAACCATACTTCTTCACCAGCCCTCAGGGTACCAGAGTATATTCTACCGGTTGCAACGAGCCCGGCGTGGGGGTCAACCCTTATATCGTTGACGAGCATTACGAGGGGGCCGTTTGGGTCGGCCTCCATCATGTATTTCACGGCTTCATGGTTGAGGTCGCCGTGCCATATCTTCGGGATCCTGTATCTCTGCGCGTCCCTCGGGTTCGGCACGTATTTCACAACCATGTCTAGGATTGCCTCATGTAGGGGGGCAGCCTTCTGGAGCTCTGCGACAGCCTCCTTGCCCTTAGTGTAGACGTCCACTATGTCAGAGAACTTTATCCCCTTCTGCTGCACTAAAGGTATCGTGAGCCCCCAGCGATCCCTGGCTGAGCCGAAGGCGACCTGCCCCTTCATGGGGTCCAGGAGCCATGCCTTCTGGAACTCCTTGTCAGCATACGTGGCGATAAGGGTGTTCACGTCTTTAACTATCTGGACCAGCCTCTGCTGTATCTCATTCGGCGACAGCCTCAGCTCCTTTATCAACCTGTCAATCTTGTTTATGAATAATACTGGGCGAACCCTTTCCTCGAGAGCTACACGGAGATACATCTCGGTCTGCGTCATAACGCCTTCAACAGCGTCGACAACCACTATGGCGCCGTCTATCACGCGCAGTGCACGTATAGTCTTCGACTGGAAGTCAACGTGTCCAGGCGTATCTATCAGGTTGATTAAGTATGGTTTACCCTTGTACTCGTGGTACAGGCTGGCATTGGCTGCTTTAACAGTCATCTGCCTCTTCTGCTCCACGTCAAGGTAGTCGAGTGCCAGTGCCTGACCAGCGATCTTCTCGGAGAGGAGTCCAGCGGCGCTGAGAAGCGAGTCCGAGAGCGTTGTCTTCCCGTGGTCCACGTGCGCCGTGATACCTATGTTCCTGATCTGCTCTATATTCCTCATGATCTTCAATACTTCACTAGTCTGCTTGAATCTAACCATTACTCACCAGCCTCTTTCAACCTGTTTCACGGAAATAAGCTTACCTGATTATAAAAACTTTCATGAAGCATCAGGGTTGAGGATTATTCAAGACCTATACTTCTCTATCAGCTCCTCGAAAACGCTTCTCGCATAGTTTATGGCGTCCCGCAGCACCTGCCCGTAGTCGTAGATGTCGCCGAAGGGGCCTGAGGCCTCGAGGTCCAGGAGAAGGTTCACGTGGTCGCCTTCAACCTCCAGGCTCACAGTGGTATTGAAGACGCTTTTCCTCGGTAGCTTGGAGGAAAGATACTCGGACACCTTACGCTCTATCTCGGATGCTAGGTCCTCCAGCACGTCGCTCGTGAGTTCTTCCACACGTATTCTTCCAAGAGGGTTGCTAGCTCGTCGTGTATCCATGCTTACTTAAAGCCTCCTTGATCCTCCCCTCTAAGTTGCCTGCCTCCTTGGTGAGGAAGTCCAATTGCTTACGGTACTTATCCCTCTTCACTGTGAGCAGCTCCTTCCTCTCCTCGAGTTCCTTAACCACGTCGGCTTTACTCTTCTTCACGAGTACATGGCCGAGTGCCTTGTACAGCTCGGCGTCGTCGCCGAGGTTCTTCAATGTCTCCAGAATGTTCTCTATATCGCTTAGCTCGGCCTCAATAATCCTCAGCTCGGCCTCCATCTTCGCCTTGTTCTCAAGGATCGACTGGTAGTGTATTATCATGTTCTGTACTTCCGGTGGAAGAGGCTTCTCACTCATCCCTTAAGCACCTCTACCACATCTAATAGCATGAGCAACATATTTATAGAGCTGTTATTTAAGGCTTTCAAGGAGCCAGCGTCCCTACACGAGAGCCTCAGGACGAGTACACTGCCATTCAACACTGCCCCGCCCCTGCACCCCTCAGGCATATCCTCGAGATCCGGCTTAAGGGCGGAGGCTACTGGTGCAGCGGCGTCCCCTGCCTCCACCAGGTACTCTACTTCAACTACTTCACTTATAGAGCACCACCCTTGAAACCCGTATCACGGGACCCACCCGGTGCCCCGTGGAGCTGTGGAACTCCATGTGAATGCACTCCCTGTCCTCCAGCAGTATCTTGACGTCTGGTTGAGCAGCCGACGCCTTCGACGTAATAGTCAACAGTACATCGGCTAGCTCGAAGCACTCATCAGTGGAGCATCCATCGTAGTCAACCCCGATCGTCCTAGGATTGTAGACTCTCTGTGAATCAGGGATCTCCCTTGAGAGCCTGACCCCTTTAAGCAGGATAACAGCCATTTCAACTGCCCTAGGGGGAAGCACAGCGGAGTCAACCCTGTAGATGTTGAGCAGTGACGGGTTCCCTCTTTTCTCGCCGACTACAAGTATGAAGGAGACCCTGCTCCTATAGGCCTCTGTAACCAGGTCGTCTATGGTCTTCTTGCCGCGGGTAACCCTCACGGAGTTCGGGAAGACTGACGAGAGATCCTTGGTGAAAGACCTGGTTCTCTGTGAAGGCCTGTGCGATGTGGTTACAAGGATCAAGTAGTCTACTCCCTTACAATGATGTCTGGGAAGAGCTTCGCTACCTCGGTCTTAGGCGTGTACGCGCCGCCAACCCATTTAGCACCGCACTTCCTGCACGTCCAGATCCCTGTGCTAAGCCTCACCACTCTCCCCTTGTAGCCGCAGAAGGGGCATGTGTGGGGAGCGTAGCGTTTCTCCAGTATGTCGCGGACCTTCTTCCTGAGGGTTGAACCATATCTCGCACCATATCTCCCAGCTATTCCGACAACCTTGGTTCTACCCATAAGCAGCATCACCCTACTCTGACACTAGGGGTTTCATGTATTCACCAGGGTTATTTAATATTTTCCTCAACAGCTCTATGAGATCCCTCCCCTTGGATAACGCCGTGTTCACAGCGTTTTCAAGCGTGTTCCTCGAGAACCCCTTCATCCCCCTCTTCTGCACGCCGCAGATTCTCCCGGCTTCATCTACAGCGATGGTTAGGAAGGAGTCTAACACGGCTTCCTCCTCGAGGGATGGGTCGACCACAATGGTGTCACCGTATATACCCATGGTGACCGTTACCACGAGGGTGTTTATCGGTAGAGGCCCCGTCTGCTTGGTGTTGTCAACCCTGTACCCGGTTTCAGTCTTCACTAAACCAGGGATTCTCGCGGTTGCCAAGGCCAGCATTGACGCCATCATGCTTGCATCCGTTATATTACCCTGGTGGTCTACGAGGTAGATGTCGTCGAACACCACCCATACTACTTTACCTGGCTCCACTACTAGCGTGTCAAGCTTAACGGCCTTGGGCTCCCTTAGGGATCGATCAATGATCCTCGCTATCTCTATTGAGTTCTCGTCCGGTGGACCCGGCTCGAACGAGGGGGATGCCAATGGAACGAACTCAGCGTGTACTTGGAGAACCCCTTCATTAGGTCTATCAGGGAACGGCTCACCTAGCTCCAGTTTCACACCGGCTATTACCTGGGTTCCACCGAGCCTTACAAGGGAGCTCCCCGATGCCTTCTGTATAGGGTTCAACACTACTTCCAGCGGCCTGTAGTCGTAGAGGCCTCTGCCATCTATTCTCTCCCCTCTCTTAATGGATTTAATGATGTTCTCAACCTGTAGCCGAGGTAGGAGGGGTTCTTTCTCGGGTGTTATGCTCAACCCTACTTCACCTCCTCAAGCATCTTAAGGTACTTGCGGTACATGGCTTCCTTAGCCACCTTGTAGATTTGTTCAACTCCTTTGAAAGCCATCTCCATGGCCTGCTTGAATTCCTCGGGTGTTAAAACACCGTTGAGCTGGAGCAGGACTATTTCATTAGTGTTCGGCGCGATCCCCACGGGGAGATCGGCCTCACCGTACTCGTCTTCAAGCTCATTTATATCTAGGACCAGTACGCCGCCGACTTTTCCAACGGCGACGCCGATGACGAGGTCTTTCATCGGTATCCCTGCATCGGCTAATGCTAGTGATGCAGCAGTTAACCCTGCTGTCCTGGTGCCGCCGTCTGCCTGAAGTATCTCTATGAATACATCTATACTGGCCCTCGGGTATTGTGTTGTGAAGACCACTGACTCCAGTGCTTCACGTATCACCTTGGAGAGCTCTATCTCCCTCCTAGATGGGGCGGGTGACTTGCGCTCGCTCGTGGAGAAGGGTGCCATATGGTATCTTACTCTGAGCACTGCGCGGTCGGGTAGGCTTATATGCTTCGGCATAGCCTCCCTTGGACCGTAGACGGCTGCCAGCGCCTTCGTATTACCGTATTCCACCAGTGCGCTCCCGTTAGCGTTCTTTAAAACCCCTATGGCTATCCTCACGGGGCGAAGCTCGTCTGGTCTCCGCCCGTCAACCCTTAACCCGTCCTCTCTGAGTAAGACTGGTTTTTCACTCATTTGCTTCCACCCAGCTTCGACTCTAGGAATCCACGTACCTCCTCTGTTAATCCACGCATGTGTGCTTTCGATTCAATGAGTCTTATCGCCTGTATTAAAACTTTAGTGGTGTGTTCATCCCTGCACTTCAACCACACGTATCCGTTTTGAGCAATCGTTATATCGCATCCACTAGTGGATGTCAGGATGTTATACATGCTGCCCTTCCTCCCCACGAGCCTAGCCACCTTGCTGGGCTTGACCTCGACGACAACGCCGTCCACTATTTTCCCAAGCCCCTTCCCCTTCATGGTTAAAACAGGGTCCCTTGACCTGTCGAAGACAGCTATCTTTGCCAGTATGAAGTCGCCTACATCCAGGTAGTTTCTAAGGTTATGCATTATCGGGTTAAACCCTTCTATCACGTCTGAGCCGGGTAGCACAGCCTTGTATGGAGCCCTTATGTCAACGCTCCACGCGGTTATCCCCACGCCGTTTACAACGCCTATTACCAGGTCGTCTTTCCTAGGGTAATATATGCTTTCAAGAGGAATCACGTTGACATCCTTATCCTCAATGTAGACGACGCCTAGTACATCGCTGTAAACCCTTCCTCCTAGGACGTAGATGTGTTTCTCAGGATACCTCTTAAGCTCCTGCGGGGCCGCCTCCTCCAGTACAGCTAGGCAGTCCCCCGGCCTAACTAGTTGTCTATCTGCTACAAGGATCTTCACATCGATCACCCTATGCTCAGTATCTTGACTTCACCGCTACCCTTGGTCAACGCGTTGACCCTATCTATTAACTCCTGCTGTAGTCCAGCAGGTATCTCGAGCTCCATGTAGAGGCTCCCGTCTTCACGCCACTGAACCTTCTTGCTTACACCGAAGGATTGAAGCGGCTTCAAAGCCTTACCAGCGTGCTCACTGGGTATCCTAACCGCTACATAGGCTTTCGCAACCTTGATCGGTATGACCTTAGCCAGCTGTGAAACAATGTGCTCCATCTGCTGCTCCGCAGGCTTATAGGGGTCTATTGTCACCCTAGCCTGCTCCATGGCTAGTTCAAGCCTCTTTAAGGGTATGGGTAGCTTGGTCTTAGGGTCCACGGCGTTCCTAGCTATCAAGTTGAGGATCTGCGCCTTCTTCTCCTCGAGGAGCTTCCTCCTCTGCTCGGTTGTCAATTGCAGCTCGCCGCGCTTCACGATCTCGAGTGCAACAGTCCTCGGGTCATCTGTTCCAAAGACCTCCCTCATGGACTCCGGGGATGCCTTCAAACCCTTCCTGGCATCCTTGTACACGAAGTCCCCTGCGATGGCTTCATCTATGCTGACGGGCTTCCCCTCCTTGATTTTAAGCGCTAGATCCGGGTCCACGAGGACCTCGAACCTATGCCCCTTGGCCTCGTAGCGTGCGATGACCAGCTTCTCCTTCATGGTTTAAAAACCCCTTTCAGAGCCATGGGATCAGGGATTGGTTAAGCCTTTAATTTACCCTCCTTCTCGAGCTCTTCAACATACCTTCTTATCTCCTCATGTGTAAGGATCTTGAAGCGCTTGCTCTCAGTGTCAACGTAGCCTATCTCCATGTAGTCCTCGTAGGGTTTACCCTCGACTATCCCGGCTAGTGTGAGCACCGTCAGCTTCAATGATTCATCCACATCTAGGTCGTACTTGTAGTTCTTCTCGAGGAACTCGATCACATTGTTACTCTTCTCGCCGATCGCTGTGGCATAGTAGCTGAGGTATCTTCCACTAGGCTCCGTCATGAATAACTGGGTGCCCTTCTCGTCGACTCCAGCTATGATCATTGCGACACCGAAGGGTCTGACGCCGGCGTGCTGCGTGTAAGCCTGTTTAACGTCGCAGACTAGTTTAGCAAGGTATTCGACTGGCGCAGGCTCATCGTAGTAGAACCTGTGGAGGAGTGCTTGACTTATAGCGTAGTTTATAAGGATTCTTCCATCGCCAGCCATGCCGGCGTAGCTGGCCCCCACGTGGTCATCTATCTTGAAGATTTTCTGTATTGCCTTCTCGTCGACGAGAGGGGTTATCTTCCTCTTCTCGGCTGCCACTATTGATGCACTCTTCGTCCTTATACCTATGGTGGTCCATCCTCTCCTCACTGCTTCGAAAGCATACTCGACCTGGTAGATCCGTCCGTCCGGTGAGAATATCGTTATAGCTCTATCATATGCTGCAGCCATGGAGAAACCCATATTCAACACACCACTCTGAGTCCTGGCTAACTCTACATGTCGCAACGCGTTTTTAACTCTTAACGGTTGGCTACGGGCATAGGCTTCGAGGAGTATTGATCAGATCGTCGCGAAGCAATCATCCATCCTCATTCTGGAGCGGCGTCATCATCCATCCTTTAATAGAGTAGTGGAGGCCTTATTAAATGACCCGGCGTTCTTCTACGAGGTTTTTAACCCCCTTACCAGCAATAATTACTCGGGAGAGACGCGGGGGTGCCCGAGCTCGGTCAAAGGGGGCGGACTTAAGATCCGCTGGCACAGGCCTGCGTGGGTTCAAATCCCACCCCCCGCATAACCCACTCCCTTAACGCTTTCTTTCAACCGCCTCCCTGCATTTACGGAGGGAGCCACAGGTCTTCAACGGTATCACCACGCATTTACTGTCACCCACATGTTTAAGGGCGCCTAGCACGGCCACCGTGTGATCCCTGTAGAGGTGGCTGGTTCTCAGCACGCCTGCCTGCTTATCCTCGAGGAACAGTATCAGCTGTGGGGACGCCTTCTGGAGAGTGCTTTTCCCAAAGTACTCCGTGTAAAGCCTTGTGAACGCATCCTCTAAGACCCCTTTATCAACGGGTTTATCGCACACGAGGGAGAAGGCAATGTAGCGTTTCCTCGGTTTAACAATGACCTCTTTACCGGATCCCTTGAGGAGTACGGCTGCTCTAATGGCGCGTGAAGCAGTCCCGTAGGCTTTAACTGAGACTGCGAGCGCTAGAATGGATGCTGTCAACGCTGCTACAGCTATGTATATTGATGCATCCACGGGGTCCATGCGTTACACGCTCCACTCTTCAACGATGGATCGCTAACTATATATGTGTTCCAGTATTTTCTTCGAGGCCATGAGTTGCAGGGGTGCAGCAGTAATAGAGGCTAGCGCCGTCTGCCTCGGCACATCATACATTGATGAAAGCATGCTCACGATGACATACGGGTGGTATAGCTCCCACCACCACCTAGCCCCCGAACCCGTTACAAGCCTAATACCCATCCGTAACGCCAGGTTTACCCTCCTGTAGAACTGGCCTCCTTTAACGTCATCCAACCTGAGGAAATCCCCCACGGATACCTCGAGGGGCTTGCCGTAAGTCTTCATAGCGCTGAACTGCTTCTTATCGAAGAACTCGATGTTTCCGCCGGTCATGACAATGGTGTCTATTCTCTCGTCGTGGGCACTCCACCTTGCCACCCTCAGGGATAATGGTGTAACAGCTATGTATGCGGAGCCCCCGTGCTCAGCTAGGATGCTCCTTAACTCGGCGACATCCCCGGTCGCCGCGTCAACCCTCCTCACGACGGCCACCCCGTTGAACCCCGCCTGCTCCACCCCACTGCATGCAACTAGTTTAAAGCCGAGTCTCCTAGCATGCTTCAATACATCTCCATCGCATCTCGCAATATTGACGTCTATGAACACTTAAACCCCCTTCGCTAATCATGCCTGGATAAGCGAGTGTTTCGCGAGATACATTGAGAGCTTCTCGAGGCTTCTAGCACCCTTGAAGTGAAGCACCACTTTAACAACGTCGTCTGAGTCAAGTAGCCTTGCCTCACCGCGGAAGGCATCCTGCTTACTGAAACGCAGGATAAGGCGCCCGGTTCTCTGGTCTAGTCTAAGCGGGAGAGTAGCCTTCAGGATGGATTTCTCCGAGCTACTCATAATGGATGAGAGGTATTCAAGGATCTTCTCGCATTCCTCAAGGATCTGGGTTTTCACAACCACTATCCTGTTACCGTAGTATCCCTCCAAGGCCTCCTCTACGAGCACTACTCTGGAGCGGAGCTCAGGGGGCAGTAGGTTTAGGAGCGATGAGCGAACCCTGCTACAATCCTCTGTAGCGTGGCAAAAAGACGAGAGCTCCACAGAGCGTAGGACTACTTCTCCTCCTTTAGCTTCTCTGCCACCTGCCATGGGTCACGTGCTCCCCTACTGGCCTCATGCCGCTTCCTCAGCTCCCTCTCCTTCTGCTTCCGCTTCCACTTATAGTACACGGTGCCTCTCAACCCGCGGCTCTTCCTGAGGCCCCTCATCTTCTTCCCAGCGCTCGTCAACCCTCTGAACACTCTACCCCTGTTCTGCGGCTCACATATCCAGTTTATCTCGGGGTCGCTGCATATTGATGGATGATGAGGGTCAACCATTATTACTTCGAACCACTTGTACCTCCCGTCCTCGGCAACATAGTAGCTGTTGAGCACCTCGAGCCCGGGGAACTTCCTGGCAGCCCTCTCCTCGGCTATCAGCCTAAGGCTCTTCGCAGGCGCGTAGCCGTAGACACCCATCCTCTTAGGCCTCCTCCCACTGTCAGGCCTCGGCTTCCTCTGCCCTCCCTTCCTAACCCTTACGCGTACAATGATAAAGCCGACCTTAGCCTTGTAGCCCAGCGCCCTGGCCCGGTCAAGCCTGGTTGGAGCATCCACTCTGACAACCGATGGCTCTCTCCTCCATTCTATGAGCCTCTGCTTCATCAACGACTCTAACTCGTCTCCCCCTTCCTTCCATGTCTCAGCTATATAGTGGTACATGCTCTTAGCCATGGTTAAGCACCGTTGTCTAGGTGTATATAAAATGCGTTAGCGGGGTTTATAAAAAGTGAGTGGCAGTAGAGTGGTGTACTCGATGCCGCCTCCAGAGAAGCTTATCGGCGTAGTCGGCAAGACCAACGTCGGTAAATCCACGCTCTTCTCGGCTATGACGCTGGCGCCAGCCAAGATAGCTAACCACCCGTTTACAACGATCGAGCCAAACATAGGTGTCGGGCACGTAAGGGTTAAGTGCGCACACGTGGAGCTAGGGCTCCCGGGGTGTAACCCGCGGAGCGGGCTCTGCATCTCAGGGCAGAGGTTTATCCCCGTTAAGGTGATCGATGTCGCCGGGCTGATACCCGGCGCCAGCACGGGTAGGGGGCTTGGAAACAAGTTCATGGATGACCTGAGGCAGGCCGACGTCCTCATACATGTCGTCGACGCATCGGGCTCCACGGATCTCGAGGGGAACCCTGTCCCCCCTGGCACACAGGATCCTGTGGAGGAGGCGGAGAAGATTCTAAACGAGATAAACGAGTGGTTTAAGGCAACGGTTACACGCATATGGGAATCCAAGATATCGAGGTATATTGCATCCTCGCAGGCTCCACTGGATCTCATGGTTCAAAACCTCTCGGGTTTAAGCGTTAAGAGGCATCATGTCATAGAGGCTGTTAGGAGGGCTGGATTAGAGGGCAAGCCCTTCAAGAACTGGACGCTGGAGGACGTAGGCTTATTCGCAGTAACGCTGAGGGAGATCAGTAAGCCAGTTATCATAGCTGCAAACAAGATAGATGTACCCATTGCAGCCGACTACGTCAAGGAGTTGAAGAAGAGATTCGGCGATGAGAACGTTATACCTGTGAGCGCGCTTGGAGAATACATACTCAGGAAGGCTGCTCAAAACGGTTTAATCGAGTATATCCCAGGGGATTCATCATTCAGGGTCAAGGAGGCTTCAAGGCTCACCGGTGAACAGTTGAAGGCGCTTAAACTCATCGAGGAAAACGTGCTTAAACACTATGGTTCAACAGGTGTCCAAGAACTATTGAACACGGCGGTCTTCAAGAAGCTTGGATTAATAGTTGTCTACCCTGTTGAGGATGAGAACAGGTTCACCGACCACTATGGAAACATACTGCCCGATGCCTACCTTGTGCCCGGAAACACCACGGCAAGGGAGCTCGCGTACATGGTTCACACAGAGCTCGGGGAGAGCTTCCTCTACGCTGTGGACGCCAGGAGGAAGAGGAGGATAGGGGAGGATCACATCCTTGAGAACGGAGACGTCGTCAAGATAGTGGCGGCGAAGTCCAAGAGGGAGGCCTAGGGTCACCCGTTGCTTCAGAGGTTGTTTCCCTGCGTGATACAGCTATGTGTTCTCGAAGGCTTTCTCCCAGTACCTTCTGGCCTCCTTATAGTAGTAGTCGTCCTGCTTCCTCCCTCCGAAGAACTCTAATCCCTTCTCCCTCAGCAGGGTCCTCAACTCCTCGGCGTCCCTAGTACTTAACTCTTCATGTTTGACGAGGTAGTCTATTACTTCAAGGGCCTCCGAGACGCTTTTACAGCGCCTTATGTAGTCTATCACCGTTGGCACGTAGCCGCTCCACGGGTCGGAGTAACCCATGTCCACGGTGAGCTCTATGGATTGGCCCCCTTCTCCATCTAGGATTTCCCGGGCTAGGTGAGGGTATTTCTTTCTGAAGTCATCTATCCTGTATGTGCCCGGCATCACTGCTCACTATTATTACTCTTGACGTCACGGGCTTTTATCTCTACCCGTCCATCTGCATAGTGGATAGAGTTGGAGTCTACATCCCTGTAGACCACTGACCCAGGCATGATCCACGTGTTGCTTCCGACTTTAACACCCGGCATAAGTGACACGTTGACGCCTGTCTTCACGCCGGCACCTATCACGGCCCCCATTTTCCTCCTCCCAGTGTCCTCAAGCCTGTTTTTCACCAGCATTTTAACAGTCGACTCATCGAACCTCAGGTTGGCTGTTATGGTTCCAGCCCCCAGGTTCACCTCCTCGCATATGATGCTGTCACCTATGTATGCAAGGTGGCTTGCATGCACGTTTTCAAGTATGATGCTTTCCTTCACCTCGACGCTGAAGCCTATTTTCGACCCCTTGCAGATAACGCTCCATGGCCTTATCCTCGCGTTCGGGCCTATTTCAACCCCCTGGTCTATGTAGACGGGTCCCTCGATCACTGTGAAAGGCTTCACAATGCTTCCCTCACCTATGAACACGTCTCCCTCTATGTGCACCGGGCCGACTACACTCCCCTTTATCTCCCTTCTAATGCTTTTCAACGCCATCTTGTTTGCTTCGAGTAGCTGCCACGGTTTACCTATGTCTATCCAGGAGGATCCCGGAAGCCTGTGAACCCGGATTTCCACACCCCTCCTACTCATATTGTTCAATATATCGGTGAACTCTAGCTCACCCCTGGGGCTCGGCGCTATGTCGCTGTTGGCAAGTATGTCTCCCACCCTCAACTTATATATCCCGCCGTTGATCAGCCTGGAGTAGGATTCAGCAGGCTTCTCCAGTACTCTCTTAAAGTAACCGTTCTCCTCGATCACCACGCCGTAGTCTCTCGGATTCTCCACCTCGCTGGCTACGAGTATATTCCCCTCCGCCCCAGCTATCTCGGGGATTATGTTTACAGGAGTGAATACATCCGAGTATATTACCAGTACTTCCTCATCGCTGTCTAGCCCGCTCACCCCTTTCACAACTGCGTCCCCTGTGCCCCTGGGTTCACCCTGCTCCACAAACCTCGTCTTGAACGGTAGCTTCATTCCCTCAACAAACCTCCTCACTGCTTCACCCATGTATCCAACCACCAGGACTACTTCGTCCACTACCCCGGCGAGCCTTTCAAGATGCCATTCAAGCATAGGCTTACACAGGATCGGTATGAGCGGCTTAGGCCGTGTCTCAGTTATCGGCCTCAGCCTCACCCCGTTCCCCGCTGCAAGTATAACTGCTTTCAAAACCAGTCTCCCTTGAGCCGTGTTCTCCCTCAAGGTGATGAAATTAGTGGTGTAATACTAAATAAACATGGTTGAACGCGGCCGGCGACCCTGGGCCGGGAAGGAAGGCGGCTACTTGCTCTCAGCCTTCAACTGTAACGGGGAAACAACCACAGCCGGCTTCGGCCCCTCGGGGGACGGCACCATGAGCAGCTTGGACTTGTATACCTCGACTCTTCTAATAGGATATATCTTCCTAGCTAGCTCGGAGATCTCGTTGGACACCTTGTAGCTCATTATCTCCTGTATCAGCTCATCGAGCGTGAGCTCGCCAGCCTTCTTATATATGTAGTCCCGCATCACTCTCCTAATGGCTCTCTTCTGACTGGTCTTACACCTGTAGCTCGTCAAGGCTACTATTGTGAGGCGTAGTATGTAACCGTCTTTCGTGGTGACATCGAATATACCCTGGATCTTACTGCTCTTCCTCCTTATCAAGCTCCTCATGTAGTCGCGGGCCAGCTCATGACCCTTGAACCTGGTTACAGCCTTGTTTCCTTCAACGGATACTACCTGCAGGTAGAGCTTCACGTGTACCTGCGTTATATCACCGGTTATATCGTACAGGGTTGTCTCTATGACCCTACCTATAAGCTTCTCAGGCATGTCGGCGGGAGTAGTGCCGAGACTAACCCCTCCAAGCGATGCAGGTGCGACTACCTCGAACCACTTCTTAATCTTCCACTTGTCCTTCACGACAACCCTGTGCTTCGAAGACATATCAGCCAACCCTGATAATCACTTTTACCAGGCGACCTAATACGTAAAAGGGATATTTAAACATTCAGGGCACATGGATGCAGCCACGGGGACCCCCGGGGCTTCAAGCACCTAGTGCGTCAACCACGGCTTCAAGCATCGTGATCAAGCCGAGTATCTCGTCGACGGTGGAGCGCACAGTCTTCAAGGAGTCTCTCAACCCGTTTTCAACGCATACTTCAACCTCGTAGACCCCTTTCACGAGGGATTCAGAGATACGCATCCCACGGGCTGGCTCCATGTTGTCAGGGTGGAGTGATGCATAGAGTGCCTCAATGTAGCGTTGCCCGCCTGCCACCCTTACATGTGAGCATGTAGCCGTCACTGTTTCACCACGCATAACTGTACCTCGTCGCACAGCGTGTAAGCCTCCTCGGGTTTCACCCCGATCCTTAAGAGCTCCCTTAGCTCTGTAACCCTCTGCCCATTGTAAAGTATTGAGACAGGCTTGTTGGGTGGTAGAGCATTGAGGTCTGCGAGAATATCCACGATGAGGCCGGGGCGCTCAAAGTACTCCTCTACATCTATGTAGTCGCCTCTCTTCGCCAGCCACTCAGGTATCACCATGCCTAGGACGCTTGAGGCTTCATCAATGTAGGAGTCGTAGATCGAGAGGATCGATGGGAGAATGCTTGGATCCAGGCTGACGCTGACCACGTGTAGCGGTGAGTCTTTAAACAGGCTGCCGAAGACTAGGAGTCCCCCCATGGCTTCACTCAACTGGAGCTCGAGCTCCCCGAATACGTCAGGGGGGATTACGAAGTCCCCGAGGATCTTATTCGAGAGCTCGTTAATGCTGAGGTTGAGGGCTTTCGCCAGCTCCATGAGGAAGTTCAGTAATAGATCCAGCTCCTTCTCGTTTGAAGCATCTATGTTTCTCAATTGATCAGGGTCTTTCCCGAAAACCTTGGAGGCTAGTCCACGGATACTATCCGGGTTCCCTGTGAAACCCTGCATAAACGGTATAAGGGTTCTCCTGAAAGCCGAGACGAAGCCCACCCTCTTAATCCCCCATGCCCTAGGCAACGTGGGGGCTTCCTCAAGCTTCTTGTTGTCCAGGAGCTCCCTGAGAATACGGTCTTCAACACCCTTGAACTTCCCCTCCTTGAAGTCGTAGAGCCCCCTGTAGAGGCCGGCTACAATGGAGAGGGCTTTATCCCACCATTCTAGCGCGAACAAGTCGTCCAGCGTGCTTGCCACGGAACCCGTTGCAGTGTGATCCCGCTCATAGCTGATGGAGGCATGCATGCTTTGGTTCAACGGGGGTAGATTAATCATTATCGTGGGGAAATCCCGTTCATCTATAACGGTCTTCGCGTCGAGCGTCACTCTCACTGTGAAATTATGCTCCCTAAGAGTCTTCATCAAGATGCCTGCGGCGAGCAAGGAGTCCAGGGAGGTATCCGTGAGTATCCTTATACTCTTATTCTTAGTTATGAGGGAAACCAGGTCTGCCCTACCCAAAACATCCACCAGGTATAGGTGATGGCGACACGGGTTTTAGTGCTTCAAATCAAGGCAACTACTGGTGTGTAAAAGCATATATACCCTGTGAGACAAGTAGCCTGGCCTTCTCGGGGTCGTACTTCCAGTCAGGCGGCAGTCTGCCAATCCTCTTATAGTACTTGACGAGGCGGTGTATCTTCGACTCCACCTCTATTAGCCCCCTCTGGCTATGCGTATCCTTCGGGTGCTCCTCGAGATGCCTCCTCAGGTTGACAGCCTTCTGGATGAGCGACATCAAATCCTCGGGGATGGTTATCTTGACACCGTGCTTCTCAAGTATCTCCACGAGCTTCCTACCGGTGACCTGCTTAACCAGTGGTATACCGTATTGATCCCTGAGGATCACGCCTATCATTGAGGGAGTATACCCCTTCTTAGCTAGCTCGACGACAAGCAGCTCCACGTCGTTTGGACTCATATCTAGCTTCAGCCATCTGGGCGGCCCGGCTCTCGCAGGCCTCGTTGAATGCGAGCTTCCCCTATCCCTCTTCTTGTTCATTGCTGCACAACCTCTTCCACGCAGTGTTTTCCCGAGCTAAACGATACACTATTAAGACCATATTAAAGACCGGGTTTTAAATATGATTCCAACGCTCTGGGAACCCTATCCATGCATCGACACCCCTAGGAGGCTTCCAACCTTCTCGAAGACCGCTGCAACAGCCTTCGCTCTATGGCTATACTTGTTTTTCTCGGCGACATCCATTTCGGCAAAGGTTCTCCCCGGCTGATCCCTCGGCGTGAATATGGGGTCGAAGCCGAAGCCCCTGCTCCCCTTTGGCTCGACGGTTATGTAGCCGCATACCTCTCCATAACCCTTCACCACATTGCCGTCGACGACTGCTACTGCAACAGATTTAAAGCATGCATCCCTCTCCGCAACGCCCTCCATCAGCTTCAAGATGCCGTGTACTCCCAGTGTTTTAAAGACGTAGCTGCTATACGGCCCCGGGAACCCGTTGAGCGCCTTGATGAATAATCCAGCGTCTTCGACTAGGACGGGCTTACCGAGGATGGAGTATCCTATTAGCGCGGCCGTTAAAGCTATCCTTGATAAATCGTCATCCTGTATCTCGACCTTGAATCCCTCCAGCGGCGTCACCTTCACACCGTATCTCCCGGCTACCTCGGCGATCTCAGCGTACTTATGCTTGTTACCTGAGAGGAGGAGTAGCTCAATCAAGGTATCTCTCCCTCATCACCGTCCTTCTCAGCTCTCTGTCAACGTATCTACCCCTGATGCTGACCTCCCTGAGTCTCTGCAGTAGCTCCTCATAGTTCCCCTTATAGTACCCCTTGTAGGCCTCCATGAATGCATCCATGAATGGTTGGAGGAGCGGTGGATGTAGTGTGGAGACGCTTTTACGGAGTAAATGTATGTCTATAGCGTACTCCTCGATGTCCGTGCTGTAGCCGGCTAACCCGAAGTCTATTATGTAGACTCCGCGTCTGGAGCGAATCATGTTTGCCAGTGTGAGGTCGCCGTGGTATACCCCCATGTTGTGCATTAAAGCAGTCTGCCTGCCCACGTCACGTGCAGCATCTACGACCGCCTCAATACTCATGGCTCCAAGAGCCTCCGACATTCTCTCTCCCTCAACATACTCCATTACGAGTACACCGTTTTCTATATCCACAATTATGGGTGCCGGTACATTGATCCCTGCGGTGTAGAGCTCCACGAGTATCTTCGCCTCGGTCCTTGTCCTCGACTGTATGAAGAGTGAGTCGTAGAGGGGGTGTCTGTATGGTTTACTCCTACGCTTTTTAACGACTACTCTCCTACCGAGGAACTCACCGAGGTATATGGTGGCTTCAGCACCCCACGAGTAGGGGTTTTCCCCGTCTACAGCCATGGATACAACTCCTCATCTATCCTGTATCTCTGCCTTATACGGGTTTCACTCGGCTCACTCACCATGTTGTGAAGGTACAGGAGTAGCCCTGTGTAAGCTATCATTGCACCATTATCACCCGCCACATCCGGCGGGGTCCCATAGTATTTCACACCATACATGGAGGTAAGGGTCTCCATCTTCCCCCTTAAAACCCTGTTCGACGCCACGCCTCCAACCAGGAGGAGCTGCTTCTTACCGGTCAATGCTAGAACCCTCTCTGAAACCTCTATGAGCATGTTGAACGCTGTTTCCCTTAGGCTGTTGCATATCCTGCCAAGGATCCCTTTGTCTCCACGGGCCTCTCTCGCGAGCCTCAGTGCAGCCGTTAGCAGCCCTGAGAAGCTTAGATCACTGCCTTTCACCGTGTATGGCAGTGGCTGGAAATCAGGGTTCCAGTCGGCGCATATATCCACAGCATGCCTTCCCTCAGTCACATAGGGTGGTGCTATACCTATCTCCCTTGCAAACGTGTCGAACAGGTTTCCCAGGGGTATGTCAAGGGTCTCCCCCATGACCCTGAAGCGTTTATCCTTCTGTACAACCACCATGGTGTTCCCGCCTGAAACATACACGATCACAGGGTCGTTGAAACCACTGTATAGCTTACCTATCTCTATGTGGGCGACAGCATGGTTCACGGGGACGAAGGGTATACCGTAGTATTTCGAGAGGAATCTAGCCAGTGTGACGCCTACCCTTAGACATGGACCTATACCTGGCCCAATGGATACAGCTATAGCATTCAACTCCCTGACTGATACACCGGCCTTCCCCAAGGCTTCACGGAGTAATTGGGGAGCGGCTTTAACATGGTGGAGGGATGCCTCCCTCGGGTGTAGCCCTCCCTTCTCCGGTTTATACTGGCTGTTAACGTTGGCGAGTACTTCAACGCTTCCATCAAAGTATTCGACCACGCCTATCCCGATGGTGTGGCTCGTGGACTCTACGCCAAGGATCCTTAGCCTCCCGCCCCCGGTTGCCACAGGTAGCTTGAAGGGTATGGGGATTCCCGGCATGTGCTTCCTCTCAAAAACCAGGGGGTGCTGGCGATGAGTTTAGATCGCGCTGCTACTTCACGTACTCCGTGTAGTTGCATTTACCGCAGTGCCATCTGGCAACAGGCTCCTTGTGGAACGCCATGAAGGAGCCGCACTTCGGGCACATTTTATTCTTCCTCTTCACGGTGCCGGTTTTATAGTCTACCTCGTAGAGCTTGTGAATGTAGGGCATTAAGCACCAGCCTCCTGGCTTTGTGAAACCTTCTGGAGGGACTCCTCGTTGCGTTTAATAATGTATTCAGGCTCGAAAAGCTTAACGCGTTCCTCGCTATCGTACACGTGGGCTTCAACGAGGCTTACTCCCAGCCCGTACTCGGTTTTAACGTTCCTGATGTATACTAGGTTGACTCCTTTACCATAGATCTTGGCTAGCTCGAGCCTGAGTAGTCCTTTACTCGGGGTCCCCTCGTTTGGGTGGCCTACACGTATCTTCAGCTCCAGCCTCTTGATCAACGGGTTATACTTCTCCTCCACTATCTCGCCACTATACTTGCCGAGCACTACGGGTTTACCCATTTCGCTGTTCACCTTTCAGGTTGATAATAGCCATGTGTGGTTTTAATCCTTTAAGTATTTTTAAAGCTCTCTCCCTGGAAGCGGTTTTCACGACGCCTGTGTCCGGTTGCCCGTATATCACGCTGCCCCATGTAAGCGTGAACGGGATCACCAGTAGATCCTCCTCGCCGATCACGCAGATCCCTTTAGCCTGCTTCATCAGTGAGGCTGTGAAAGCCTGCATGCTTATCGATCCAGGAGGGTTGACGATAGTGGTGTCGCACCTGCTTAGACCGGTGTCCACGGTCATACTCCTCTTGGTTTTAGCATCCGTGACCCTTAAAGCGACCGTGTGGTTTCTTGAAACCACGTCGCCGACGGCTACATCCGCCTCCAGCCCTTGGACAAGCCCCCTGGTGCGGGATACGTAGAGGTCTCCCTGGGGGATGCCGAGGAATGATCTATGCTCCTCGGGTAGTTTAAGCACCGGCAGCCTCCTAGTCAATTTTAACCACGTATTTACCCGGCGTCTTTATTTCAAGGGTCTTAGCTATCCTCGAGTTCTCCGGGTCTATCACTATTACGACGCCACTCCACTCCATTGTGAAGTCCTGGGAGCCGCACACCGGGCACACGGTAGCGTTCTTGGGTACGAGTGAACGGCACTTCCTACACGCCTTGAAGGCCTTGCTCTTACTGCTCACTTCTGCTCACCTTGCTTCCGGAGCCAATCCGTTTTACCGAGGTATGTCTGCCTCATCGTCATATGGATCCTCAATCCCTTACCCGGCAGTAATCCAATAGTATATATCTTCGCCCTGAGGACATCCCCCTTCTCAATCACCCTCCTCGACTCCTCCAATACTAGTGCTGTACGGGCTGGGTCGAAGACCACTTTCTCCTCGGAAACCTGGTTTATATGGATGAAGCCGTCTAGGACGCCTAGATTCACGTATATGCCGGACTTGGTGACTGTGACGGCTTCACCCTCTACCACTTCCTTGATGAATGGGGTGAACACGAGCGCATACATTTCGACGTCATGGTATGTTGCCCCGTCTCCCGGGAGTATCCTCCCGTTTTCATCCACGTTGGCGTCCACTATTGTGACAACTATCCCCAGCTTGCTTTCACCGCGAGGGGTCTCTATGGATGTTATTGCACCCTCATACCTGCTACGCAGCTCTTCGAGGGCGACGTTTTTCACTGGTCTACCGAACTTCGATGGCGGTATCCTGACGACATCTCTTATCTTGATCAATGAGTACATGCTTGGACACCGTGCTTCTATGTAAGCATGTAGGTATAGATATCTCTAATTGGTAGCCGGGTTTAAATATAGGTCTCCGGCGACCCTTATCCACGCATGCTTGATCCTAGTAGCTGGAGGGCACTCCTTCCACATCTATCCTCCAGGATTCCTCACGCAGATATATCTCGGGGAGGCCGTGCTCCCTCAGCCTCCGCCTGAGCTCCCGGTCACTGGTGGCGACTATCGCCTCGTTCTCCAGTGCATACCTCACTATGGCGTCGTCCACTTTTTCCCCGGGCTTCAACTGGTATTCCACGACTTCGCAGAACCTGCTTATGATTTCGAGTGCAAGCCTAGCCCTCCTGCTTACACTCGGCTTCCCCGTTGAAGCCAGCTTGGCTAACTCGTTTAGAACCGGGGTTATTACAATGTACCTTGGCTTCGCGAGGAGCTTCTCCTCTATTTGATCCATGAGGGGTATGCCTTCAGCCATTAGGAGGAGCATATTTGTATCCAGTAAAACAGCTACGCCCCTACTCTGAGACACCCTCTATTATCCCCCATCCAGCAAGCCTCCACCTGGCGAGCACACGGCGGCTGATAGCTATCCTGGAGCCACTCCAAGTAGCCACTGGATCCGTAAGCTCTATCGTCATAACGTCTTTCCTCACGGATTTCACAACGGCCACCCTGCTCGCTGCACCTATGGCGACCGCTATCTTCTCGTTTGCCTGTAACGGCGGCAGCTTCACCAGTTCTCTCGCACCCACTATTCTCTCGAATAACTGGTATCTTACCTCAAGGGTCTTCACCACCGGGATCTCGTTGCCCGGCCTGGTTACCACGGAGCCCACGAGCTGATCCCCCTTGGTCAGCGAGGGGTCTAGCTTTGTTTGAAGAGCTACGAGTCCACCCGGCTTAGCCTCCTCCACGACGAGGTTGCCGTAGCGTATCTCCTCGATGCTGGTTGTCACAGGCTCGTATTTAAAGGTCTGCGACTTGGCGCCTCCCACCTGCACCCTCATACCCGGTAGTATTGTGACTTCGTCTCCAACCCTGAACTTACCCTGGAGGAGTGTTCCCCCGATTACTCCACCCTCTATCTTATCATACGGGGTCCCCGGCTTGTTTACATCGAAGCTCCTTACGACGTACATTAATGGGGGCTTGCTGTAATCCCTCTCCGGTGTGGGTATGGTTTCCTCTATTGCCTGTAGCAGTGCATCTATGTTAACGTTGTGGAGGGCGCTTACAGGTATCACGGGGGCGTTCTCGGCTACAGTGCCTTTCACAAGCTTCAGGATCTCATTGTAGTTTTCGAGGGCTCGCTTCTTGTCGACGACGTCGATCTTGTTCTGCACTATCACGATGTTCCTGATGCCCAGGATGTTTAACGCCATTAAGTGCTCCACGGTCTGCGGCTGGGGACACGGCTCGTTGGCTGCGATAACCAGTATTGCTCCATCCATTATCATTGCACCGCTCAACATAGTTGTCATGTAGGACTCGTGGCCCGGTGCATCCACATAGCTGACTCTCCTAATGAGCCTTGACTCGGAGCCATCCGGGCACTGCTCCTTCGTCGTGTAGGCGTCAGGCGTGGGCATGCCGTCGCAGTAGGCGATGTTTCCGTCAGCATACCCTAGTTTAATAGTCATTCCACGCTCAAGCTCCATGCTGTGCTTAGCTGTCCAGACGCCTGTAAGGGCTTGAACCAGCGTGGTCTTACCGTGGTCGACGTGTCCTACAACACCTATGTTGACCTCGGGTGGTTTAATGTCCCATGGCATGTCTAATTACCCGCTTCAACCAGGGGATAATTAGGAGTGACTCTACTTATAAGTGTTCAAGGATGCGTTGAAAACGGTTTCATACCAGCGTACCGCAGGCTACTTGGATTCATAAGTGATCTTGGTGTTCACTTGAACTATGTCGGGTGCTATCGTGTTACCCCTCACCATCTTCCTCCTACGCTCACCATCCTCCTCCGGGTGGAAGCCCGGGGGACCCGACAGCAGTACTTTCTTCTTAACCGGCCCGCTTACATCAGGCCTCATTGGGAAGCCGCTTATGTCGCTTCCACCGGTTATGGTTAGCCTCACACCCTTCAAGCCCACTATGGAGCCATCTATGGAGTCACCTATCCTGAGGCCTAGCAGCGACTGAGTCCTCTCATCGTTGACCCTTATCTGCCATGCTCTCGCACGGAAGATCACGCCCTCCAGCTCGTTTTGCCCAGTGGCATTTATCAACTGCTCCATGTTGACCTTGACAACGTAGTCGGGTACATTGTCATCGATAACTATTCTACCGGTGAACTTGACCTTGTCGCCTGTGTCAGGGCGCCTCACCCTTATGGTGGCTACACCGTGCACGGCGCCGATCTCTGCAGCCGTCTTACTATTCATCTTGAAGACCGGTAGCTCGAACTTCTCCTTCACTCTATCGGTGAACGGGATTTCGGAATCCCCCTCTACTTTAACCTTGACTAGCTTCTCCTTCTTAGGGGCTTCCGGGTCGTTTACCACTATCTTGAAGTCAGGCATATCCAACCACCAGTTGCCCGGTGGACACATGGCTCTAATGTTGGAGCCTCCTTTTATACTCAGCTACCGCCCTGGATGCATGTAGGCGGCCTCCACGGTGCTTTAACAGCGCCAGCTAGGTTAATTAAAGCATGTATCGGTTAACTTACTGCAGTAGTGCTCACTTCACGGTGTTCAGGGTTGAGTGGCGAGAAGAAAACCTGGATGAGGCAGCCGATAATAGTTGTATTGGGACACGTGGATCACGGTAAGACCACGCTCCTAGACAAGATAAGGGGTACGGCTGTAGCTAGGAAGGAGCCCGGTGAGATAACGCAGCACGTGGGGGCAAGCGTGGTGCCTGCAAGCGTCCTGAAGAAGCTGGCGGAGCCGTTGAGGAAGTATTTCCCGAAACTCGTGATAGAGATACCCGGCCTCCTCTTCATCGACACCCCGGGCCACGAGCTCTTCAGCAACCTCAGGAAGAGAGGTGGTAGCGTGGCTGACATGGCTATACTGGTAGTCGACATCATAGAGGGGTTCCAGCCGCAGACCGTGGAGGCGATCAACATATTGAAGGAGAAGAAGGTTCCATTCGTTGTCGCAGCAAACAAGATAGACAGGATTGAGGGATGGAAGCCCCATGCGGATACACCGTTCCTCGAGAGCATAAGGGATCAAAGCCCTAGGACGCTGAGCCTCCTGGAGGAGAAGATATACGGGTTGGTTGGGAAGCTCTACGAGCATGGATTCGAAGCCGAGAGATTCGACAGGGTCAGGGACTTTAGGAGGACAGTAGCAATAGTCCCCATCTCAGCTAAAACAGGTGAGGGGATACCGGAGCTACTGGCATTGATAGCCGGTCTCTCACAGCAGTTCATGAAGAAGAGGCTTGTGACAAGCGAGGAGCCGGCTAAAGGAGTGGTCCTAGAGGTGAAGGAGGAACCCGGCCTCGGCACCACCATAGACGTCATAATCTACGATGGCGTCTTAAGGAGGAACGACGTGTTCGTTGTAGCAGGCAGGAACGGCCCTATTGTGACAAGGGTGAGGAGCCTACTGATGCCTAGGCCTCTCCAAGACATGAGGATGCATGAGGGCAGGTTCATAAACGTCGACCTTGTGACAGCTGCAACAGGGGTTAAAGTAGCTGCACCAGGGCTCGAGGACGCACTAGCCGGCTCCCCCTTCTACGTGGTGCCATCCGATGACAAGGTGGAGGAGTATAAGAGGATCACGCAGGAGGAGGTGTCGCAGATAAGGTTCAGGGCTGAGAGCGACGGAGTCGTATTGAAGGCCGACACCCTGGGAACCCTGGAGGCCTTGATAGAGGCTATGAGGCGGGAGAACATCCCGGTGAAGCTGGCTGACGTGGGCCATGTGACGAGGAACGATGTGATAGAGGCCTCCGTGGTGAAGAAGTCTAAGCCCGAGTACGGTGTGATACTCTCATTCAACGTCAAGGTTCTCCCGGAGGCGGAGGAGCTGATAGCCAAGGAGGGCATCCCCGTATTCAAGCATAACGTGATATACCAGTTGCTCGAGGAGTACTTTAAATGGTACAGGGAGTTCAAGGAGCAGGAGAAGACTAGAATAATGGAATCCCTTGTAAGACCCGGTAAGATAAGGGTGATACCCGGCGCGGTCTTCAGGAGGAGTGAGCCAGCCATAGTAGGCGTCGAGGTTCTCGGAGGGAGGATCAAGCCCAACTACCCGTTGATGACGTCCGATGGCAGGAGTATCGGCACGGTGATGCAGATACGTGACCGTGACAACGTGTTGAAGGAGGCGATCGTCGGGCAACAGGTAGCCATAAGCATAAAGGGCAAGGTGATGGTCGGCAGACACATAGATGAAGGCGACATATTGTACACGGATATACCAAGGGATCATGTACGCCTCTGGCTGACGACTTTCAACAGCGAGCTAAGCGATGACGAGAAGCTGGTTCTCAAAGAAATAATAAGCATAAAGAGGAAGAGCGACCCATTATACGGGATGGTTTTCACAGCCTGACGAAAAGGCTCTCCTGTAATCAGGGAGCGGTATCCCAGCCTTATTCAACCATGATTCCTGGTTCAAACCGCGGAGAGGGAGCTGGTGGCTTTCCACTAGAACACTGTGTGTGACGCCTTAAAAAGCAGGCTCCATACATGAGGCACTACTTTGCTTGCTGCCCATACTTCAGGGTCCACTTATACTTCCTTGGATCCCGCTTCATCCTATAGTTCTTCAAGCACTTACTGCTACAGAACCACAGTATTGTGCCGTCATTCATGACGTACATTACACCGGTTCCAGGCTCTATCTCGCTGCCGCAGAACACGCACTTAGCCTGCCTAACCATGGTAAACACCCTTTCTAACGCTACTCAATGTATTGGTGGCAAGGGTTTTAAAATACCCTCTAACACTTATAAAGCCCGAGTAATATGTGGAGAACTAATCGGTGGAAGCGATGAGTGAGAGTGGTGCTACAGGCGATAAAGTGGTCTTGAAATCGCCCAGCGTGAATGTAGTAGAGGAGATAGGGTTCCCTGCAGAGGTGATACAGATACTCGGCCGAACAGGTGTTACAGGGGAGATAATACAGGTACGTGTCAGAGTGCTAGAGGGAAGGGATAGGGGTAGGATAATAACCAGGAATGTCAAGGGGCCTGTAAGAGTAGGCGACATAGTTATACTGAGGGAGACTGAGAGAGAGGCCAGGAAGCTGACCAGCAGGAAGTAGCTTTTCAACTAATCCAAGCATGCATCATCTAAATCCTTGAACACGTGAATCCTCTTGTTTCAAAACACTAGGGCTCCAGCTGTGCTGGGTCACATGAGTTCAGTATGCGGTAACATGGTTGAAGCCGGCGTCTCCAGGAGGCGTGTTGCCGGCTTTTCGGGTTGGTTAAAAAATAGTGAGGGCTGTTGATCAACCGCTCTGCGTCCTTATCTGTTGAACGCTCTTAATGACCTCGTCGACTATGTCCTTTGCTCCGCCGACATCAACTATTGCTACGGAGGCAGCTGACACCTCTATGCCGGCTGCCTGACCCAGCTTCTGCTTGCTCGGCACGTAAACGTATGGTATCTTCTTCTCCTCGCAGAGTAGAGGTAGGTGTGCCACTATCTCCGGGGGCTCCACATCCTCAGCTATTACGACTAGCTTAGCCTGCCCCCTCTCAACAGCTTTCGTGGTCTCGTTTGTTCCCTTCTTGACTTTTCCACCGGTTTCCCTAACTTTCGCTACCGCCTGGTATACTTTCTCAGCTAGTTCCGCAGGTACCTCGAACTTTACGTAAAACGGCTTAGGCATGTATTCATCCTCCTCCCTTACTCAGGTCGTCTACAGGCTTATATCGAGTGGTGTAAGCTCTTATAAATCATTTGCTCCCGTGGCAACGTGTTTCAAACCACTGGCTGAGGCACCCTGGGTGTGAACGGGTATAGAGGTTGGAATGACTGTTCGGGGTCAAATGGTTAGTCATGTGAGAAGACGGCTGTGACGCTGTCTCTTCCAACAGAGTCTATTCTCGCGAAGCCGACTCTGTAGAGCTGTACTATTGAATCGGGTTTCTCGCTGAGGATTCGTTTCTCCACGAGGTACCTGGTTTCCTTGAGATCCACGTCGCTTGGCACTAGTAGGGAGAGAGTGGCTTTCTCTTTATCGCTTACCCATTGTATTATCGGTGCATTCATCCTCCTTGCATCATCCTGTGAGACGCTGTGTAACCTGGCCACTAGGGCTGGCTTCCCGTCGATGAACACGTGTTCCGATATAGTGAAGTTAGCTAGCCCCATGGCCCTGAAGACCCTGTGCTCACTGTTGAGTATGAGCCTTAGATCCCTTGAGGAAATGTAGATCACCGAGTCATCGGTTAGAGTGTACTCGTAGTGCTCCCTTCTAGATGGGTGGACAGGTATCTGGGCTTTCAACTCTCCTTCTAAGCCCTTAAGCACCAGGGGGATTGGTTCATCAACCGCCATGTATCTGTTTGCCACTGGATCCACTAGCACCCTGTTCATGGCGTACAGGTTTACGAGGCTTATCTTAGCGTCTATGGGCTTTATGCCCACCTCCTTCACTATTTTCCAAATGGTTTCCCTCAGTATGCCCCTTCTCTTCAACCCGTTTATCGTGCCCAGCCTCGGATCGTCGTAGGGGGAGATACCCTGCTCCTTGACGAGCCTCCTCATCTTGGATTTGCTTAGGATCACTCCTTCCAGGGAGAGCCTGCCGAAGTGTATGGTCTCAGGGTACTTCCACCCCATGTGGTCGTAGAGGTACTTCTGTTTAACAGTGTTTGATACGTGTTCCTTGGCGCGGAGGACGTGTGTGACGCCCATTAAGTGGTCGTCTACGCCGGCAGCGAAGTTGTAGGTGGGCCATACAACATATCTTTCACCGGTCACCGGGTGAGGGGTCTTAGAGGTATCTATTACCCGGAAAGCCACCCAGTCCCTGACGCTTGGATCCGGGTGTGCTAGGTCTGTTTTAACCCTTAGGACTGCCTCTCCTTCACCGTAATGCCCCTCCAGCATCTTATCGAACTTCTCCAGGTTGTCTTCAACCGGTGTATCCCTATGGGGGCATGCCTTGCCAGCATTCCTATATGAGCGGAACTCCTTGTCCCTGCAGTTGTCGACGTAGGCGCCTCCCCTCTTTATCAGCTCCCTGGCTACCTCATAGAATATCTCCATGCGGAGGCTCTGAACATATTCCTCGCTCCACTTAACGCCGAGCCATCTCAAGGCATCCTTTATCTTAGTGTATGCTTCAGGGTAGGGTGATTTAATCCTTGGATCCGTGTCCTCGAACCTGAGTATCATTCTCCCATTGTAGAGCTCGGCGTACCAGTAGCTCAGTAGTGCCGGCCTCGCGTTACCCAGGTGGATGGTGTAATCCGGGTTCGGCGCGAACCGGGTTACCACCTTCCCGGCCTCGGCATTGGGGAGGGGGGTGAGCTCCTTCTCCCTAGCCTCCTTCCTCTCCTCGAGTAGCTCAGGCCAGTTGGTTTTCACTAGTTTAAGCTGCTCCTCGAGGCTCATCTTGTTGACTTCCTCAACAATGCTCCGTATTACTTCAATGAACTCTTTCACCCGGCTACGTATCTCCGGTGTCTCACCTATAACCTTGGACATCACGGCTTTCAAATCTGCTTTCCCATCGTGTTTAACAGCGTTGACTAATGCGTGTTTAAATGCGGCTTCCCTCACCTTATCCAAGAGCGATTTCTCTGGGTTGCTCACTTGACGCCACCACCACTATCCTCTCAGGTTTCTCCCAGGTTAAATCAATGACTGCCAGTAAAAATCCCTCGCACAGTGAGTACTCGTTCCTGACCTCGTTCTTCCTGGTGGTTACGTACGCTATTAAATCCCCCTTCCTTACACGTTCAGGGTTCCCCACGTAGAATACGGCTCTACCCCTGACCTCCTGGAGGCATAGGGGGGTTTCCCCCGGGAATAATAGGGCTACCCCGTTCCTCTTCTTATCTAGGATTATTATGCTTCTCTTCAAGGCGGGTTTCTCGAGATCTACGTAGTTTAAGACCTCCTCGTATGGTATGCTACCATAGTGCTTGGAGCACTCTTCACGAGTGGCAGTGTTCTCCAGCAGGATGAACTTCGAGTCCTTGACGCATATAACCCTGTTGGATTCAACGTCTTCAACGAATATCTCTGGGAAGATGTACTCGCTCAAAACCCTCTCCTCACCTGCCTTAGATATGTGGCTGGATCTATGCCTCTCTGAAGCATTATGCCCGTCACTCTTCCACCGAGGATCACTGGTGCCTCCCTCAGCTCCCTGAGGGTTCTAGCGCCGCTCAGGAACATGGCTGTCTTCAACTCGAAGACGTATGTGTCGAGGTATGTTTCAGCCTGCTTCAACCCCTCTTTGAGAAGCTTCTTCAGAAGCGGCTTGGCTAATCCAGCCATGTCTGCGCCGAGCACTATGTTTACAGCTGCCTTGAAGCCGTCCCAGACGCCGCCGCTCGCTATTATAAATGAGTCGGTTGCGGTGAAGCGGGTCTCGATCACTGAGAGCGGTGTGGGTATACCCCATTTAGCCAGCATGATTCCGCACTCGTAGCGCGGGGTGCCCGGCTGGTTCCTGAGTGCTTCGACGAGAGCCCAGTTTGTGCCGCATGCACCTGCCACATCGTATATTCTGACGCCTGCGTCATGGAATACTTTAACGGTCTCCATGGATAACCCGTTGCCAACCTCTTTGACTATAACTGGTTTACCAAGGGTTTTAACGAGCTCTCTAACCTTCTCCAGTAACCTGTGGTTGAACCTGGTGTCTCCCTCCGGCTGTATTACCTCCTGCGCTGGGTTGAGGTGTATTGCCAGCGCGTCGGCTTCAAGTACCTCGACGAGTTTAACAATAGTGTCGTATTCCACATCGTTCAAGGTGTTCAAGCCTATGTTACCTATGACTGGCACGTCTCTCGCAACATCTCTCACGACACGGTAGCTTGCCACGACATCCTCTCTGAACCCGCTTGTAACAATGGCTCTCTGGCTGCCAACACCTATTGCCACACGCTTCTTCTCAGCTAGCTCTGCAAGCGCCCTGTTTATGCCTGTGAGCGAGGGGTGGCCTCCCGTCATACCCGTTATCATTAAAGGTGCTTCAAGCCTGTAGCCCAGGAACTCTAGTGAGGAGTCGACGTCGCCGAGCTCGAAGCCTGGGAAAGCCCTGTGCACGAGCTGTATCTCCCTGTAGAGGTCACTGCAGTTGTCCTCGAAGTCGACGCGTGGATCCAGTGCTACCTCTATGTGGTGTAGCTTCCTGCTCTGAACCTCATCCATGGCTACCGTGACCTTCAGCATTAAATGTATACGGGATCCTAGAGGAGTTGTCTCACAAATAAAACTTTATACTGGCGTATCCGACTACATGGGAGCGGTCTCCAGAGGTGTCCCCGCTCGTAGCGTGCTTCAAGAGGAGTGCTTTGCCTCCAAGCATCCTAGTGTACTCGATGAGAGTCATGATGCCCCCTGGCCCACAGATACTTATGTCGTCGCGTAACATGGTGTTGTAGAATCCATCGCTATCCAACTTAAGTATCTCGTTTATCGCCGCCATATCCTTCCTAACGGTTTCATCATGTGGCTCGTAGTGGTTGAAGTCGCTGCTGGCCAGTATGATTATCTTCTTACCGGAGGATTCTGTAACCCTGCGTATTGCTTCAGCCAGATCCCTGGCGATATCGGGCGTGTGGACTCTGATAACCACTGGTACTATTCTCACGCGTCCATTGTAGAGGTATGCGATGAATGGAAGCTGCACCTCCACAGAGTGTTCTTCTAGATGTGCATACTCGTCGAACTCGGCTACACTGCTGTGCTTGACTATGCCCTCAGCCACCTCCCCGTCTACAGTGAGATCCCCGATCGGGGTTTCCCATAAGCCCCCGGGATACACTGATACAATTCTCCCCATCCCGGTGTGATTAGTGCCGAGGATCACTATTGTATCAGGCCTACCGTTCACAGCCATATCGTAATACGCGTGAGCAGCCACCGGGCCACTGTAGATGTAGCCTGCATGGGGCACCACGTAACCTATTATGTTGCTTACAGGGGCCTCTGACACCGAGGGAGTGCTACCCGGCCCGACCCCGTGTTTAAAGGACCACTCTATTACCTTCACAAGCTCCTCCCGTTTATCCGGGTAAAAATACCCGGCTACTACAGCGGTTCTCCTCTTCATGAAATCCCCCTTCCACATAATAGGATCCATTGGTAGGCTAATAATGATTCAAGCCTCTCAGGGGCTCGACACGAATCCCCGTCAAGGAGGATGTAAAAGGGTGAAGCCGGCTTTGAATGTATTGAAAAGCCTTCTACAGGGATGCCTCGAAGTCCGTTGGCTGCTCGGGGAGCTCGGCGTTGGGCGGTATTGCGCCTTTTTCACGGAGTATTTGCCGTGTAAGTATCCAGTATAGTAGTGCGAGACTCTTCCTCCCCTTGTTGTTTCCTGGTATTATGAGGTCTACGTAGTCAACCCTGTTATCAGTGTCGGCGAAAGCCACTATCGGTATGCCTGTTTCAGCAGCCTCCTTGAGTGCTTGTGCATCGGACCTGGTGTCTGTGACCACTACTACGTCTGGTTCGAAGTATATTTTGAGGCTTGGGTTAGTGAATGTTCCCGGCATGAATCTACCGGTGAATGGTTTGCATCCAACGTACTGGCACATCTTCTGGGCTGGTTTCCTACCATACTGTCTCACTGAGACCACGGCTATTTTCTCAGGCTGGTATCGTGAGAGGAATTTACCGGCTATCCTGAGTCTTTCATCGATCTTCCTGACGTCCAATATGTATAGGCCGTCCGACCTCACCCTGTATACGAAGGGCTCCATGAACTTCGTGCATATATGTGTACCTATGTGTACGCCGGCCGACAGGTATTTCTCTATTGGTACCAGTAGCTCTATTACGCCGCCCTCGGGTTTTGAAATGGGTGGTTCTTCTCCCCCTGGTGTTCCAGGTGTCTCACTCATATGTATCACCCTACGAAATCTTCGGGAAGTATAGTATCTCCCTGGATACGTCTACATATGATAAAAACATTCTCCTGCAACAATACCTTTTCACGCCTAGGTCGTCGAGTACTTTGCCAGGCTCTTCTCCCTGCTCTACTCTCTTAATGTATTCGTCCCAGAGGTGCCCTATCGGCCTACCGCATGTGAAGCATCTCACGGGGAATAGCAATACGCCCACCTACCTGTAGCTCTTCTGCCATCTCCTCCTCGCACTATACCTGCCCCACTTCTTGGGTTCTGTTTGACGTGGATCCCCGCTTAACATGTACCTGTCGTACTCTTTCAGGATTGTTTTCACATGGTCGCTTTCGAAGAATTCAACCAGGCCTCTTGCAATAGCTATCCTGGCTGCTTCAGCCTGGCTCATGTAGCCTCCGCCGTTCACATTCACCTTTACATCAATGGTTTTAGCGAGGTCCCCTATCAGTAGCAGTGGTTCAAGGATCTTCATTCTCGCTAGTTCGAACGGTATGATCTCCAGTGGAGTGTTGTTTATCCAGACTCTTCCAGCTCCAGGCTTTATCACTGCTCTCGCTATACTGGTCTTCCTCTTCCCTGAGGACACCACTATTTTCACTCTCTCACTGGTTGCCTCGCTCACTTCCTCACACCCCTCCAACCCATGGCTCTAGCTATTTCCTCCAGGTAAACAAACCTGTTTCTAAGCCTGGATGCGGATGCCTCCGGGAACTGCGTGAACTGAACGTTCTTCATGCTGCTGGGTACGCCTACGTAGACTCTGAGCCTCCTATACGCCTCCCTCCCCTTCGGCTGGTCTACTGGCAGCATGCCTCTCACGGTTCTCTTAAATATGTTTACGGGTGTCCTCGGCCTCCTGATACCTGTTTTCTCGGGATTATAGTGGGTTTTAACATTTAACAGTAGCTTGTAGCCGGCTATAACCCTGTTCTTCTCGCCGCTCACCACGGCTTTCTCAGCGTTTACGACTATGACCCTGTAGCCTTCAAGCAGTTTCTTGGCCACTATGCTGGCTACTCGTCCAAGCACCTGGTTCGATGCATCCACGTAGAGTATTTTCTCCTCACTCATATGGTTCACCCAATGATCTTAACATTGCTTCCCGACGGGTTCTCCCTCAGTAAATCCATGATGTGGAGGACCCTGCCCCCGCTCCGCACTATCTTCTCTATGGCTGTCTTCGAGAAACTGAATGCAGCCACGGTGACAGGGTGGTCGAGGTCGCCTGCTCCAAGCACTTTTCCAGGCACCACTACTATGTCGCCTGGCGCCGTATGCCTGTTTATCCTGCTCACGTTGACGGCCCTCCTCCTACGCGTCGGCTTCGAGAGTTCCTCCGCGACAGCACCCCATATGGGTGCATTGCTCCGGGATGCCTGCCTCCTCAACTCCTCTATCGTTTTCCTTAAGACTATGTTCGTCTTCTTCAACCCGCTCACGTTACAACACCGTTTCTCCTTAATTCATCCATGAAAGCATCCAGTTTCCTACTTAGAATGTTCACGGCCTCTAATAAAACATTTCTAGCGCTTAAAGCCCCCGTGAGCTCCAGGCTAAGAATGTACTCGTTGTCCCTCCAGGATACTTTTACAGCGCCTGCGGGGCACGTGTTCTCGCACAGCCTGCAGAAAGTGCACTCGAGCACCCTGTCCTCCTTAACCCTTATCGCGTCCCCGGATGCCTCGAACACGCCTTTGGGACACGTGTTGGCGCACCTGGAGCACTTGGTGCCCTGGCATTTCTCAGCGTTGACGGTTATAACCGGGATATACTTATGGGTGGCGACTGAGACAGGGCTCCATTTAGCGTGTTCTTTCCCACGGCCCAGTCTCGCATAGGCCTCGAGCCTGATGCTCTGGTTCCTTGTTAGCCTGACAACCGGCACCTTCCCGTACACAGGGGTCACATCGGGATCGCTGCTCTCAAGCATTTCGCTGTATATTGTTAGGACGCCGTCCTCGGGGCCCTTGGCCTCCAGCCTCAGTGTTGCGAAGCAGTCCTGTGAGAAGACTCCCTTCTCGCCTGCCTCAGCGCATTCCTCTGGCGGCTTATACTTGTGGAGTGCTTCATCGCTCTTCAATGGTATCAGGCCAAGCCTGTGCGCTATGTATTCATCGTAGAAGACGCTGGAGTTCTCTGTTATCGCCACATAGTCCACGGCCATAGTGGGTACTTCTGATATAATGGTTCTCCTCAGAGAGTTGACTACGTGTAGCGGTATGCCCTTGAGGTGGAGCTTGATGGTGTAGGGGGTTTTCTCTATGATGTCTAGTTGCAAGCCTAAAAACACCCGTGGGGCTCTACATTCTTCTTCCTCTTCTACCGCCGGGCCTCCTCGTGGTGTCATGGGGTATCGGTGTTACATCCTCTATCCTGCCTATTATGAACCCTGATCTCGCCAGCGCCCTGATCGCTGCCTGCGCACCTGGACCCGGTGTCTTCGGGCCGTGTCCCCCTGGCGCCCTCACCTTTATGTGTAGAGCAGTGATGCCTTTATCCATGGCTTCGTTTGCTGCCCTGGATGCAGCCATCATTGCTGCATAGGGGCTCGGCTTCTCCCTGTCTGCTTTAACAACCATTCCGCCGCTCCACCTGCTCACTGTTTCAGCCCCGGTGACATCGGTTATGTGTATTATAGTGTTATTGGGGCTACTGTAGATGTGGGCTATCCCCCACTTCAGCTCTCTCATCGAGAACGCCATCTACCACTCACCCCTGGACCTCCGTGCTTGCCCTCTGCTTCAATGGGCTGAACGGGTAGTAATCTATCAACGGCTCCTCATCCACGCTCACTATCCTGCCAGGCGACCTAATTCGCCTCCCACCTATGGCTATATGGCCATGCACGATTAGCTGGCGTGCCTCATGTAGTGTCTTAGCCAAGCCCTTCTTGTAGACAAGGGTTTGCAAGCGTCTCTCCAGTAGATCCTCTACCCTCAGGTTTAGGACGTCGTCGAGCTTGGCGCCCTCCTTGAGGAGCCCCAGCTTGATCAACCTGCCTATGAGCGCCTTCTCCTCTTTTTCACGGATCTCCTGTGGGGCTGCTAACAGGGATCTCGCTCTATGCCTATAGTATCTCACTATTGTTGCGGCCTTCCAAAGCTCCCTCTTATTCCTTAATCCATACGTGCCTATGAGCCTCATCTCGTACATTAATACGTCGCGACGCCAAGGGTGGCGTGGCCCCTCATATGTTCTCCTCGGCTTACGTGGATCACCCATGGAGATCACCCTTGCTCCTTCTTTCCTTGCGGTTGCTGAGCAGCCTTCTTCTTTCTGACACCCACGGTTACACCTGTCCTACCAGTTGTCCTAGTGCGCTGGCCCCTGACCTTTAAGCCCAAGGCATGCCTTATGCCGCGCCAGCTCTTAATGCGCTTCTCCCTCTCAATGTCCTCTTTAACATAATATATCAGGTTCGCACTAGTCAAGTGCAGGTCTTGACCCGTAGCATAGTCTTTCCGCCTATTGTAGATCCATGCCGGTATCCCATACTTACCTGGGTTGCGGACGACTTCCTCAATGCTTTTCACAGTGTCATCGCTCAGGAATCCCGTGCGTTGCCGTGGATCCAGTCCAAGCACCCTGCACACAGCTAGGCTGAACGCGTATCCTAACCCTTTTACCTCTGAAAGACCGTAAACTAACGGTAGCTCCCCATCGACATCCGTCTCAAGTATTCTAACTATCTGTCTAAAGCTCTCCCTGCTACTCAACTCCTCCACCACTTTGACTCGTAAGCATGTACGACTACCATCTAATTAGCCGTTGACGGTTTTTAAAGCTTAGCTTCATGAAGACCCGCGTCAACGCATAAGTATTGAGCCCTGCGTGAAGAGGATTAGGCGCCGGGGGCGGGATTCGAACCCGCGTGCCCCTTTCGGGGCACTGGCTCTCCAGGCCAGCCCCTTGAACCGCTCGGGCACCCCGGCTCCCCACTCGGTTAATTAATGCTGGCGGCTTATATCTCTTTCCTAAACGGGGGTCCTTGCCCTTCAGGGCGGGGGAGGATAGATCTGCAATCCAGGGAGGAGTTGTATAGGGGTACCTTATGTAAAACCATGTGTCCCTATATCTCTATCTCCATCCATATCTCGGGGGGTATCCTTACCCTTATCAACTGCTTCATTACTCTTTCATCTTCGGCTATGTAGAGTAGCCTCTTGTGGATCCTCATCTCCCACTTCTCATATTTCTTCTTGCCCTCGCCGTGAGGCAGCTTCATGGTTCTAATCTTCATTCTCTTAGTGGGTAGTGGTATGGGGCCATCCATTCTGACACCGGTCTTCTTCACTATATCCGTTATTTTACCTACGAAATCATCGAGTACCTTTACATTAGTGCTCCAAATCTTTATCTTAACCATTCGTGTCGCAGACATATTGATCAACCTTGGGCAGCGGCTCGGTAAGCACCCCTGAAAGTTGATGTGAGACTCATCCGGGCTTAAAAAAGATTCTACTTCTTAATGTTGACCTGTGCAGGCTTTATCTCGAGCACTTGGCCTATACCTATAGTCTTACCCATGTCTCTCATAGCGAATCTTCCAAGGCCTGGGAAGTCCGAGTACTTCTCCACTACCAGCGGCTTAATCGGCTTGAACTTCACTATCGCTATGTCGCCCTGCTTCAGGAACTGCGGGTTCTTCTCGATTTCCTTACCGGTCCTCGGGTCAATCTTCGCTATGATCTCGGTTATCCTGCAGGCTACGCTGGCTGTGTGGACATGTATCACCGGCGTGTATCCAACCGCTATGGCTGTTGGATGCCACATAACCATTATTCTAGCCGTGAACTCGTCTGCCACGGTTGGCGGGACATCCAGTGAGCCTGCTACGTCTCCACGCTTAATATCCTTCTTCTCCACGCCTTTCACGTTGAACCCGATGTTGTCGCCTGGCTCAGCCTTCTCTATCTTAGTGTGGTGTGTCTCTATGCTCTTGACCTCGGCCACGAGCCCGGCTGGCATGAACACTACTTTGTCGCCAACCTTCAGTACACCTGTCTCAACCCTGCCCACTGGTACAACGCCTATTCCAGAGATATTGTAGACGTCCTGTATCGGTATCCTCAGCGGCTTGTTTATGGGTTTAGGCGGGACCTCCAGTGTATCCAGTGCCTCCACTAGTGTAGGACCATTGTACCATGGCATGTTAGGCGAGCGCTCTATCAGGTTCTCACCGGTCCAAGCCGATATAGGTATGAAGGGTATCTTCGAGACATCGTAGCCGAGTCCCTTCAGGAACTTCCCCAGGATCTCCTTGATCTCATTGTATCTCTTCTCACTGTACGGTGGCTCAGTGGCATCCATCTTGTTTATCGCGACGATCAACTGGTTTATACCCATGGTTCTCGCTAGTATAGCGTGCTCACGTGTCTGGCCCTCAGCACTCATCCCTGCCTCGAACTCACCCTTCCTAGCGCTCACCACGAGGATCGCTGCATCAGCCTGGCTTGCACCGGTAATCATGTTCTTAACGAAGTCCCTGTGGCCAGGGGCATCGATAATGGTGAAGAAGTACTTCTTCGTCTCGAACTTCATGTACGACAGCGATATAGTGACTCCACGCTCACGCTCCTCCTTCATTCTGTCGAGTAGCCACGCGAACTTGAAGCTCTCCTTACCCATCTTCTTGGACTCTTCCTCGATCATCTTCACTGTCTTCTCGTCGAAGTATCCTAGACGGTACAGTATGTGTCCTGTCATCGTGCTTTTACCGTGGTCTACGTGCCCTATTATCACTATATTTAAATGTGGCTTCTGCGGTGCACTCACTTCTACCACCTTTCAACCTCATCAACATGTCATCTCTAGTTTAATAAGTTTAGGGTATTTATAAAAGCACCCTCCTACACCACTGGTGCAGCATTGACGAGGACTGCCTTCATTTCACGATTCACCGCGTGCTCCAAGCCTAACATTACACACGTAGCCGTCGACCCTAAGGGGCATCTACAGCCTGCCCAAGATGCGGCTTCAGGCTCGCTGAAAACGAGTATAGGAGGTTGAAGTGCACTGGTTGCGGCTTCGAAGCCGACAGGGATACTGTCGCAGTGTTAAACATACGTGTGGAAGCCCTAACCCAGACGGAGCTCTCTGACCGCCCTGCAGAGGAGATGTGTAAACCCGGGGAGATGCAGGGGAACCAGCGAACCCCTAAACAGGGAAACCCCGCCCTTTTAGGGCGGGGAGGAGGTCGGTTCAACAGTGGTGTAGCAGGGAGGCGATAAGGGTTTTTCAGTGGGGTGAAGGGTTCTCGTGTTTCCCGCAGTGTTTTCATGAATGGGGAGGAGTGGACTGTGGGTGTGAAAGCAGTGGTGTGTCTGGGCTACCTGCTGCTTAACGCTATTCTTTCTATCTCCTCTTTCTTCTGTATAGCGTAGCTCTTTGGATCGTTTGAGGCGGCGAGCACTATTTCCTCTGCAAGCGCCTCCTCTATGGGGATAGGGCTGTGGAAAGCCTTCATCCTCGCGCCCTCGGTTAGGTGTCTCAGTGCTAGGTCTATTCTCCTCAGTGGTGCTACGTCTACGGAGACGTGGTATGTTATTCCACCATACATTATCCTCGTGGTCTCCTCTCTTGGCGCAGCGTTCTCGATCGCCCGCACCAATACCTGTATGGGGTTTTCACCCGTCTTTATGTGAATTATGTCGAAGGCCTTCTTGACTATGTTGTATGCTAGATGCTTCTTACCCATGTTTCTACCCGGCCGCATCACCTTGTTTATCAGTCTCTCAACTATGGGTACATGGGTCTTACCGAAGCGTCTATGTTCATGTCTTCCGCCTGTGTGCGGCAGGTATACTGGTTTCAGACAGATGTATTTCTTCAGGCTTGGATCCCTGACCTCTATGAAGTCGTAGCTCCACTTGTTGAACAGCTTTATCTCCTTGATTACAAGCTCTCTTGAACCAGTGTTCTCCATGGGTAAACACCTTCTGGTTCAATATCTGCTGAGCGGTTTAAAACCATGTGGTTTCCCTTACCTGACAGGCTTCTGCTTCTTTCCAAGCCAGAGTGCCTTGAGTGAGACGCCGTTGACCATTACAACCTTGTATCTTACTCCCGGGATGTCTCCCAGGGAGCCGCCTAGTGGGCCACCTATGCCCTCTATTATTACCTCGTCGTGTTCATCTATGTAGTTTACTCCACCGTCCCATGGGACGAAGGCTGTGACAACCTTTCCGTTCTTGACTAGTTGCACCCTTACACATTTCCTCACAGCTGAGTTCGGCTTACGGGACTCTATTCCCACTTTCTCCAGTACTATCCCCCTGGCCATTGGTGCTCCTTCCAAGGGGTCCCTTAGCTTGCCTGTCTTCCTCAGCATTCTACGCTTGAAATCCCTTTGGCTCCAACGGAACTTCAGCCTTTTCTCCTCGAGCTTTCTAGCCGCGTATAATCCAGCTGGAGCCTTCTTACCGGGCATCTTATCCCTCCCTGCGAGAGCCTCTTGCTCACGCTATAACCACTGAATCTATATCGAAATGCCTTTTTAAAATAAGCCTGGCTCTCTGGACGTTTCTACCGTTTTTACCTATTGCTATCCCTTTATCGGCTGGATCCACTGCCACGTAGAGGACTTTGCTTCCATCAGGCTTCGTCGATAGCTTTATCTCCTTTATCCTTGCCGGTGCAAGCGCGTATTTAACCTGCTCCTCCAGGTTACTGCTGTATCCCACGATCTCAATGTTCTTGTTAAGTATCTTCTTCAATCTCTGGACGAAGAACCCCTTGGGCCCTATGGCTCTTCCAACATCCTCGGGGTTGACTAGGAATATGACTCGGTTGTTCTCCTCTTCAACTATGCAGTCCCTTACAACGGCGCCTGTGAGCTCGTTTAACAGGGCCATGAAACGGAACTCGTCCGGGGTTATCTTGACCTGTGACTTATCGCTACTCATCTATTCCTGCACCCCTTCAGCCAGCTCAAGTATGTTTGATTGACCGGGGTCCACCACGGCTATCGATGAAATACTGTGGGGTCGCCCCAGTAGTGTTCCCAGCTCCATGTTGGTTCCCGGGAACTTTATCACCGGGATACCGCTTAGCTTCGCATAGTATGTTAAATCCCTCTTCACCTCTGGAGGCGCGTTGACTGCTATGATGACTGCTTTAGCCTTCCCATGCAAGACGAGCCTCCTAACCTCTCTGGCACCGTATACTACGTGCCCTGTCTCAGCTGCTACCCTGATAGCCTTAAGCAGGTCAACCTGGCTACTCACTTCTATCACCTTTACCACTACCGGAATCGCTCTTTAATATGCTTGGGGTCATATAAACATGTACCGTGCCCGTTCCTACAGGTATTATCTGGCCTATTATAATGTTTTCCGTGACCCCGTATAGCTTGTCCTCCTCGCCCGTGGCGGCTGACTCGAGGAGCTTCTGAACAGTCATCTCGAATGTCGCCTTAGCCAGCACGCTCGGCTTCTCGCCTGCTACACCCATTCTACCAACCTGTCTCACATGCCCGGTCCACGTCATCATGTCTGCTAGGAGCATTATGTGCCTTATGTCGACGTCGAGGCCCTGGTCCTCGAGTATCTCTCTTATCTCCCTTATTATCGCCTGCCGTGCGGCTTCTATGCCTAGAACCTCCTCTATCTCCTGTATATTATTAGTGTAAACCCTCCTCCAGTCAACGCCCTCGACGCGCATCACTTCCTCTAGGTTGCTTCCCTCAGCAACTATGACGTATTCGTCGCCTCTCTTCTGAATTATCACCTTCCGTATCTCCTTAATCCCCTTCAAGTGCGTACTGAGGATCTTGCTCCTCAACTTCTCCAGCTTACCGTAATCCAGGTACTCCTCCTTAAGGGAGATCACCACCTCGTAGGGGTTGTCGCCTTCTGATACATCCCCTACCCCGAGCTCCTCAAGCTTCTCGATCACCTCGCCTACTGAGACACCCTTGTCTTCAAGCATCTCGGGGTCGAGTCGCAGCGTTGCCTTACCCTCGAAGAGGTCTATGTCTAGCTCCTTTACAATGTTCTCCACGTATGTTGCCTCTATCCGTCTCGCTATCTCCCTGGCTTTCTCCTCGCTCCCCTTGTACTCGTCGACCAGGTATATCTCTGTGATAGGTGTCTCCGGCTTCTTCCTGGCGTCAACTATCTCTATGAGCCTCGGCAGACCCAGGGTTACATTGTACTCACGTACACCGGCGTAGTGGAAGACCCTCAGTGTCATCTGTGTTGAAGGCTCTCCAAGGCTCTGTGCCGCAATGGTTCCAACAGCCTCGCCTGGCTCTATGAGTGATGAATGATACCTTTCAACAACGTGTTCCACGAGTCTCTCAACATCATCCACTGTAACCCTGATTCTCCCAGCTATGTTCAACAGCTTCCCGCGTACCTCCTCGTATACCTGTGGGCTTACACGTCCCTTCAGCTTCTCATCTATGATGCGCTGGATCTCCTCGGCTGAGAGCCCATGCATCTAACCTCTACCCCCGAACACTTTCTCGACGACTCTATCCACGTTGACTGATCTCCCGTGGTCACTCTTCATGGGGTCTACGCCGTCCTCACCGTATAGTAGTTGAACTATTTCACCAGTGGTTAGGCGGACGCTCCCATCGTACTCGACTCTTAGATCCTGTAGCGCGTTTATTAAACGCCTCTGCATGTATCCCGACTGGCTTGTCCTCACAGCGGTGTCGATTAATCCTTCTCTTCCGGCAGCCGCATGGAAGAACATTTCAACCGGGTTCAACCCGTTCACGAACCCGTTGGCTATGAAGCCCCTGGCTTCGGGTCCCAGGTCCTCGGGCTTGAAGTGGGGTAGTGCCCTTCCGAGGTAGCCTCTTGTGAGTCGTTTACCTCGAACCGTTTGCTGCCCTAGTAGTGCCGCCATCTGTGTCAGGTTAACCGGGTTTCCTCTGGCACCGGTTCTAGCCATGACTACCACTGGGTTCACCAGTGTGAAGTATGGTGTTATCACCTCGGCAACGCTGTCCAGCAGCTTCTTTGAAAGAGTATCGATTATCTCGTCCTCCAATGTCTCCTCGGGGGTCTTACCTGGCCTTGCCTGTAGTTCTCCCCTCCTGTACTTCGATATTAGTTCTTCAACCTCCCGTTTCTTCTCGAGTATTATCTCCCTTAGCCTGTTGCGAGCCTCTTCTGGTAGCGTCAGGTGACTGTAGCTCATTGTGAAGCCGTGTTTCTCCGACATCCTTATGAACATCTTGTACACTCTATCCATGAACATTCTACCGTAGTCCTCACCGTACTCCTTTATGAGCCAGTGTACAAGGCTCTCCGGCTCCTCTCTCCCTATGCTGGCTTTATCCAGTACTCCCTCTAGGAGCACGCCGTTCTTAACTATCACCATGCTGTCATGGGGGCAGTCTTCGTCAATGCATCTCAACGCTGCAGCACTACCTATCTTCGAGTTCCTCTTATAGTTGAAGTCCTTGGGGAGGAAGAGTGATACAAGCTGCTTCCCGGTCCACAGTTCCCGCGGCTTTAGGATCGCTGGCTCCGGTATCTCCCCTTTATAGCCTGTCACAGCGAGGAGGTCTACCACGTCGTCCTTGCTGAGAAGGGTTGTCTTACTTGTCAGGATATATGCTCCACTTATATAGTCCTGGAGGCCGCCTATTATGGGTCCTCCGTAACGCGGCGTCAGTATGTGTCTCTCCACGAGCATTAGTAGCCTGGCTTCCGTCCTGGCCTCCTCGCTCTGAGGTACATGCAGGTTCATCTCGTCTCCATCGAAGTCAGCGTTGTAGGGCGGGCACACGAGTAGGTTTAAGCGGAACGTCTTGTAGGGTAGCACTCTTACAATGTGCGCCATCACCGATATCCTGTGGAGTGAGGGCTGCCTGTTAAACAACACGACGTCTCCATCCATGAGATGCCTCTCCACTATGAAGCCTGGTTCAAGCGCCTCTGCCGCGGCCTTCCTGTCAACGAACTTGAGGCTTATCTTCCTTCCATCCGGTCTCACGACATAGTTTGCTCCAGGCCACTTCTCCGGTCCATTCAACACTAGCCTCCGCATCTCCTCAATGTTCCATGGTGTAACCCTCTCCGGCACCGTCAGTATCCTGGCTACATCCTCAGGGACCCCTACCTCGTTGATGCTGAGGCTTGGATCCGGGCTTACAACGGTTCTAGCTGAGAAGTCAACCCTCTTCCCCCTGAGGTTGTTCCTGAACCTGCCCTCCTTGCCCTTCAACCGCTGCGCTATGCCCTTCAAGGTCTTACCGCTACGGTGCTTCGCAACAGGTATGCCTGGAGCCTCATTATCGAAGTATGTTGTCACATGGTACTGCAGTAGCTCCCATTCATCCTCTATGATGGCGCTTGGTGCCCCGCCTTCAACGTGCTCCCTGAGCCTGTTGTTAGTCCTTATTATGTCTACGAGCTTATGTGTCAAGTCATCTTCGCTCCTTATACCTGTTTCCAGCAGTACTGAAGGCCTCACGCTTCTCGGGGGTACGGGTAGCACTGTTAGAACCATCCACTCCGGCCTAGCGTCCCTGGGGTCTCCTCCCAGCAGCTTGACGTCGTCGTCGGGTATCTTCTCGAGCCTGCCTCTGACCTCGCTGGGCGTTAACTTGACTAATCCCTTCTCGGTCTGCTCGTAGAATGTATGCGGCTTCTCGAGTTTAACCTTGTACTGTTTGACACCGCAGTGAGGGCATACTTCTGCCGCACTAGCCTTCCTCCTAATGTATTCATGGAACCTTTTGATCAAGTAGGGTGCTCCCAGCTCATGTAGGTCGCTCAGTAAGCGGAGGTACTCGTTCCTCTCCTCCTCCGGTATCTTGAGGCGCCCGCAATTCCTGCACGTGGCTCTCAGATACATGAGTATGTGTTTCACGAACCCGACATGTATAACGGGCTTAGCTAGCTCTATGTGGCCGAAGTGCCCGGGGCATGAGTCCCTCGTGTTGCCGCAGATAGGGCAGGCTTCACCCGGCTCTATTGCGCCAAGCCTCCTATCCATTACGCCTCCATCTATAGGGGAGCCGTCGTTATCGTATACCTCGGCGGAGAATATTTGCGTGACACTCATCTTCCTAATCTCGTCAGGTGAAAGTATCCCGAACTTCACACGGGTTATCCTGTTGGTTATAACCCTGCTCACTGTCCCTCACCCTTCGCGACTTCACCAGTTATCAGCCTGGGCCTTATACCCAGGCTCATGAGCTCTTGTAGCAGCAGTTTGAACGCATATGATACTTCAACGGGCTTCAACACTCCTCTCTCCTTGTGCACCGGGCACATGTACTTGCCCTTGTTCCTATCATACCATCCCATGGAGCCGCATAGCTCGCAAACATAGATGATTGTTGAATCACTCCTATCCGTCATGGCTTCCTTCAACAACATGGCGGAGCCGTGTCCAACCAGGCAGTCGACCTCCATCTCACCCCATCTCAGCCCGCCGGCCCTTGAACGGCCCTCCGTGGGCTGCCTCGTCAATATCTGTACTGGCCCCCTGGCTCTCGCATGCATTTTATCGCTGACCATGTGGTGGAGCTTCTGGTAGTACACTACCCCTATGAAGACCGGTGCATCCAGTAGTTCACCGGTTCTCCCATCATACATGGCCTCCTCGCCGGTTGGGGAGTACCCATGCCTCTTTATGATTACCTGTAGCTCCTCGATAGGGGTCTTGTAGAACGGGGTCGCATCGAAGGTTCGCCCCTCGAGTGCGGCGGCTTTACCGGCTATGCTCTCCATGAGCTGTGCGACGGTCATTCTGCTCGGGAACGCATGCGGGTTTATTATCAGGTCGGGGACCACGCCTTCCTCCGTGAAGGGCATGTCGTACTGTGGCACCAGTAGTCCTACAACACCCTTCTGTCCATGCCTGGACGCGAACTTATCGCCTAGCTCAGGGATCCTGAGGTCTCTCACCCTGACCTTGATGAGCTTGTTGCCCTCGCTGTCCATGGTTATTAAGACGGTGTCAACCACGCCTTTCTCCTCATGCCTCATCACAACACTCGTGTCCTGCCGTGTCAGCGTGCTGCCTACCTCGTATTCCTGGGCGCTGAGGAACCTGGGTGGGCTGATCTTCCCTATTAACACGTCTCCCCCTGTCACAGGTGTTTCAGGCGCTACTATCCCGTCCTCCTCCAGTTTCTCATACGCCTTCTGCCCCCTATACCCCCTTATATTGGTTGAGGGAATAGTTATCTCATCCTGTATTCCACCGGGATACTTGTACTCTACTGTCGTGTACAGCCTGAAGAACGTGGATCTAGCGAGCCCCCTGTCCACACTACTCTTATTCAGTATCAACGCGTCCTCCATGTTGTACCCGGTGTAGGTGAGCACGGCTACAACCATGTTCTGGCCTGCAGGCCGCTCATTATAGCCTATTACATCCATTGCACGGGTCTGGACGAGTGGTTTCTGCGGGTAGTGTAGGAAGTGCCCCCTTGTATCCATTCGCCTCTGGAAGTTGGCTGCGTAAAGGCCGAGGCTCTGCTTAGCCATAGCTGACTGATACATGTTTCTCGGGCTTTGATTATGCTCCGGGTAGGGTATGATGGAGGCCGTTATCCCTAGGATAGCTGGTATCCATATCTCCATGTGGGTGTGCTCAGCTCCAACGCTGCCTGGCTCCAGCGCTATATACGCGTTCTCCTCCTCGTCGGGATCCAGGTACTCTATTATACCCTGCTTGACGAGGTCCTCGAACCCTAACCTGCCCTCCTCAAGCATCTTTACATGCTCCCTGGTCAGCTTGGGTTTCCCGTTCTCGACGACTATCAGCGGCCTCCTTATTCTCCCTGGATCCGTGTTCACGACTACCTCGTCCACGTATCCACTGTTTATATGGGCTACATTAACCTCACTACTTATCTTCCCCTTCCTCCTAAGCTCTCTTATAGCTCTAGCCAGCTCCTCTCCGTTCCTATGGTAGCCCACTAGCTTCCCGTTCAGGAAGACCTTGCTCCACCCGGAGTACTTCTCACTTAACTCGACGGCTGCTGAGACATCCTCCCGGATGATGTCCAGTATACCCTTATACGACTTGTCCCCTGTATTGATTGAGACCAGTGGTACCACGCCGATCCTGTATAGGAGTAGCTCGATTTCCTTATCGTCTACTCCAACACTGACATTGGTCATTAAAGCTAGGTTTTTCACCAGCCCGATGTTGGCGCCCTCAGGCGTCTCGAAGGGGCACATCCTACCCCACTGTGTTCCATGGAGCTCCCTGGCCTCGAAGTGCGGCTGCCCCCTGGCAAGCGGTGAGACGACTCTTCTCAGATGGCTCAGCGTGCTCAGCATGTTCGTCCTATCCAGGAGCTGGCTTACACCTGTCCTGCCGCCGGGCCAGTTGCCCGTGGCCATGGCGTGGAGGAGTCTATCGGTTATTATGCTCGGCTTAAACACCATCTTCAAGTCTACTTTCCTCGTCTTGGCGAGCTGTTTTTCAACCCCTTCCTTTATCTCCCGTGAGAAGCCCATTATTGCAGCCCTGAGGAGGGTGGCGAGCATGTCTCCAGCGAGCTTCAGCCGTTTATTCCTATAGTGATCCTTGTCGTCGGGGCTCCTGTAGCCCAGGTACAATTCTATTATCCTCGATATCATCTGCCCTATGAAGACGGCTTTCCTCAGCCTTGTCTCAGGCGAGGGGTCGGTGCCTATGTGGGGTAGGAGTCGTTCATCCAGCAGTCTCTGCGCTCTAAGTATTCTCTCCTCCCTCGGCTTACCTATTATGAATTTAGAGGCTATGAAGTCGAGGGCTTCCTCGACAACCCTCCTCCTATACTCCTCCTTGAGTCTTTCAACCTCCTCCTCGCTGGCGCCTTCAGGTATCTCTAGCTTTGGAAGCACCTCCTGTATCTGGATTATGGATGGTAGCAGGTGGTTGTGCACCTCTGGTTTAAGGCTTGTAGCGTACAGTATCTCGGCCTCGCTGGCTAGTCCTAGAGCCACCATCAGCATCACAGCGGGGAACTTGTGGCCCTGGAAGCTAGCGTAGAAGACCCCGTCCTTCCTTCTCTCAATGACCAACTGGCTTCTACGCCCTCTTGCAACACTGGTGACCTTGGCTACATGGGTCACGGAGCTGCCTTCAGGCATTGCGTCAACTATGATGTTGTTGCTTGCTAAATCCTCCTGGGCCACGATGACTTTTTCACTACCGTTGATTATGAAGTATCCCCCGGGATCCCTTGGATCCTCCCCCATCGCAACTAACTCTTCAGGTGTAAGCTTGCTTAAGGGGTCTATGCTGGACTTCAACATAACCGGTAGATCCATGAGTTTTAACTCCTGCTCCCTTGTATAGCCGCTTTCATCCTCTATCCTCACAGTCACGTACACTGGGGTGGCGTAGGTGAGGTTTCTCAGCCTGCACTCCATGGGGCTTTTAGACTCCTCTATGCCCTCTATGCTCGTCCACTTGGGCTCGTCAACCCTGTACTTCTCGATGACTATCCTCGTCTTCTCCGCTATCCTTATCTCCCTGAATTCCTCTAGGATCGATGGAAGCAGCTCCTTGAGGAACCTCTCATAGCTGTCAAGGTGCTGTCTTACCAGCCCCTTCTCCTCGAAGTACTTCCTCATAACAATCCAGAGGTCGTCCGGCGTCAAGTAGTCTGCTCGATTATTCAATGAGCCGGTCACCTCGTCACGTCGACGACTACATACCTGTACGTGATGAACTCCCCGGCTGTCGGACTCTTCCTGATAACCTTCACTATGTCGCCTGGCTTAGCCCCTATAGCCTTAGCAACGGGATCATTGATCGATATCCATGGCAGCTGCCACGGTTCCACCCCGAGCTTCTTGAGGACCTGGTATGCTTCCTCGGGTGGTAGGATCTCGTGCTTCGGCACTAGCTCGTGTTCCAGAACATTTATTCTCTTACCCATAAACAAACACCCAAAGCCATATATAGAGTCCTATTTCCTGGATCTAGGTTCTAGAAATCGTTAAGCGATTTTTAAAGATGTTGCTTCACGTAACAACTAGTCGCATCCCTTGATGGGAAAGAAGTGGAGATGCATTAAACCTCCGTGCGTCAGCTCACGTACTCGTAGACCGCATCCACTATATCCTGGAATTCCTTCGACCTCCTATCCCTTGGCCTCGGGAGCCCGACCTCAACCACCTTGGCCACCTTAGCGGGCCTCGGTGTGAGGATAACTATTCTATCAGCCATGTATACTGCCTCCTCCACATTATGCGTCACCATGATCACTCCCTCGACAGTTGTCACCCCGGAGAGCCATAGATCCACCACCTCAGCCCTGAGCGCCTCGGCTGTTAAGGGATCTAGCTGGGAGAAGGGCTCGTCCATTAGGAGGATAGAGGGCTCTACTGCAAGCGCCCTTGCAATGTTCACCCTCTGCTTCATACCCCCGCTCAGCTCGTTCGGGTAGAAGTCCTCGAACCCTTGCAGCCCCACCAGGGACAGGTATCTCCTTGCTTTATCCCTGGCCTCCTTCTTACTGATGCCTTTAGCGATGAGCGGTAAAGCCGCGTTATCCAGCACTGTTAGCCATGGTAGCAGGGTTGGTGACTGGAATACAAACCCGTATGTTATGTTGCCACGGGCCTCTATCGACCCGCTGTCAGGTTTCTCGATGCCGGCAATGATCTTTAGTAGCGTGGATTTCCCGCAGCCGGATGGACCCAGTATAGCGATGAACTCTGAGCCTATGTCCAGTGTAATGCTGTCCAGGACCCTCAGGATTCTCCCGCCCTCCCCGAAGCTCTTGGATACTTCCCTAAGCCTGATGATGGGCTGCATGGCTACTCGCCCACGGCATGCGTCTTCTCAACCAGCTTGAATATCCTGGACCATAGGATTTTATCCAGTACAACTATCATTACAGCCCACAGTAGGATTGTGAGGCTTGCAGCCTCAAGGTTCCCGCTGTACACGTATCTAGCTAGTGTGGAGCCGACGCCGCCGAGATCCACGGTTAGTATGCCGCTTGAGAAGTACTCGGCTACTATCGTGGAGTTCCATGCACCGCCCCACGCGCTCAGCGCACCGGAGGCTATCGAGGGGAGGAGGGAGGGTAGCAGGATGTATCTGAAGTAGTTGAAGCCCTTGACGCCGTAGACCCTGGCCAACTCCATGAGCTCCTCTCTAACCTCTGGGACGCCGAATAGCATTATGTTGAAGAACTCGTACCAGAAGGAGCCCTGGAGGAAGACGACGAGTGAGACAAGCCAGGGTAGGGGTGATGCCAGCGGTGAGAGCAGGGGCCACCAGATGATGGCTGGTATTGAGCCGAGCACCTCGCCGATGAACGCTATTCCAACACCCCACTGCCTCGTCAAAGCCAGGTATGCTAGGGCCACGGAGGCGACTAGGGATAGAAGCGTGATCGCTGAGACCCTTGCAAGGGAGATGAGGAAGTTGCTGAGGAAGGATGAAATGAACAATGGGTTAGCTAGGCTTCCATGGCTTAGGAGGAGTACGGTCGGCAGGGCCACAGCTACGCCTGCCGCAGCCGGACCCCTATGCATCCAACGCCGTGTTGCAACACGCCTTGCCTCGAGTCGCATGCCTAGGCTTAGCAGGAGGCCCCATGTTGCTGAAGCGAGCCTGGCGATATATGGGAAGATTATGCCTGAGGCAGGCAGCATGAGTCGACGCGTAACAGTGTTCACAGCCGGGTTGAACACCAGGAGGTAGGATGAAACTATCATGAGGAAGAGTAGCAGTATAGCCGTGTAGAAGCCCCAGGTGTCGCCTTCATTATATAGATACATTATAAGGCTCCCCAGCCCAAGCAACCTGTACTCCTGTGGACCCGACGCTATAACCTCCACTGACGTCAGGAAGAACCATCCCCCCGCCCACGAGATTATGCTGTTGGCTGCAAGGGCTGCCCTGGCTGATGGAACATATATGTATGCAAGCCTCGAGAACGCTTTAAGCCCGTAGACATCAGCCATGAGCAGTATATCCGGGTCAAGGGACTTTACAGCACTGTACACCCCGAATATCATGTTCCAGAGCAAGCCGGTTGTTAAAAGGAAGACCGCCGCCGCCTCCAAGGCCACCTGCCTGGCTGGAAGCATGAGGAGCAGTGTGAAAACCACGGGGAAGAATCCTAATACCGGTATCGATTGAAGGATATCCAGTAATGGTAGGAGAACCTCCTCCACCAGTCTCCGCCTTGCCATCGCGACACCTATAGAGATAGCCAGTAGCGTTGACACAGTGTACGCCGCTATCATCCTCCCAAGGCTCGCCAAGGATGCTAGGAGCAATAGTGCAATGTCAACCATACTGGTTCGCCATGCTTCCCCGGGGCTCTGCGTGAGCCTTCACTTCTGGCTGAATACGTTTAAAAGCTAATAAATGAATTTTAGGCATAGGTGTTCGTTGAAGTGTCCACAGGGGACACAGATAAACGAGTTCTAGTGCCACGCGACATACTGCCGGATCACATCGTAGGACTCGTAGAATCCCTCTACAGCTTAGGCGGTAGAGCAGACCCCATGCACATAGGGGATTTAACAGGTGAGTCCATAGCCCTCCTACCCAAAGTCATAGATGTCGCAGAGACATTGGGACTCGTGAAATATGAGAACGGATACCTCACTCTTGAAGAACCCGGTAGAAAGGTGGCTGAGGCCGACCCCAAGAGGCTGAGGAAGCTCTTAAGGGAGCTGGTCATCGAGAAGAAGGTTGAGCCCCTCCATGAGATTTACGAGATGCTGGTGAAGAGGAAGAGTATTCCGAGAGGCGAGTTAACACGGGTGATAGAGAAGCACTATAAGAGGATGGATGAAGGCGTAGCGAGGAATATACTTGTATGGGGAGCCTACCTCGGGATGTTTAAGCTTAGTGAGGATGACTCGGAGGTCGTTCTGCTGGCCTCCCCCCGCTCTAAAGGGTGAGGCTTCCAGTCGTAATAAGGTGTGGGAGGATTAGTGGACCGGCCGGGACTTGAACCCGGGACCTCTCGGATGCCAACCGAGCGCTCTTCCAGGCTGAGCTACCGGCCCATCGCACTGTGTCTATCACCGTAGGGGGTTTTAAGATTTTCCACCCTGAAAAGAGGCGTCTTCAAGGATGCCTCCAGGCCGAAGCGGAGAGACTAGTTGTAGCCAACTCCTGGCAGGGATAAAATAGAGGTTGCTACATATTACAACCGAAAGCCTCGCTTTTCAAGGCGGGGTTGAAGGTTTATAGGCTTGTTTTT